>JBBTZR010000001.1:0-3126 GCA_038078475.1 Patescibacteria group bacterium
ATCTTTTGTTTGATGGAGTCCATCCATCCATATTCGCATAAGTAACGAAAAAGTTATAAATATTCCATAAAGTCATTAGCCCTCTTGCTTGATTCCTATAGTCCACCTCCGAAATTGAAATGTCCTCCCCACGCATTACCGGACTACCCATGAGATAGAGGCGAAGGGCGTCCCCGCCGTATTTTTGCAGAAGCTCTTTGGGGTCCGGATAATTATTGTAGTTTTTGCTCATTTTTCTGCCATCTGTCCCTAAAATGACGCCAGAGACAAGTACATTTTTGAAAGCGTGGCTGTCAAAAAGGGCAGTTGCTATAACGTGCAACACATAAAACCAAGCGCGAATCTGTCCTGTATATTCTGTAATAAAATCCGGTGGAAAAAACTTTTTTAAATCAAGACCTTTTTCGAATGGATAATGGCGTTCAGCATATGGGGCTGAACCAGCTTCGATCCAACTGTCCAAAACTTCTGGCACCCTTTTTGCTTGCTTTTGACATTTATCACATTTGATAGTTACTTCATCGATTTCGGGTTTATGTAGATCAATTATCTTTTGGCCAGCTAACCCCTCGAGTTCTTTTATGGATCCAGGAACAGTTCTATGTCCGTCAGGACATTCCCAAACTGGAACAGGCGAGCCCCAATATCTGCTTCTTGATATACACCAATCGGGTGCATTCTCTAAGCTTTTTAAGTAACGCCCGTACTTAAAATGTTCGGGGAACCAATTAACTGTTTCGTTTGTCTCCCTAAGTTTGTCCTTGAGGATTTGAACATTTACATACCAAGCATTTTGAGGGGCATATATAAGCCTGGTTTGACACCTCCAACATCTGGGAACAGTGTGAGAATAAGAATCCTCCTTATAGATGAGACCTTTTTTCGCTAGATCCGCGTTGACTAGTTTATTAACGTCTAGATAATACATACCCCCCCACTTTGGGACATCTTTTTTAAGCATGCCTTCTTCATCCAAATGCATGACTACCTGAATGTTTTCTTTTTGTAAAGTTGCTAAATCCTCTTCTCCGTAAGCGGCGAGGGTTACGATCCCGGTTCCTTCTTCTGCTGTAACGAAATCTGCGCCGACAACAATAAATGCTTTTTTGCCCTTATCAATCTGATAGAAATCATAGTGGGGAATAAACTGGCGACCGATTAGTTCTTTCCCGAGAAATTCTTGGAGAATTTTATAAGGCTTTTTAAGCATTTTAAGAGTAGATTTTGCGAGAATGTAGTTCTCGCTACCCTGGGATACTTTTACATACCTGAGTTTTGGGTTAACGGCAAGGGCTGATGTGACTAATTTGTTCCAGGGTGTGGTTGACCATGCCAAAAGATAAGTGTCTTTTTCATCTTTGAGCTGATACTTATAAGTGGTTGCTGGTTCGGCAATTTCTTGATAATTGTCAGCATCCATAGCCACTTCAAAGTTGGAAATTGGAGTAGCACAATGAGGGCAGTAGAGTGAAACTCGAAGTCCTTTGTAGATATAGCCTTTTTCATACATTTGTTTGAAGACCCACACGACAGTCTCCATATAGGACAAATCCATGGTTTTGTAAGCATTCTTAAAATCAACCCACCTGCCGACATGGTCTACGTACCATTCCCATTCGCTGGAAACATTCTTAACGTAAAGCTTGCAGTCATCGATAAATTTTTTGACGCCAATTTTTTCTTCAATGTCTTTTTTCCTTTTGATTCCTAGTTTTTCCTCTACTTTGTTTTCGACCGGCAGGCCATGACAATCCCATCCCCAAACTCTTCTGACTCGCCAGCCATTCATGGTTTTATATCTTGGGAAGAGATCTTTGGGGATACTGGAAAGTAGACTACCGTAATGTGGCAAGCCGGTTATAAAAGGCGGTCCGTCGAGAAATGTCCATTCTCCCTTAGGTGTTTTTTTGGCTAGCGATTTTTCGAAGATTTTGTTTTCTTTCCAATACTTGATAATTTCCTCCTCAAGTTTTGGGAACCTTACACTTGGATCAACTGGTTTGAATCTAAGTTTGCTTGTCATCCAAAGCTAATTATGTCAGATGACTGAGGTTAGTTCAACAGATTTTCTTTGAAAAAAGTGGCAATGAGGGTATTTACTCTCTCTAAATTATCGCCTCTGATATCGTGATCGGCACCACGAATAATCTTAAGCTTTCTGTCTTTGGAGCCGATCGATTTGAGTAGCTTTTGACTTTGTTCAATTGGAACAACATCATCTTGATCCCCATGGATAATTAAGGTTGGGGTTTTGATATTTTTGGCTAGCTTGTAGATATCAATACCGTTGACAGCCTGACGAAATCTGAACCCTCGATTGGCGGAGATTTGCACTTCTCTCCAGTCTGACACTGGGGCCTTAAGAGCAAGCGCCAGAACTGGGTGGTCTGATGCCTGAAGCAGAGCAACATAACCACCGAAACTCGAACCATAGAAAGCAATCTTTCTTTTACCTAAACTTTTAATTGCACACTTTAAATCATCCAAGCCTGTTATGGGATCAATCTCATTAAAATTCCCTTCTGATTCTCCATGGCCGGTGAAATCAAACCGCAGAACCGAAAGTCTCCTTTCGGTTAACTTTTGAGCAAGAGCACGGCTAGTAATCGGGTTATCTTTTGAACTTTGAAATCCATGACACATGACCACTATTGGAGCACTACGATTTTCGCCCTCATAAATTGCGGAAAGAGTTAAATTTCGTGAATTTTTAAATTTTCTTTCTTCTCTAAACATCACAGGAATAATTCTAGCAGAATGGTAAAATTTAAACTCAATGGAAACTAGCGAATTTGAAAATTTGGTTGATGAAGCTATTGTCGCCTTACCCGAAGAGTTTAAAAAGGCGCTAGATAACGTAAGCGTTGTGGTTGAACATTGGCCTAGGAGCTATATTGCAAAAGGGCTACTGCTTTTTGGACTTTATTATGGCGTTCCAAAAACTGTTTGGGGAAGATGGCAAGGTTTACAGATTCCTGACAAGATTACTATTTACAAAGGCCCGATTGAATTTTTGGCAAGAAGAGACGAGAAGAAAATTCGAAAGCTGATTATTGATACAGTCGAGCATGAAATTGCTCATCATTTTGGGATTTCTGACAGACGAATTAACGAGATTAAGAAGGG
>JBBTZR010000001.1:3226-29282 GCA_038078475.1 Patescibacteria group bacterium
AACCCTTTATATTGTAGGAACGCATGGGCAGTAAGCTTTCTCTTCTTTTCATTCTCCTTCTGACTTTGGTTCTTGTCGGTTGCAGCCATGAGAAGACTGCGACAACGCCACCGGCCCAAAATCAAGAGACTCAAGAGACCACAGTCCAAGAGCAATTTGAAAATATAAAAAGTCCGCACTATGTTTCTTCGACTCCAATAAATAATGCGGTTTTATCTTCGGTTCCTGATAAGGTAACAATTACATTTAACTTCGACTTAGTAAGCGATTCTAAAATAACTGTGACAGTAAATGGAAAAGAAGTTTCCGGCACCACGACTATTGCCCAAGACAAGCTCTCAATGAGCACCAATTTGAACGCAGCAGAATCCGGTAGTTACAAAGTCAATTATACGGCTTGTTGGCCAGACGGCAGTTGTCATGAAGGCTCTTTTGGTTTTCTCCTCAAACTGCAGTGAAAACTCCATCTAGGATACTTTTAGTTTGTGCCGTAATAATTCTGGCTATCTTGGCGTTAAACTTTACCGACAAACTTTCCCAACATCCGGTAAATCGTGAAGGTGAGCAAGTTCGCGCACAGAATTTTGTCGATTCAACTCCGCAACACGACGAAACCTATGCTGCTGCTCCGGTAAACATAACAGTTAATTTTAATCTTGATATAGTACCCGGAAGTAAAATTTCCGTTCTTGACGCCAATCGCCTTGAGTGGGCAGAAGGCGAGGTTTTAATCGAGGGCACAAATACTATTCTTAAGCGAGGCACGAGACCTGGGATGCCGGACGGAAATTACATGGTCAATTATACTGCCTGCCGGGCAGATGGTGCCTGTGGCGACGGGCAGTTTAAATTTAGTATTGACTCAACAAAGCTGTCCGAGTATCAAGACTTGCGAGGTCAAAGCGAAGTCACTATTAAAATGCGCGATTTTAAATTTGATGCTGCCAAAATTATCATCTCACCTGCAACTCGTGTGACTTGGATCAATGAAGATGAGGACGGTCATTATGTCAATACGGAAACTCATCCTCAGCACACATATTTCCCTTCGCAAAATTCCCGCGAGATCAAAAGCGGCGAGACTTTTGAGACTATTTTCGAAACCGTTGGTCAGTATAATTATCATTGCAGTGCTCACTGGCCACAAATGGTGGGCAGTATAATAGTTTCGCGGTAGAACCATGGGCAGAGGGGAGGTGATAACGATATGTTGCCAACTGTTAATTATTTAGCAGTTGTGGTGGCGGCAGTTGCCAGTATGGCAATTGGCTTCGCTTGGTACTCTATGCCGGTTTTTGGAAAACCTTGGGTGAAGCTTCTTGGCTTAACCCAAGAAGCTCTCAAAAAATCGCAAAAAGAGATGGGGCCTAAATACGGAATTATGGTTTTAGCGTCTCTTTTGATGGCATTTGTATTGGCAGTTTTAGTTAAGTTGGCCTGGTCGCAAACTGCTATCGGAGGGGCTAAAGTTGGTGCTTTGGCCTGGCTTGGATTCGTGGCAACGGTTGGTCTTAATTCTTTTGTTTTTGAGAACAAACCGTTCCAACTGTATCTGATAAACGTAGCTTACTACTTGGTTTCGCTGGTGGTTATGGGTGCGATTTTGGCAGCTTGGGTTTAGAGAAGTTTCAAGAGCTTTTTGACAACAATTTTGACCGCTTTAATTTTCGCCGGGTTTTTGCTGCCGATTGCGATTAACATTAATTGGATTCTACCTTATCTGCCTGAGGAATGTGGGGATTCCTAAGTCATGTACCCTATTTAGGTTCAATTACTCAAATACTCCCTAAGAACGGCATTAACCATTCTTGAGTCATCAAAAGGTAAGTCTAGATTAACTAATTAAAGATGAATTAGCAAGGGGTACCATCTACTCTATGCAACAGCTTAATTTAGCAACGTCTTTGAAAAAACTTTGGGCTGTCAATTTTATTGACTCTGATAAAGTTGGGAAAACATGAACTGTGTCGATAACGTCCTCGAGAGTCATTTTATTTTTGACAATCATTGTAGCTTCGTGTATCAAATCGGCAGCTTCTGGTCCTAGTATATGAACGCCGTAAATCTGGTGAGTATTATTATTGGCAACGATTTTAACAAGTCCTCTTGTTTCATTGATAATGGCTGCTTTTGGTACGTACTCAAAAGGAAAAGTGTTACAGGTACACTTTAGGCCACCACCAACTGCTTCCTCATCAGTCTTGCCCACTCCCGCTAAGTTAGGGGTAGTAAAAACTGCATAAGGAGCAGCGGAGTAATCCATTGTTCGGTTAGTGTCTCTTAAGACGTTCTCGGCTGCGATACTCCCTTCTTTACCAGCAGTGGTCTCAAGCCTTAAGGGTTTATCTATTACGTCCCCCGCTGCCCAAATATGATCTGCGGTTGTCTTCATTTCGTCATTTACCTTAATGGCTTGTCTCTCATTTATTTCTACTCCTGCTTTTTCTAAATCTAGATCCTTGGTGTTAGGAGTTTTGCCTACAGCAAACATTAAAACCTCACCTCTTACTTCTTGTTGTTTGCCGTCAATTTCAAAAGTGACAACAATTTCATTATTTTCCTTTCTTACAGATTTGCTTTTGGCATTAACGAAAATGGTAATCCCCTCATCCTCAAGATACTTTTGCAGTGCATCTGAGAGTTCTGGTTCAGTTCTGGGCATTACAAATTGGTCTTTGTGTAAAATGGTAACTTTAGTTCCAAAATGGTGATACATTTGGGCAAACTCCAAACCCAGAGGCCCCGCTCCAATAATTACCATAGATTTAGGCTGTTTTTTGAGTTTGAGAGCATCTATGTGAGTTATGTAGTCAACCTTACCAATTCCGTCTAAAGGTAGGGGCAGAGCCGTAGATCCAGAAGCTATTACGAATTTCTCTCCAGTAAGTTTTTTATCATCTACCATTATTTCATTTTTTGACACAAACTTTGCTTTACCCTCAAAATGCGTGACATTTTCAAGATTAGAAAGCACCTCTGTATATTTGTCATGACGCATTTTATCTACTAAATCGAGTTCATACTGGATGGCCTTATTAAAGTCGGCTTCAAGTTTTCCAGAGATAGCCCCAAAACCATGATTTCCATAGTAAGCAATCTCACCGATTTTCAATAAGGTTTTACTTGGGACACAGCCCACATTGACACAAGTACCGCCAAGAGGGAGTCCTGCATTAACAAAAGCTGTTTTTGCACCTAGATCATTGGCCTTGATGGCTGCTGCAAATGCTCCTGCTCCCCCACCGATAATGATTAGGTCATACTTATTCATGAACTTTATGCTCCTTCCTAAAAAGTTTTTTGTTGTAAATTACTGCTCCAAGAACTAACAATCCGCCTAATCCCCAAATTGGCCATGCTCCCCATGTGCTTAGGAATACGTAGCGACCAACATAGAGAAGAATTCCGCCTAGGGCAAGAAGTAAGAGCGGATAAGGATTTCTGTGAGATCGGTAATCGAGTATAAATCCTACTGCACCAATAGCTATAAAACCAAACCCTATCCAACGCCAAAAGGGAATAACGACTCCAAGACCAAAATAAGTTAAGAGCGAGGCAGAACCTATCCAGCACAAAGGACATACCCCGATGGCTCCTGCTCCGAGTATTGGTAGTAGAACTGTTTGTAATCTTTTAAGAATGGTATTCATGATTTCTCTTCTTTTTTAGAAACAGCCAAACAAATACCACTGCAAGAATAAGTCCTAAAACCAATAGAAAGATATTATTAGTAAAGTTGCTTATGACTATGGAGAGTACAGATCCTCCACCTACAAGAAACAATAAAGGGAGACTACAGCAAACCACCGCAGCAAGCATCACTAGCAAAGTTAATTTTGAATCGTTGCCTCTCATGCTCACGTAATAAAATCTTTTAATGTCTTGGTGAAGTTCGTTTTTCTCAAAGAATAATAGACAGTTTGGGCCTCTTTTCTTCTTTTAACCAATTGCAATTTCAGGAGTTTTTTAAGACTATGGGAAACAGTTGAGACAGAAGCTTCAATAACATCTGCCATATCGCTAACACTCATCTCTGGGTGATGACAGAGGAGATAACAAATCTTAAGTCTTGTAGCGTCACCAACAACCCCTAATTGCCTTGCACATTCAAGCAGTCTTTTTTCACTTTTTAACTCATTTTTAATTTTTTGATATTTGGTCATAGTATTTGAACGATTATTCAAATAATAAAACGCTTTAGTATTGTTGTCAATACCTCATCAACTGGGAACCAATTGATAAAAAAAGCGTCGCACAATTAAAGTTGTGCGTCTATGGGAGATTAGCCTTGGTTAGCCTCGAAAATAAATCGTCGCAAAATCGGCGGTTTTTGGAATTTAGCCCTTCGGTCAACTCAGGGTCATGACCTCAACTCTCCTACTTTGACTATCCCGTAGTTTTCTTTTAATTTCATAATAGAAATTTTTGCTAGAATATCGTTATGAAAATTGTGTACACAAAACATGCTTTAAGGGATAAGTTACCAACATTAAAAAGATTGGGATGGAATATATCAAAAAAGAAGATTCGGGAAACAGTGTTAAATCCAAAATGGAAAGGTATGTCAAGACATGGACAGGAAACAGTAATGAGCTTAGTAGATGAAAGTCATATTCTTCGAGTAGTATTAAGGAGAGAAGATGATATAATTACTGTGATTACTTTGCATATCGCAAGGAGAGGTAAGTATGAAAGTACATTATGATAAAGAGGAAGATATATTGATGCTCGAGCTCTCTCGCGGGAAAATTGATGATACTTACGAAGTAGACAACGGTCTTGTAAGTGTTTCCGAGAAAGGCAAACCACTTTTAATAGAGATTTTCAAAGCTTCTGAATTTTTTGAGAGAGAGAGCAAGGTTTTGCCTCGGGAAATAAAACAAAAATTCTTCTCGGCTTCTTAGTCTATCTAATCTGCCTTAGAAATGTGGGGATGTCGAATTCGTCCTCATCAACTACTGGCTCGGCCTGCTCTTGAGTCGGAACTTCTTGGAGTTGTCCATCTTCTGCGGTTACATATGCAAATCTTCTCCTGGTCTCATCAAAGCCGGTGGCTATAACGGTCACTTTAACCTGATCGATCAATTTTTCATCAATGGCGGCACCGAAGATGATCTGGGCATCTGGGTCTGCCTCGGCTGTGATAACCTTGGCAGCTTCATCGACTTCGGTCATAGTCATATCGGAACCGCCGGTAATGTTGAAGAGTACGCCTCTGGCACCTTCGATTGAGGTATCCAGGAGCGGTGAGGCAATGGCATTTCTGGCAGCGATGGCAGCTCTGCTTTCGCCAGAAGCGGTGCCAACCCCCATGAGCGTTGAACCGGCGTCGGTCATGACTGTCCTGACGTCGGCAAAATCGACGTTGATGAGGCCGGGCATGACGATAATGTCGGAAATACCCTGTACACCTTGGGTCAAAACAGAGTCAGCGAGTTTAAAAGCCTCCAAGAGAGATACGTTTTTGTCAACAACCTCTAAAAGTTTTTGATTGGGGATGACAATTAGGGTATCTACTTTCTCGCGAAGAACTGTGATTCCGTCTTCGGCAACAACCATACGCCGGGTACCTTCAAAGGCGAAGGGCTTGGTGATAACTGCCACAGTTAGGATGTTGAGCTTCCTAGCCAAGTCGGCAATAATCGGACCGGCTCCTGTGCCGGTACCGCCGCCGGCTCCATAAGTTATAAAGGCCATGTCAGCACCCTGAATAACTTCTTTTATTTGTTCAAGCGATTCCTGAGCGGCCTTTTCGCCGATTTGGGGATCAGCGCCAGCGCCCAGACCTTTGGTGAGATTGGCACCGATTTGGACTTTGGTTTGCGCTTGATTGGCCAGGAGGTGTTGCTGGTCAGTATTGACCGCCACAAAATCAACACCTTGAATTTGAGATGTGGCGATCATGGAGTTGATGGCATTACAACCGCTGCCGCCGAGTCCGAGGACCTTTATTTTGGCAAATCTGTTAACGTCGGGTTTAATTAGCATGTGGGCCTTGAGGACTTTTTCGCGCTACAATTTAACACAAGAGGCTCCGGTTTGCAAGGGTTGGGCTTGCAATTACGGCAGAAGGGATTTGATAAAATCGATGCCGCGGGTGATGACGCCTTTGATTTCAATACGACCGACTATTGGTAGCCTTACTTCCTCTTGTTGAAATTGGGCACCGTGCAGTACCAGGCCAAGAGCAACAGCATAAGCCGGGGAGGCAATTTCGTCTATCAGACCGGTGGCACCTTGGGGGAGACCAATTCTGGTGGGCATGCCAAGTTCTTGTCTGGCCAGCTCGACCATACCAACAGTTTGAGCTCCGCCTCCGGTTAAAACAACACCGGAGGGTGTCAGGCCACCAAGTCCAGATTTTTGGATTTCAATTTTAACCATGTTCAAGATCTCGCGCAGTCTAGGTCTCATGATGCCATCGACCAAAGTCTTCTTGGAAACCTTTCGCAAATCTTCTTCGAGTGAAAGGACAGCTAAATCGATTTCGTCTGCCTCTTTTCTTTCGCGGGGGATACCTTCCTCGTCCGGCTCGACTGCCAACTTCGGGGGCCTGGAGAGTGCCAGTTTAATTTTCTCAGCAGAGTCTAGAGAAACTCGCAGGCCAATGGCTAGATCATTGGTAATATTTCTGGCGCCAACCGGCAGAACACTGCTGTAAGCGGGACTTCCTTCAGTAAAAATAGAGATGTCGGTTGTGCCTCCACCAAAATCTACCAAAATGACACCGAGCTCTCTTTCAGTATCGGAAAGAACTGAATATGAAGATGCCAGACCAGAAAAAACCAGTGACCGAACGTCAACGCCGACCTGACTGACGCATTTGGCGATATTTCTCAGAGCTGTAGCTGCTCCGGTGACAATATGAGTTTCCACCTCAAGCCTAACACCGGTCATACCCATTGGATCGCGAACCCCAGATTGAGAATCAACTACAAAATATCTGGGAATAACATGGAGGATTTCTCGCGATGATGGCAGAGAGATGGCACGAGCAGCTTCGACAACTCTGGCGACATCTGTGTCTTCAATTTCACCGTTAGGGTTGCCAATGGCGACAACCCCTTTACTGTTTTGAGACTCAATGTGGATACCATCTACTGAGACAAAGGTAGCCCCTACCGAGTATCCGGCCATTCTTTCGGCTGCTTCCAGCGAGCCTGTGATGGCAGCGACTGCCTCTTCTATATCGACAACCTGACCTTTTCTCAGGCCGCGACTTTCGACAGTTGAAACGCCGATAATATTCGGCGTATGGTCTTCGAACGTGGCAATGACGGTGGTAACTTTAGAGGATCCAATGTCGATGCCGACTACTATGTGATCTTTAGCCATATGGAAAAATATTTACTTGAATGTAATAACCGGTTTTTCAAAACGTAGATCAATTTTCGTGATTTTGTCACCATCTACTCGTAGAGAAGCTTCGCTTATTTTAGTCGCAGCTAGAGTTTGCTGTAAAGAGTCAACCTGTAAATCTGCTTCTTTTTCGCTAGTTGTGACGGCAATTTTTTGAAACGCGTCGTAAACGACGATTTCGCGCGCGCTGATAATTCTAATAGCTCTTGGTTGAAAATCGGTTTTAGTAAGAAGACTTGCTAATTTTGTGGCAAAGATGATCTCTTTATCTTCGACAGTTTGTCCCTCAACAATACTACCGGCCTGAGGCAAATAAAGAACAGGTAGATTCTCTTGTGAGGTAACCACCTTATTTTGGAGAGTTATAGCAAGATTGGTGCCCTCAATTTTGACAACAGACGAAGGAGAAGGTGAAGGTGAAGGATTTTGCTGTCCTCCCGAGTCCTTCTTGCTCTTTTGAAATTGGAGCACCCCCAGAGCTGAGATGACAAGTACCAAAATTACAGCTAGTGCCATCAGAAGTTTTTTCATAGCGATATTTCTTGGGCTAAACTTTGCGCTGCAGTTTGGGGTAAAGTTTGTGAAAACTTTTTGGCTTTGGCTTTAAAGAGCTCGTACTCTTGAAAAACTCTGGTGATTGCTTTTTCTAAAGATGCCTCACTAGCGTCATGTTGAAGAATAACAATCGCTGATCCAGCATTTTCTAGGATCTTAGCGTTTACTTCTTGTTCACCGCTAGCAGAAATCGGCAGGGGAATTAAAATTGCAACTTTGGCGGCCACTCCCAAATCCCAAACTGTGTTGGCACCTGAACGGGCAATTACCAGATCGGCACGCGCCAGGACTGCTCCTATCTCATCCGGCCCGAGATAATCGGCGGCAAAGTAAGAGGAGCTGGCGATTTTTCTGGCTTTATCTAAATCTCCCTCAAAATTAGCTGTGCCAACTTGATGGAAAATAAGCAGAGCTTCTCTACGAGTAAGCAGAGCTTCTCTACGAGTAAGCAGAGCTTCTCTACGAGTAAGCAGAGCTTTTCTTTGAATAAGATACTGACCAAGTTTTGGCAAAAGGTCGGTGATCTTTCGATTTAAAAAATGGGAGCCTTGATTGCCGCCGGTTACAAAAATCATACGGCCGTCTTTGTCTAAAAACTTTTGAATTTTTGAATTTGGTGTACTTTTTTTAAAGACTCCCGCCCGAGTTAAATTGCCGATTACTTTAGTTTTTTCTTTTGGAAAAAACTTTAGGGTTTGCCGCCAAGTTAAAAAGATTTTCCTCGCGAAAAATGAACTTATTCTGTTGGCTAGTCCCGGCATAGCTGACTGTTCGTGCACGAGAGAATCTATGCCTACAAGCCAGGCGCAAAATACTACGGGTAGTGATAAGTATCCCCCAAAAGAAACAACAACTCTCGGACGATATTTTAAGAGGTAAAAAAAGCTTTGGATCACTCCAATGGGAATTTTTAAAAGTGAGGGAATTGTGAATCTGGTGAATTTTCGCTGAAGACGGCCTGTTGTTATTGATAAGAAAGTGATATTTTTTTTCTTTTGAATTATTCTATATTCGGCTGAGTAGTTTTTGGCGCCTTCCGTGGCATATTTCCTGCCAAAAAAAATGATTTGGCGGTCGCGTTTTTCCAGCTTTTCAATCAGAGCCAATGCTGGGGTTAAGTGTGCGCCACAAATCGCAATCCTGATCATGATTGTCTTTTGATATTTACAAGAATGCCAATGGCACTGGTTGTCACTAGAAGCGATGATCCTCCATAAGAAATTAATGGTAGAGGAATACCGGTCAGGGGAGTTAAGGCTACCATTGAAGCTAAATTCACCAGAGTTTGAATGCTAAGGGCGGCTGCGATCCCCGTTGCCAATACTTTGCCTTCAAAATCTCGGGCGCCTCTGGCAATGGCGATAGCACGGGTAATCAAAAAGAATAGCAGGGAGATTAAAAATAATGCTCCAACAAAACCCAGTTCTTCGGCAATGACAGCAAAGATGGCATCGCTTTGGACTTCGGGAATGAAATCGAATTTACCACGCGAGCTACCAATGCCGACTCCAAAAAGACCTCCACTGGCGATTGAAATTAAAATTTGTCTTATTTGATAAGAGGCACCCTGCGGGTCAAAGTTTGGATCTAGATATGACCTGAGTCTTTCCAGTCTGTAAGGCTGGGCAGTTATGGCGGCTGCGGCTGCCGCGATGGTTATTGGGATAAGTATCAAAAAGTGCCAAATTGGACCTCCTGCAACAAAATAAGTGGCAAGCACGGTACCAATTAAGATTAGCGCAGATCCAAGGTCTGGCTCGGCAAGTACAAGAGTTGTCGCCACTGCTGTCGGTAAGAACAAGACATAGAAAACATCCAAAATACGCATTTTGAAATTTTGAAATTTTGTCAAAACCCACGTCTGGTAAAAAATAAGGGCAAGTTTGGCAAGCTCTGAGGGCTGGAAATTGAAACCCAAAAAACTAATCCAGCGCCGGGCACCATAAATCTTGGTACCAATTTGCGGTACCAGGACAATGATTAAGAAAAATATGGAAATTAAAAATAAGATTGGTCCGATTTTAGCTAACCTATGGTAATCAAAAAGACTAAAGAAAGTCATAGCAATAACCCCAAGACTTGCCCAGACAAGTTGATTTTTCAGGTAATACAATCGGTCACCAAAATCTCTATATGAGGCTACGATTGATGCATCATAGATCATAATTAAGCCAAAAATTACCAAAACGACTGTTGTTATAATAAGCGGAAAATCGATTTGGCTTTTCGTAGATTTTAAACTTAAGGTTTTAATCATGGTTCTTGTCTTCCCACTTCTTTTGTAAATTGCTCTCCCCGATCCTGGTAATTTTTAAACATGTCAAATGAGGCACAAGCGGGTGAGAGAACAATGATATCACCACTTTTAGCTAGGCTTCTGGCGATCATGACAATTTCTCGCATATTTTGGGCCTTCTTGATTTTACCGCCAAAAGTTCCCGCCGCATCAATTGCCGCTTTAATTCGCCCACGTTCTTGACCAATAAGGACTAGGCCTTTGACGCTTTTGTCGGTCGTGATTTTTCGGCCAAGACTTGCGAAGTCTGAATTTTTGGAAGATCCGCCCAAGATTAAAATCTTTGGATCGGGGAAGGTATCAATGGCGGCAATTGTGGTTTCGGGAGTGGTCGAGAAAGAATCGTTGTAGAATTTAACACCTGCAATCTCTCTTACCAGTTGCAGACGGTGGGGTAAACCAGGGAAAGTCTCAAGAACCTTGCGGATATCATGAGTATCCACTTTAAGTATTTTGGCGACAGCGACTGCTGCCACAACATTTTGCAGATTATGAATACCTGGGATAAATATATCTTGCGTATTGATAATCTCTTCTTTTTCCCCCCTTTTTTTATCAACTTGTGAGATTACAATATCCCCTGCGACATAAACACCGTTGGTAATATCGGTGGTGGATACAAAAAATACTTTAGCTCTGGTTTTTGTCGCGAAACTTCTGGCAACTTCAAAGTCTTGGTTGATAACTGCAAAGTCGTCTTTGGTCTGAAATCTAACGACTGACTCTTTGGCTTTTTGGTACTCTTTTGTGTCTTTATGCCAGTCAAGATGCTCAGAAGTAATCATCAAGATAACAGCAATCTGAGGACTTTTGGTTAAATCAAAAAGTTGAAAACTAGACAGTTCTAGAACAACGAGGCTCTTTCTAGTTAATTTTGGTAAAACATCAAGTGCTGGCGTGCCAATATTGCCTGCCAAAAAAACAGAAGTGTATTTACATTTTAGCATTTCATAGATTAGTGTTGCCGTCGTTCCTTTCCCTTTAGTGCCGGTGACCCCGATGATTTTTGTCGGACACCGGTCAAAAAATATTTTTATTTGTGAGGTAAGCGTGGCGCCGTTTTTGATGAGTTTTTTAATGAGTAGGTGATCAGGTCTTACGCCAGGTGATCGGACCACTAGGTCGAACTTTAAATCTTTCGGCAAGTTTGTCCCAAGGCAAAAATTGACGTGTTTGGCGCGAACGCTTTTGAAAAGTGTTGGGTCAATTTCTCGTTTTTGGCGATCATCAAATACAGTAATTAGGTTATCTTGAGCAAGAAAGTTCGCGGCCGACAAACCTTCTTTCCCGAAACCAACGATGGCAATTTTACGAGACTTGTGCATACTCTGCTTCAATTTTAGATTTTAGTAAGTCTCCCGTTATTTTAGAAAATATCCGAGGATCACCAGTAGTGTAATAAATGTCGCCGATTTTCTTTTTTGAAAGTGAGTTGGTTCCTATCAGAATATCTTTTATTCTTCTGGCGATGGCTTGACCAGAGTCGATTATTTTTGCTTTTGGTAGAGACGATTTGATCCGGTTTTTGACGAGAGGATAATGAGTACAACCTAAAACAATAACATCCGGTTTAAATTTTTTGATCTTGGCAAGGTAAAAATCTAAAGTTGCAAATATTAGGCGCTCGTTGCCATATTCGATGGCTTCTTCGAGTCCGGCGCAGCCTACTTTAAAGGTTCGAGAATTGTCTCCAAAGTCTTTTATGAGACTCGCCAAATACTTACTTTTGGCTGTGGCAGGGGTAGACATAATAGCAACTCTTGTGTCTTTTGAGGTACCAAAGGCAGGCTTGACGGCAGGGACGGTACCGACTATCGGGATATCAAATTTCTTTCTAAGACTCTCAAGAGCAAGAACTGTGGCCGTATTGCAGGCTAAAACCATCATTTTGATCTTATGTTTTTTGATCAAAAAATTTGTGGCGTCTTTGGCATATCTAATGATTTGACTTTTTGTTTTTTCTCCGTAAGGATTGTGTCCCTGATCGGCAAAAATTACAAAATTTTCGCGAGGTAAAAGCTTTTTAGTTTCTTTCAAAATTGAAAACAGGCCGACACCTGAATCGAAAAAACCTATTTGACTATTGTTCATCGGTTAAAAGAAAGAAAGCCAAAGACCAAAGACTGCCAGCATGGTTTGGGCGAGCCAGAATCTAAAAACAATTCTTGGCTCTTCCCAACCTTTATGTTGAAGCCATAGATGAATAGGAGAAACCTCAAAAATCTTTTTGCCGCGAATCCATTTGGACGTGATCTGCAAAAGCGAAGAGGCTATTTCTACAACGAACATGCCGCCGATAATTCCTAGCGCAATTGGTTTACCGAGAAGAAGTCCGCAAACAGCAAGTGTGGCGCCAAAGGCGAGGGCCCCGACATCACCTAACCAAATTCTTGCCGGCCAAACATTAAAATAAAGGAAGGCAATCAAAGCGCCAATCCATAAGCCCAAAAATGCGGACAATGTCGTATCCAGAATACTCGCGGACATTACAAGAAGGGCGATGAGCGACACCAAGAGCAGCCCCGACGCTAAGCCATCAAGGCCGTCAGAAATGTTGACTGCATTGGCGAAAGAGACAATGACAAAAGCTGAGAAAGGAATATAGGCGACGCCCAGGCTTGCAATGTCAAAAAATGTGACGTTGACGATCGCGATTCCGAGTTGTGTGTAGAGAAACCAACCAATATAAAGAGCCAGAATCCATTGAATAATAAATTTGTATCGGGCACGAAGTCCCCAAAAATTGGTTTTTTTAAAACCAAAAGTTTTTCTTAAATCGTCATAAAGTCCGAGTACACCAAAAGATAAGAAGGTGAACAAGAGAATTTGGACTTCTTTTTTGAACGGGTGGACAGCAGTTCTTTCGATTCCCAAAAATGGGGAAAGGTTGACGATCATTATGTAAAGGCCAGTGACGACAAGAATGATCAGCGCGCCTCCACCCATTGGTGTTCCGATTTTGTGGGCATGGAGTCTATCGAAAATTGGCGTTCGGACCTCGAATATGTCTTTGGTTTTTTGTTTTTGTCTTTGAAATTTAATCCCGTAAAGGATGTTGATGAAAGGCACAAGAAGTACGCTGATGACCGCGAAAGACAGCAGTATTAAACCCAAAATTTGAACCATATTACTTTAGGATACCACAGTGGTAGCACTCTACTTTGGTCTCTCGACCAAGTAACGCATAGATTATCCGCTCCAAATGGGCATGGCGAGAGCCTTTGACCAGAATTAGGGCTTTGGGACTGGCGATTTTTTTGATGAATTTTGCCGCATCATCGGTATTTGTTGCCCTGTAGATTTTCCCTGCAAAGCCTGCTTTTTGGGCAGCTGAAGCAACAAACTTTGCAACTTTGCCAACAGTTACCAGCGTATCGATTCTTGTCTTGGCAACTTTTTGGCCAAGCGCAATGTGGGCACTTTCCGATAACATGCCTAGATCTAACATTGCACCAAGGACTGCAATCTTTTTCTTATGTTTACCTAAATCTTGTAAGGTGACCAGTGCTTCGGCAGCTGCTGCTGGAGAAGAATTATAAGTATCATCTATGATACTCGTGTTTTTGGTACTTATGGCATTCAGGCGATGCTGCGGCGCTTTAGTTTGCGATAAACCTTTGGCGATTTGCTTTAGGGTCACGCCAGAGATAATACCGATTGCGGCGGCGGCGTAGGCAGATGTAAGTTGATGCTTTCCTACTACTTTCCAAGAAACTGATGCTTTCTGACCACTGGCGTGCAGACGAAATTTAGATCCTCTAAGACTTTCTCTAAAGTGAGAAATTTTGACTCCGTTTTTGGATTTTGCCCCGTACCAAATTACGCGAGCTTTGGTATGTTTGGCCATTTTGGCAACCTGCGGATCGTCGGCATTTAAAACTGCATAACCGTTTTTATCAAGAGCCTCAACTAATTTTACTTTTTCGGCAAAAACTCCCTCGACGTTTTTAAAGTATCTGGTATGCGTCGGTGAAATTTTTGTAACTGCAGCAATTTTAGGTCTGGCAATTTCTAAGTAATGATCCATGTCACCAGGATGCTCAATCCCATATTCCAAAACTAATTTTTGATGCCAGGGTTTGGCGGCAAGGATTGTTTGAGGGATTCTAAATGTAGGATCAAGATTTTCGTCACCAGTTATGGTTTTGAATTTTTGGGAAAGGACAGAAACAATGGCGTTTTGCGTGAGGGTTTTGCCAACACTGCCTGTTATACCGATAATCTCAATTTGAGGCAGAAGCTTAAGATAAGATTTCGCAAGGTATGTCTTGGAAGCGTGTAGCGGTTTTTTCCAAGATTTCACCTCACGATAAACGTTGAGATTGATCATATAAGAAGTTCAATTATATCTCTTCCTGGCAGTATTTTCACGCTTCGCGCAAACTATATATCTTCCTCGCTTCGCGAGCGATATTTTTGCTTCGCAAAAAACAGTCTCGGCCTTTTGGCCTCGCTGGTGTAATTTTTAATTGTAGATTAAAAATTATGGGCTCGTGGCAAAATGGATGATTTTATCAAGAAGTTGGGGATAAGAAATTCCGGCGGCCTTGGCGGCTTTGGGGAAAAGCGAGACTGGCGTGAGCCCTGGAATTGTATTGACTTCAAGTACGTATACCTTGTTTCCCTTGATAATCATGTCTACTCGACCGAATCCTTGACAACCTAAAGTTTCGTAGGCAATGAGGGCTGCTTGTTGGGCTTTTTGGGTTAGGGCTTTAGTAATTCGCGCAGGAACTATCTCATCCGTTAAATTTGGATTGTATTTGGCCTCGTAGTCGAAATAGTCTTTTTTAGGAGCAATCTCCACAAGCGGTAAGGCGCGAGCCTTATTGTTGCCTAAAACTGCACAAGTTACTTCTATGCCTTCCAGATACTCTTCCACTATGGCCCAGTCGTCGTATGAGTAAGCCAACTTAAGTGCTTTTTTTAAATCCTTTTTGCCTTTGACAATACTGGTACCAACAGAAGATCCTTGAAATCGCGGTTTGACAAAAACAGGCAGTTTTAATTTTGACCAAACTTTGTTTGGCTTTTCGCCTTTAACAACTTGAACATGACTTGGTACATTAAGACCCGTTTGAGTAAATAAATTCCTTGAGTAAATTTTGTCTATACCAAGTGCGGATGCAAGTACACCAGAACCTGTGTATGGTACACCGATTAAGTCTAAAAACCCTTGAATTGTTCCATCTTCACCGTTTGGACCGTGCATAGCTATAAAAACGATATCGACTTTGTGATTTTTGATAAGAGAGCTTATTTCTTTCGCTTTCGCTCTTGAAATAATCGATGAGTGGTCTGAAGTTGCTTTCGACTTTGTGGCAGGGGAGTCAAGTAAATTTTGTCGTCTCTCGCCTATTTGCCAGGTAATTCCATCGCGAGACACGGTTATTGACAAGACATTATATTTTTTGGAACTGAGGTTTTTTGCAACTTCCCTACCGGAGATCAGTGAGATTTCATGCTCGGCAGATTTACCGCCCATCAAAACGGCAACGTTGATTTTTTTGGTCATAAATTGAATCTACGCCGTGCGTTTAATTTTGGCGCCGAGCTCGGTTAGACGCTGGACGATATTTTCGTAGCCGCGCTCGATAAGTTCGGCTTTTTCGATAGTGCTCTTACCTTGTGCTGCTAGGGCTGCGATAACAAGGGCGATGCCAGCGCGAATATCTGGAGTATCAAGTCGCTGTCCGCGAAGTTTTGTCGGACCATAAACTAAAACTCTGTGGGGATCAGCTATTTCTACTTGTGCGCCCATAGAGAGTAATTTGTCGACGAAAAACATTCGGGATTCGTATAACCAGTCATGCAGGAGTGTAACTCCGCTGGCTTGAGTAGCTAAAACAATTGTGGGTGCCATTAAGTCTGTTGGGAATCCCGGCCAAACATCGGTAACGACTTTTTCAACTGCTTTGAGCTTGCTTGCGCAAACTTCAAGTTTGTCATCTGCCAGTTTATAGTCAACTCCAAATTTGGCAAGGATGAGAAAAATTATTTCCAGGTCTTCTTTAAAAATTGGCGAAATTTCGATTTTGCCGCCGGCAACAGCTCCCAAGATTGCAAACGTGCCAACTTCAATATGATCAGGTCTTACTTCATGAGTTGTTCCGTTAAGTCTTTTAACTCCTTTGATCGCCAGTACATTTGATCCGATTCCTGATATAACGGCGCCCATTTTGATGAGAAATTGACAAAGATCAACTACATGAGGTTCGGATGCTGCACGCTTGATAATTGTAAGGCCCGCGGCAACAACAGCCGCCATAATGGCATTTTCTGTTGCAGTGACCGATGCCTCCTGCAGAAATATTTCTCGTCCCATAAATTTTGAACCTTTGGCAACATAATAATCGTTTTGTTTTTCGATTGTGGCCCCCAAAGATTCTAGCGCTTGAATATGGGTCTCAAGCGGACGTCTGCCAATGATATCTCCGCCAGGATAGCCCATTTTGATCTCGCCAACTCGCCAGAGCATTGGTGCCAAGAGAAGCACCGAGGCTCTTAGTTTTTCTGTTAACTCGCCAGGGAAGTTGGTTTTTTTGATTTCTTTGGCTGTGATTGTAAGTTTTGAAGTACCGACTCCGGTGATCTTAGCTCCGGCTGATTCTAAAAGCTGGGCCATGGTTGCAACGTCTGCAATGTTGGGTACGTTTTCAATAATGCAGGTATCAACTGTCAGAAGGCAGGCAGTCATAATGGGCAAGACTGAATTTTTATTGCCCGCCACCTTGATTTTACCCGATAGTTTATGTCCACCGTGGATTTCGAATTTAGCCACTGATGTCTCCTACGTAAAAGATCTCTTCTTTAAGATCAAGACCATACGTCTCTTTGGCTTTCTCTCTAATTAGGTTTATTAATTTTAGCACGTCGGCAGCGGTCGCATCGCCAGTATTGATAATGAAATTAGCGTGATGAGTTGAAACTTGAGCTCCTCCAATTTTAGTTCCTTTGAGACCAAGTTTGTCGATAATATAGCCAGTTGATGTCGTGAGACTAGGGGTCGCAAGCCTCATGGCATCATCGTGAGAAATATTTCTAAAAACGCAGCCGGAGCATGCCACGCCAATTGGCTGTTCTTCGTTTCTGCGCTTGACATTATCCATCGCTCTTTGCCAAAGCTGCTGAGGATCCTTGGATCTGTCCACTCGAAAGATTGCTTCCAGCACAATTTCGCCGGTTTCTTGAATTTTTGAATGATCGTATGAGAATTCGAAATACTCATGGTTTACGGTTTTAACCTCTCCAGATTTGGGATCAAAAAGGGCCGCAGATGTTAAGTGGTCACCCAAAAATTCTCCTTTTTCCACCTCAAAATGGGCATTTATCTTGACTCCCCCGCCGACTGTACCGGGAACTGAGAGGAGAAACTCCAAACCTTCTAAGGCTTGATCTATTGTGAAGCGAGCCAGTTGATTCATAGGAGTACCGGAGGCTACCCAAACCAGGGCATTTTTAACTCCCCTGCCGCTTTTGTTAATTGTGCCTTTAACACCGACAAGTTTCATGTCAACAGCTCGATTTTTGATAACCAGCCCATCAAAACCGCGATCTGTTACCAAAACGTTAGCTCCTCCACCTAAAACTACAAATGGGATTTTGTTTTGGTGGGCGAAGGAAAGAGCACGTTTGAGTTCTTCGACAGTTGTGGCTTCAAAGAAGTACTTGGCAGGGCCTCCGATTTTAAAGTAGGTGTGTTTGATAAGAGGCTCGTTTTCGCGAATACGAAAAGGCCCAAATAAGTTTTTAAGTTCTTCGTATACTGACATTAATTAGGCTCTAATTAGATCATAAAGTTTATAAATATCGCCTGCACCCATCGAACAGATAACATCGAAGTCATTTAGATATTTTCTGACGTAAGCAGCTGTTTGCTTGAGCGACCCTGTGTATTTTGCCCCTATACCAACAGCGCTTGCAAGTTTTTGAGAAAGAGCTTTCCCGTCACCTTTTTCTCTGGCAGCATAAACGTCTGTAATGTAAATTTGATCAACTTTTGACTCGGCTAGACTTCTTACGAAGTCGTCAAAAAATACTTTAATTCTAGAAAAGGTATGAGGTTCCAAAACCAGGAGGACTTTTTTATCTTTAAGTTCCTCTTTGAGAGCACTGGCGGTTTTTAAAATTGTGTAAGGTTGGACTGCGTAATCATCATAAAATTTAATGCCTGAAATTTCGCCTTTGTATTCTAAACGACGCCCGGTGCCTCCAAAATTTTCGACGGATTTTTTGGCTTGTTTTGGATCAACGCCAAGAATTTTGGCAACTGTTAGCGCATAACTTGCGTTTTGTTTTCTGAAATTACCAATTATCTTTAATTTTAATTTTCCGAAATCCTGGACTTTGATGATATTGATATCTTGCCTTGCCGATTTTGCAAGTTTGGCGGTTCGCGGATCGTTTGAGACAACAAGAGTTCCGCCAGGTTTGATGTTTGCGATAAACTTAAGATATGCGTCGAAAACTTCTTTTCGGCTCTTGAAAAAGTCTGGATGATCCCAATCGACGTTTAAAACAATAGCAATATCAGGTTTGTAGTTAAGAAAATTATTGTTATATTCGTCTCCTTCGCAGACATAATATTCAGTGCCATGCGGTCCTCGTCCTTCGGACTGCGGGCCTAATTTTGACTTACCGACTCGAAAATTACTTTGCCATGACTGGACTTTAGCGCCGATTTCGCAAGTTGGGTCAAGACCAGCATCAGTCAAAATCTGAGAGATCATAGCGGTTGTGGTGGATTTTCCATAAGCTCCGGCAACACAAATTACAAATTTATCTTTTTGCAAAAATTTGCCTTGGAACTGCTGCCAAGTTAACATGGGAATTTTCAGCTGACGGGCTCTTTGTAATTCCCCGTTTTGGGGATCGAGCTTTTCGACGGCGGGGGAAATTATTAACATGTCAACATCGTCAAGATGTTTGGGGTTGTGACCGGCAACGATGTTGACTTTTAAATTTTTGACATATGGAGAGTTCGGTACAAGATCGCAGCCAGAGACCCAGTAACCATAGTTTTTGGCAATACCGGCAATGGCACTAGCGCCGGCACCGGCGATACCCATAATGTGAATGCGTTCTAGGGATCCTACCCTTTTTAGGGTTGACCTTCTAATCTGGAGAAGTTTTTCGAGGCTTTTTTCATTTTCAAAAAACAATACTTGCATTCCAAGTTCAGATGGAATTTTTAAATCTTTTAGATAGTCGTCGCCGACAACCAGAATTTCTTCTGGTTGATAAGACTTGAGAAGTTTTTCATAGTATTTTTTTGATGGCTTCATAGTTCCTACTTCTTTAGACGTAACGATATCATCAAAATATTTGTAAATTCCTGTTGCTTTTAATTTTTCTTCTGCCAGATTTTCGAAATCTTCGGTAATAACCACTTTCTTGTGCTTTAATGTTTCAAGAATTTTTTTTATATTTTGTGTGGGAGATATTTTATTAACTATAGATTTAGAGAATTGCTGATACATTTTTTTCATAATTTCTTTATCCACTTCTAGACTTTGACATAAAATTCCATATGAATTGAGTCGAGTTCTTTCTTTTGGGTTTTTCGAGTCTTTTATCTTGTCAACAATTTTTCGCCATCTTCGATAAATTTCGGTAACACCTATTCCAGTTTTATCTGCAAGAATTTTGAAAGCTGCTAGGTCGGCAAATTTTGCGACTTGATGAGTGTTGTAAAGTGTATTGTCTGCATCAAAAGCGATGCACTTTGTGGTATTTTGGGTAAGCAGAAGGCCGGCAGCAAAAAGATCTGCTGGTTTGCCAACGTCAACACTTTTGCCGTTAAACTTCCAACTGACCATTTTGCCACCCTGGGCTAGCACATACTGTGCCGGAAAAATTTCACGATCGTAGATAAATTCAATGTTTCCTATTGCTTTTTTAAAAGCAGCGGTTTTTAAAATAAAGGTACCAATTACGGCATGGTTACTTGGAGCTTTTTGGCGATTTGGTTTTTCAACAATTTCGACTATTTTGGCGTTTTGATTCGTAGAAAAGCTTTGCTTATTCGTAGAAAAGCTTTGCTTATATCTAACAATCCCATAACGCTCGGGGTCATCAACTTCTCGAGTTGCTAAAACCCCATCGACTGCTTTTGTTTTACTCAAAACATCTATGACTGCTTTGGCAATGTTTCCGTCGGCCAGACTATCGCCGTACTGGACTAAAAAATAATCTGATTCAATTTTAGGAACTACCTGAGACAGCGCTTGTGCCGGACCGAGCTGTTTTTCTTGGACCACATAGTTGATATCTGTTCCTTTAAAATTTGTGCCGAAATATTTTTTAACAGGCCTGTAACTACCAGGAGAAACTACTAAGATAATACTTTTGATACCGGCTTCGATCAGACTGATAGCAACGTAATCTAAAACAGGCTTGCCTAAAATCGGCAACATAACCTTGGGTACACTTGCACCCAAGGGTTTCATTCTTTTGCCTTCACCTGCTGCCAGAACTATAGCTGCAAGGATCATCTTCGTTTTGAACTTAACCTCCTTTGTATAGCTTTTCTGGTGACTTCAAATTCATCCCAGGGTGTTTCTTTTTTGCCATAGGCCATCGATTTTTCGTGGCTTTTGCCAAATGTGGCAACAATATCGCCTTTTTTTGCAAGTTTGGTGATTGCAAATTCAATTGCTTGGCCTCTATTGGCTACTTTGAAAAAATCTTTTCCTTCTTTTTTACCTTTTGATGTGAAACCTTTGGCAACTTCGTCTATGATGTCGTTGACATTCTCTGTTCTTGGATCTTCTGCTGTTAAGACAGAAAGATCAGCAAATTGTGCGGCTACTTTACCCATAAGCTGTCTTTTTGCTCTGTCTCTTAGACCAGCCGCGCCAAAAACAGCGATTAACTGTGAACCGTGAACTGTCAATTGTGAACTCAGCGCTTTAAGAGCATTCTCAAGACCATTTGGGGTGTGGGCAAAATCGACAATTACTTTAAAATCTTGTCCTAGATTAACTTCTTCTAATCTGCCTGTCACTCCCTGAAAATTAGCCAGAGCCCCTAAAATAGTTTTTTTGTCAATGCCAAAAGCACTGCAAACTGCGGCAGCAGCCAAACTATTTGAAAGATTGTAATCGCCGGGGATTTTAAGTTTTACGGGAAAGTTTTTTAAGTTTACTTGGGAATTATTCTTCAGACTGTAGGTTATTATTTTGCCCTCTGTCCTATTTTTGAGAAAATTATAGGAACCTTTATCATCTTTATTTAGAACAGAAATTTGAACATTTCTTAGAAGTTTGGATTTAGCATTGGCGTAATTTTCCCAGGTCTTATGATAATCAAGGTGTTCATGAGTAATATTGGTGATAACACCTGCTCTGAAATATACTAAAGCAAGTCTGTTCTGATCTAAACTGTGGGATGTCGCCTCTAGGACAAAATATTGACTGAGGGCATCTTGGGCTTTTCTTAGATACTTTTGAATTTGCCAAGGGCCAGGAGTGGTTACATGGAAACCGGTATCATATGTTTTTGGGCCTATTTGGGCATTAACAGAGGAAATCATTGAAACTTTTTTCCCTGATGATTTTAGGATGTGATAAATCATGTTAACCGTAGTTGTCTTTCCATCTGTCCCGGTTACTCCAATTACAATTAGTTTCTTCGAAGGGAAATTGAAAAAAATAGCGGCTGTCAGTGCTTGGACGAGATGGTAATAGTTCTTAATCTTTTGCCACATAAGATTTTGATAATTATATATCAGATTCGACTAATGTCGAAGGCTGATATATCAGTTAAATCGGCCCTTTAGACTATTTGCCGGAAGTTATAGAGTAGCACGATCTTGCACAAAGTCAAATGTAAACTATCGGTTATTTAATTTATACTTATTTTAAACTCTTCCAAAAAAGGACTCGTAGGCTACCTCTGTGCGTAAATTGGATCAAATTGAAGCTCTTGGCGGTTAACCTAGAGAGTGTGCCAGTGTCTTATAAAGTTGATTTTGGGCCATTGTGATAGTCTGTAATGTAGTTTAGGAGAAGCAAATTACTACTTTTAGCCTTGGAGTGACGCTAATTGTCAGATTATCTAATTTTTTTTAGAAAAAATTTGAACTACGCGGTAGGGCGGGGCTTAATTTATTTGTATACCTTTATATCGGCCTATGTCAAGTCCCCTAAAATAGGCTTTAGGTGTTTTTGCCGAACCAATGAATTTGTGAGATTATTTTAGCACTACTCTTTTTGAGGTGGGACTCCAAAATAGTTAAAGAGCTCTCTGGCGATTTCAAAAAATGTGGGAGCAGCGGTTTCTGAGCCGAAGGGCGAGGATGACGGTTCGGTTAGAAGAACTAGCATGACAAATTTAGGGTCATCGGCCGGTGCAAAACCAATAAAGCTGGCGATTGTTTTCTCGGGATCATAATGGCCGGCCACCGGAATTTGGGCCGTACCTGTTTTGCCGGCAATCTTATAACCCTTGGGGGCAAAAGCACGTGCTTCGCCTTTTTCAACAGACCTCGTCATCATTTCCGTAACTAGCGCGGCCGTTTTGGCAGAAATTATTTGGCGATCTTGATCTGGTGAAACGCGCTGCTGACGGCTGCCATCTTCTATAATCTCTGTGATTTTGGGTGTAATCAGTCTGCCGCCATTGGCGAAGGTTGAGACAGCTTGGATCATTTGGATTGGGGTGACGGCTATTCCCTGACCGAATGAAGCTGTGGCCAGATCAATGGGCAGCCAATCGGATTTTTCGCGAATGCTGGCGGCTGTTTCTTCTTGTAGATCAATACCGGTGGGCTCTCCAAAACCAAATTTCTTAAGATAATCGTAAAGTCTGTCGATCCCGAGTTTTTCGGCAACAAAAGTCATGCCTACATTATCGGAGTGCTCGATGATTTCGGTAACAGTCGAGTTGGGAAAATATTTTTTGTTCCAGGTAGAAATTTCAAAACCGCCGATTTGGCGAGATCCGGTGCAGACATCGCAACGAGTTTCGGGGGTAACCAGCGATAGTTCTAAAGCTGCAGCCGTAGCAAACAACTTGAATGTTGAACCTGGCTCGTAAGAGTCGGCAACTGCCGGATTTTTATACAACTGCTCATCAACACCAAGACGTGCTCCGGGGTGATAGTTAGGATAAGTAGCCATGGCCAAAATATGGCCGGTTTGGGGATCAGCGACAATGACGGTGCCGTCGCGGGCTCCGTGTTTAACAACGGCCGATTTGAGTTTCTCCTCGACAATGAACTGGACCACTCGATCGAGACTTAAATGCAGAATTGCGCCAGATCTTGGAGCAAGCTGCCGGTACCTATCCACCAATATGGGTAAGCCAAAAGGGTCTAGTTTGCGTCTGATTTTGCCGGGCTGACCTCTAAGAAGTCTGTCGTAGAAGCCTTCAAGCCCGAAGTACCCGGTGTCTTGGCCAAATTTATCGGAGGCGACAAACCCCAAAACGTGAGCGGCCATTGAGGCTTCTGGGTAAAAACGCTCTGGGTCCGGTTCAAAGCCAATACCGGCGGCTTGCTCTAGGGCAACCTTGGCAACTCTCGGCGCTTTGCGGGCAAGTTGCACCCAAAGTAAATTCCTGTTTTCAAGTTTATTTTCGATTTCCTTTTGGCGATTTTTAATCTCTTCTTCTTTTTGCTTTTTAGACTCATCCGAAAGAGATGCCTCAAGAGTGGCAAATTTTTCAGATACCAGATATGGGGCAAGAGTCTGAGCGACGTTGGCGCTTGCGCGAACTTCATGAGGCTCGCCGTAGACGAGAAACGCTTCTTGATTGGCAACGATAGGAAAACCATCAGAAGTAAAGATCTCGCCTCTTGGGGCAGGAATTTCATCTTGGGGAGCGCTCGTGGCGTTTTGGCCGATTTGGCTTACCAGCTGCCAATAAAATAAGCGCAGGATGATTACTGAGGCGGCTACAAATATCAATATTTGAAAAATCTTAAGGCGATCCACTATTCTCTATATTACTAATTTTAGGGGGTGATTACTTGTTGGGGTTTCTCAAAACCTAGTTCTTTGGCTTTCTCTGACAACGTCGATAGAGAGGAGACTTTGGCTATCTCAACCCGCAGCGATGAGTTTTGGGTTTCCAGCCGCGCGAGCTCTTCTTCGATACCGGCGAATTTGGCGCCGTCTGTAGCCAGATCTGCCGCAAAGATGAGTTGGGCGGCCACGAGAGAGAGAGCCAAAACTGAAAGCATCACCAGGACTTGGACTTTGATCCTTCCTAGAAGACTCAGCGTTTGCTTTTTTTCTGGTTTAAAATCAACGATTAACATTTAACTTTTTAAAACTTTAATTTTAGATTTCATATCCTTTCCGCCACCCGGAGCTTGGCGCTTCGAGCTCTCGGATTTGCTAATACTTCTTGGCGATTGGGGCCGATTGGTTTTTTGGTTAAAACCAAAAGTTTCTCTTCCTGCTTGAGGAACCGTTTGACTAGTGCATCCTCAAGCGAGTGAAAACTGATAATTACCAATCGGCCACCTCGCGCCAATAAATTGGTAGTCTGCGGTAATGCTTCTTCTAAATTTAAAAGTTCGCTGTTGACAACAATCCGCAATGCCTGAAACGCTCTCGTTGCCGGATGAATTTTTTCATAAGCACCTCTAGGTTTCGCATCTTCGATAATTTTTGCCAAACGTACAGTCGAGTTGATCGATTCTATTTGACGGGCGCTACAAATAGCGCGAGCAATTGACCGACTAAACTTTTCTTGACCATACGTTTTAAAAATTTCATATAATCTCCTCTCATCAAAGTTGTTAATAATGTCCGCGGCTGTAACCTCTAAATCTGGATCCATTCTCATATCCAGTGGCCCTTTTTTTTGGAAACTAAAACCTCTATCGGCTTTTTCTAGTTGGTAACTAGAAACTCCTAAATCAAAAAGAATTCCGTCTATTTGACTCGCGCCATTAGATCTAGCAATCTCCCCTATTTTGTTGAAGTTCGCTCTGGCTAGTATTAATTCTTTGCCAATTTTCCATTTATCTTTAATGTGCTCTATGGCATCTGGATCTCTATCTATCCCCAGCACCCTGACACCCTGCTTTAAAAGTGCAAACGTGTGTCCCCCGCCTCCGATGGTGGCATCAATGTAAGATTTGCCCGGCGCAGGGGAGAGAAACTTTATGACTTCTTGTAAAAGTACCGGCGCATGAAAGATCATTGTCTGGTCAAGTCTTGTTTGTGCGCAAGCCAATTTGTCTCGTCCCAAATTTCGAAATGATCTCCGGCGCCAATTACAACTGGTTTTTCAATTTGTGCCCAGTTAAATAGATCAACAGGTATAACAAAACGACCCTGATTATCGAGAGCGACAGGCTCTGCTGACGAGAAAAAGAGTCGGCGAATATCGCGTGCGCCTCTATCGGCAAGCGGGCGAGCAAGCTGTGTTTGTGATTCTTTTTCCCAAGCCGGGCTGTCAAAGCCGAAAATGCATCTCTCGAAGCCGAAAGAAAGAATAATGGTACTTGTCGCAAGATAGTCACGTATTTTTTTTGGTAAAGCAATTCTTCGATTAAGTTTGTCGAATGAAGGTTCCCAGCTGCCCAGAAACATAAACCCTTACAATCTCACTCCCGGGCAGCTTGCCGTATATTAGGAGTATCCCGATGGTAAAATCACCATTTCTCACCATCTATTCCCATTTTTCACCAATAACTAAGGCTTGTCAAGTACCTAAAATGGCAATGATTAATTTGTCATCCTGAACCGATTCGGTCTGAGCTCTTCGAGTCCGAGCCTCAGAGTCGAGGACCTCACGGTCGAAGACTTGACTGAGGATCTAGGCTGTTATTTGGAAGATCAAGATAGAAATAATAACCAGTACGACAATGATAATACCGATTAAAGTTAA
>JBBTZR010000002.1:0-9799 GCA_038078475.1 Patescibacteria group bacterium
CCTGCACATTTGGTTTATACAAAAAATTGGAGAATTAGAAATTTAGCAAAAGACAGCCGCGACTTCGCCAGCCTGTGTATGGGATATCATGGTGATAATGGCAGGCTCTCTTTTGCTTGGGCAGCTGCCACGTCCAGAAATTTTGCTGATTTGGCTCAGAGATTTAGCGACTTTACTATAAAAGGAAAACCGCTTGACTGGTTTTTTTTGGGCTTTATGCTTGATATATATCGAAGGAGAAATGCATCAGCAGGTGTAATTGCAGATTTTCTCAGAAGACAACAGGTGCCTTTAAATACTGAAGATCTAGTAGATTTGATTGCTACCGATCTTGTGGGATATAAGGATTTAGGAACCAGGCTTGCGGCTATTGATGATTTTGCCCAAGCAGTCGGTATTGAATTGCCAGATAAAAAAGAAATATTAAAAGAGGTCGGCAACAAGCACAAAAAGTTAAGTCAGGGTCTGAAAGAGGCTGTAAGTAAGCGTTTTAGAAATGTTAAAGTTTTCTTTATGACACCAAAAGCAAGCTCAGGAGAGACTCGCTGACTTTGGAAAAATCAACTGAGGAGAAAACAAGTACTCCTACGACCACAATTTGAGTTACTAAGCCCCAGGGGAGTCCCAATCTGGCTTGCAGTTTGTGGCCAAGCCAGTCCATCCAGGAAAAAGGGGGAATTTTAAGACCGAACATGTCTGAGGGGGCTTTGAGCCAGTCGGGGGCTTGGGCGGCAATGACCATGGTAAACAGATAAACCGGATCCACCAAATTTCTGAAAATGGCAAAGGCTGCAATAAAACCCAAAAGGACGTCAAAAGCGGCTTCAATTTTAAGCCGAGTTGGCGATTTTTGGCGATGGTTTGTGGACAAATCCCAATGGGGAATCAGGTCGGCTGCGAAATGGGAAAATATTGCAAGCGGGATGCCCAGAAACGGATTGGTAATTTTAACAGCGAGGCTGGCTCCTATTAGCGCATGGGCGGTTGCCGTCATGAAAGAAATGAACCAGAATAATCTGGTCCAACCATAATTCTAGCATTTCTGTTACAATTAGTCCACCCAGATGTTCCCAATTGTTTTTACCATCGCGTTGGTTTCTGGCTTTTTTCTCTTTTGGAGAGGGGCAAGACATGAGTTAATTGAGCCGGAGAAGGCTTTTGATCTGGCGATAGTTGGTGCTCTCGGAGCGCTAGTTTTGGGGCGTCTTGTGGAATTTGCGGTTCGCGCTCAGGATTTCGAATGGTCGCTGGCGCGTCTGGTGTTTGTCAATGTCTATGGCGGATTTGATTTTTACGGTGCTCTGGCAGGAGCTGGGGTAGCTTTCTTTATTTTTGCGAGACGAAATCGCCTAGAACCTCTTTTGGTTTTTGATCTGGCTGTGGCACCGCTAGTTTTTTCCCAAGCCCTTATAACACTAGGCAAATACTTACTCTTGAAAAATTTAGTCTGGCTTGCCTATTTTGTTCTCAACCTAGTGATCTTTTGGACGATGAAGCGACTGGCCAAGAAGAAGAGACATGCAGGTTTTTTTGCAGGCTTTTATTTGGTTACCTTGTCAATTTTAGACATCTTTCTATTTTTTGCAAAACCTGAGGTGACTAATATTGGCCGCGTGCCTTACGAGTTTGTGGCGCCGATTGTGATCCTGCAGGCGACGCTCGTTATCTGGTGGGCGATCTCGGGGAGAAAAATCGCGCGTGATTTATCGGACTTATTAGCGGGGTCTTTACTGGTCATCATGAGAGTTAAAAGAATGATAACAGATGCCAATGAGGCTGGGAAGTTTTCTCGATCGATTATTCTCGCGCCTGTTTGGCTTGCGCGAAGTATCACTCTCCTATTAAAATTAGTTGGCCGCGAAATTTACTGGGGCACTCGTGATTTTTTGACAGTATTAGGAGTCAGGCGATGATTGATCTTAAAAAGATTGCCAAAAATAGAGAAGTTTTACTTCGTAAAATAGAGTCTCAGCGGGATGCAATTGCCGCTAAAATCAAGCGCTTGAGACGCGAGGACCCGATGACAACGACAGACAGGTCGATAATCGTTGAGCCGGGAACTGATGCGGGAGTGTTGTTTGGCCACGAGCAAGTCGTGATTTTTGAGCAGAGGCTTAAGAGTGATTTGAAAGAGATAGAGAAGGCACTTCTCAAAATCAAAAAGGGTACTTATGGTAAGTGCGAAAAATGCGGTCGTCCCATTGAGGCCAGGAGACTGGAAGCAAAGCCGTCGGCAATCTATTGCCTTGAGGACGAGAAGAAGATTGAAGCGAGACGGTAACAAAATTGACATTTGACAAGGTCTCGTTGTCTGTCGACAAGTGACAAAGAGTGCAAACATCCTCTAAAAAACTTATTTTCAGTTTTCTAATAATCATCCCCATTATCATTCTGGATCAGACATCGAAACTGATTGTCTTGGCAAGCAAAGTCCCAACATTTTGTAACACCGGCTTTGCCTTTGGAATCTATCAGGGAGTTTTAAATGGACTCGTGGCTTTTTTGGTGCTTGTCGCCCTTATCTTGGCGTTTTACAGAGAACAGAAGCGGACTGTTTATTATTCCTTGGCTCTAATAATGGGCGGCGGCGCTTCGAACATTTTGGATAGATTAACTCGCGGTTGTGTTATTGACTTCATTGATTTAAAAATCTGGCCGAGTTTTAATTTGGCCGATGCAGCGATTACGATTGGGACTGCTATACTAATCCTCTCTATAGCTCTCGAAATGAAGGCTTATCAAAAACATTAAGGATTATGTTAAAAACAGCAAGGATTGTTTTTGAGGACCAGTGGATAATGGTCGTAGATAAGAAGGCGGGGGTGGTGGTTAATAGGTCCCAGACGATAAGGGAGGGAACGCTGCAGGATGATTTATCAGATTATTTTGGTTTAAGCGGTGGAGATTTGGGAATAGGGGAGCGAGCAGGAATTGTCCACAGGCTTGATCGCGGGACTTCGGGACTAATGGTAGTGGCCAAGACACAAAAAGCGTTTGACGATTTACAGGCGCAATTTAAGGGAAGACAGGTGGAGAAAGTTTATCTTGCGCTGGTGCATGGACAAGTGCGTGAGGACTGGGGAGCCGTTGAGGCAAAAATTGCCAGAGTAGGAAGTTTTGGGAAGTTTGGAGTTGTCGATCGGCGAAGCGAGGGACGTGAGGCCAGGACTGAATTTGAGGTTCAGGGTCGGTATGTAATGCCCGAGGAAGTCATGACAGGATTGTTTTCTGATCAGGGAACAACCCTGGGCAGGAACAGGGTGAATTATCTAAAAAGACATGCGCGCTCTTATGCACTCTTGAAGGTTTATCCCAGAACCGGCCGCACTCATCAGGTTCGAGTCCACTTAAAATCGATTGGTCATCCGCCGGTCTCGGATTTAATTTATACACCGCCAAGGCTTATTAAATTTGATTTGTTGTGGTGTCCACGTCTGTTTTTGCACGCCTGGCGGCTGGTATTTATCCATCCAGAAAAGCGCAAGCAAGTCGAGTTGGAGTCGGACTTGCCAAACGAGCTAAAACGTGCGATTCTAAATCTTGACGCGATTTAACCCTGCCCATGCCGGCACTATTTTTTGAGCTTGCCATCGTTTTAGTTCTCTCAACTATTCTAGGGATTGTCTTTCGCGCTCTGAAGCAACCTTTAATTCTAGCTTACATAACTGCGGGAATTATCATTTCGCTTTCAGGTCTTTTCGGTGAGGTAGATTATGCCGCTTTTGATCTTCTCTCTTCAATCGGTATTGCCTTTTTGCTGTTTTTAATTGGAGTTGAGCTGAAGCTTTCCGATCTTAAGTACATGGGCCGCTCGGCCCTCTATTTGGGTCTGGGACAGATAGCCTTTACGGCGATTGTCGGATTTGTGCTGGTTTCCGCTCTGGGGTTTTCCCAGATCGCCTCAATCTACATGGCAATTGCCATTAGTTTTTCCTCGACAGTAATTATCATCAAACTTCTTTCGGAAAAGCATGACTTGCAATCACTTTACGGCAAGATCGCCATTGGTTATCTTTTAGTTCAAGATTTCGTGGCCATCGGGGCTCTGATGATTCTTTCGGCTTTTGGAGACAGTGGTGCCCCGACGGCAGGAGTTCTGATGGGGATAATGGTTAAAGGATTCTTGTTGGTGGGACTGGCGTACATTGCCTCAAAATCAATTTTAAAATTTCTTTTTTCTCTGACTTCTCCTTCAACAGAGTTATTGTTCGTCTCGGCAATCGCCTGGTCGTTTTTGCTCTCTAGCGTGGCAGCACTTTTTGGATTTTCGATTGCCATTGGGGCGTTTCTAGCGGGTGTGGCCATTGCCTCTTCGCCTTACAGAATCCAGATTTCGGCCCGCATCAAACCTGTCCGCGACTTTTTCATAATCATCTTTTTTATTCTTCTTGGCGCCTCAATGTCTGCAGGTGCAACGACTGTTTTAGTTTCGCAGATCTTACTGCTGTCAGCCTTTGTGCTTCTTGGTAAACCCTTAATCATGCTGGCTATTATGCTGACACTCGGGTTCAAAAACAGAACAGCTTTTTTGTCTTCGGTTACTGGAGCGCAGATTTCGGAGTTTTCGCTGATACTTTTGTCATCAGGAGTGACAATAGGGCATGTGCCACAGCAGGCTTTGGCACTTTTTGCCGGCGTCGGCATTGTAACGATTACGCTCTCTTCTTACCTGATTCTTTATGGGGACAGGTTGTGGAGATTCGTGGCGGGACCGATGAAGCGCGCATTTCCGGAAAAACCCGGTGAGCCACTGGTCGCGAATCGTGATCAGCTCTCGGACCATTTTATTTTAGTGGGAGCAGAGCAGATGGGGTGGGATATTTTGGAGTATCTGAGTAATAAAATGCATAGCAAAAAGCAAATTGTGGTGGTGGATTTTAATCCGGAGACGATAAAAACCCTTGCCGCTTCCGGTTACAATGCGGTTTTTGGGGATATCTCCGACCCGGAGTTGGCACAGGAGCTCGTTTTAGAGCGGGCGAAGGTTCTGGTCTCAACTGTGCCGGATGCTGCCGATACTGCGTATCTCGTGCGTATGGTACGAGACCATAACTTTCATGGCCCGATTATTGTAACCTCTTATTGGATGCATGATGCTGTTAAGCTCTATGAGATGGGAGCCGATTATGTGGTTGTGCCTGAAGAGGTGGGAGGTCAACACGTAGCCAAAATTCTTTCGGAACACTGGGACAATTTGGGTAAGATCAAAAAATCTCGCCACAAGCACTTCGACGAGCTTCTTTCGCACAAAATATTCTGATTCTGATAGAATTAAATTAGAGTAGGAGGAGATGATTTATGGGAGTTTATGGCGGTTTTTACTATGGTGATCGTAAGAAGAAAAAGAAGAAGTATTTAGAGAAGCAGGCGACGAAAATCGTCCGGGTCTATACGCCGCCCAAGGTTGAAGTTATTGGCAAGGGGAAAAAGAATAAATAAGCAGAGCATATCTAGCGAATAAGAGAGCTTGTTTCTCGCAAGCTCGAAATAAGCAGAGCTTGCGGTCCTCGTCCCTCGACAAGCTCGGGACTGCGGGCCTAAAGACTAAGGACTAACGACTAACGACTAAAGACTAACGCTTGAATTTTCCTAAAGTGTAAGGGAATGAAAGCAGCTAAGTTTAGAAGCTAAACTTAGCATGATCGATTATCTGGATACACGTGCCGGCTGGCGCCGCCGGCAGGTAGCGGTAAAATGGCGCAGCATAGTCTCCATCTTTATCACTTTGGTTTTGGTACTGGCGGTCTTCAATGGTTTTTTAAAGGTATCTTTCAGCGATTATTTTGGTCGCTCCACAATCGCTGGGGGAATAGTCGTGGCGGTTGTCAACAGTTCGCCGGGCTCGCTTTTAATTTTTCAAGATGACCCCAAGAGGCTCGTTCTGGCGCGTTTTGATGATAATCTTTATTTTGCGACCGGTGATCCTCAAAGACCGACAAAACGAATGCTTGATATTTTTAACCTAGAAGACGGTCAGCGGATGAGAAATGCAGTGTCCGCCACTGTAAAAATTCCTGTGGGGCACTATCTAAATGTTAGTGACAAAGAGGTGTTTCCGACTGAAGTCGGCTTTTTTAAATTCTTCAAAAATATGGCATCGGTCGCGACACCGCTGTCGATTCTGACACGCGGGGAGCTACCGGGGGTTGAACAGACGAATCTTACTCGAAGTGATATGATTGGCCTTTGGTGGCAGGCTAAATCTCTTAGCATAAATGACCTAGTTTTCGTTGATATCAGTGAAATAACTACCGAAATTGTGCTTCCCGGTGACGAGAAAGTTCTTGGAATAGACAGCTTGGGAGTGGTGCGAAAGTTGGCAAGTTTTGTTGAAGATCGAGAAATTCTGGCTCAGCAAAGCTTAGTTTCGGTTAAGAACGCTTCGGGTGTCGCTGGAGCCGGACAGCTGGCGGCTGATCTGATGTTGCCGCTTGGTGTCAAAGTCGTGCGAGTGGAGGCCGCTGACACACAACAAGAGAAATCTCAGATTCTGGTTGCCGGAGGTGAGTCCTACACTGCCCGCTATTTGGCAAAAATTCTCGAGTGTGATATAAAAACCCAGCCAGATGTCTTGGACGCTGAGATCATCGTCGTAGTCGGAGTCGATTTTGCCCGTAGATACCAACTTTAGATGTTAATTCTTCTTTCGATAGTCATACTTTTAATTTCTTTCGTTATCGCTATCGTTTCGATGATTCGAGAGCAGCGGGAAATCGAGAATCGTCAACTGCAGCCGGATGATTTGGGAGCGTCAAGTTCTACGCAAAGCACGCCGCCTACAGAGCGCGAAGAAAAACCCCAGGCACGTGGGATCGATGTTTTAAAGTCAAGAATCGAGCAGTTAGCCCAGGAAGAGCTGGAGCAGCAAAAGGAACAGCCGGCGCCGGTAACTTATCAGATCACTTTGCCCCGCGAGAAACAGATGTTGACAGAAGCGCAAGAGGACTACCGGCCGGCGGCTGGGCAGCGAGTTATCGAGCCTAAAGTTGTGCCAGAGCCTGGTGTGGGTGAGATTTTTGGCGCGGATGGTCGTTTCCCGGTCGGTACAAGCGGTACAATTTCAGTTGCGGATTTGGTGAAGAAGAGGCAGGATCAACGCCCTCGCTAATTTTCCTCGTCGAAGAGGCTGTATTTTGTCTGGAAAGACGGTTGGGCGGCCAGTTTACTACTTCTTTCTACTTCCTTGACAAAAATCGCCAGCATCTTGGTGGTCGTACATTTGACATAGGCTTCATATTTGTAACCTTGGGCAAGTAAGGAAATCAGCCGGTGGGCCAGATCGTCAGGGAAAGCGCCAAGATAAACTCCTTCTGAGTTTAAGATGGTTACGGCATGATTTTTAGGGTTAAGGTATACTTGTTCACTGCAGGAGAGTGATGCCAAAGTCGATGGCGGGGCCAAATTAAGGAGGTTGACCAACTTTGTTTTACCGGGTTCGTACAAGAAGATTTGGGAAAGGTTGAGTGTGCCGCCCGTTGGCAAATTGCCATTGGCAATTGGCGTGTGTCCATTGCCCGCTTTGCGAGGCGAGCCGTTTGCGCCGCGAGTGCTCTTTAACAGTTTCTCTAAATTTTTGATGGCGATAATGTTGTAAGGGTCCAATTCCAAAACCTTTTTATAGCACTTTTGAGATTTGGCGTCCTCGCCCAAAAAGTAATGGGCGCGGGCCAGTCTGTTTAGCGCCTCGATATTGTCCTTTTCAACGTTAATTATCTTCTCGTTGAGCTTGACCGCTTCTTGCCAGCGGGAGGCAAGGGCAGCTAAAATGGCAGCCTGAGCGAGTTGTTGGGGACTACTTGAGGGGTCATCGCTGGCTTTTTGTTGCATGAAAACACGTTAGAATAGCCACGGGCAATAGTCAATAAGTGAAAATTTTGAAACGATTTTGAGAAAAATGAGTACTCGGGTTGCTCAGTTGCCTTTTGGCAAATAAAAAATTAAAATTTGGATGATGAGTGGACATAGCAAATGGTCAACTAAATTGTCCTTGCTTCGCAAGCGACATTTTTGCAAAGGGCAAAAAGCAGCAGGGCTTTTAGTTATTGTACTTAAGAAAAATTTATGGAAGCCCTCTGATATTGTGCTCCAAATAGGAGGTCTCGAATGAGTGGTCATTCGAAATGGAGCACAATTAAGCGGCAAAAGGGGGCTGCGGATATAAAGCGCGGGCAGGTTTTTACGAAGCTTGCCAATGCGATTACAATCGCCGCTCGTGAGGGTGGCGGAGGAGATCCGGCTTCTAACTTTAAGCTCAGGCTGGCGATTGATCAAGCCCGAGCCGCTAATATGCCTAAGGAAAATATCCAGCGGGCAATCGACCGAGGAATAGGCAAGGCAGGAGTCGGTAGACTTGAAGCGGTTACCTATGAAGGTTATGGTCCCGGCAAAGTGGCTCTTTTGGTCGAGGCGACTACTGACAATAAGAATCGGACCACGGCCGAGGTTAAAAATGTCATTGAAAGAGGCGGGGGGAGTTTTGCAACGCCGGGTAGCGTCTCATGGATGTTTGGCGAAGAGGGAATGATCGTGGTCCCCAAAGAGGGGAAAACCTTTGAGGAGATTTTTGAGATAAGTGCTGAGGCTGGCGCCGAGGATATTGTCGATTCTGGCGAGCAAGTTGAGGTGTATACCAAACCACAAACATTGGAGAGCGTCAAAAAGCTGCTAGTCGAAAAGGGCATTAATCCCCAATCAGCTGAAGTCGTCAAGAAGCCGGTAACCACGGTTGGGCTCACAGACCGCGAAACTGCCCAAAAGATTTTTAGTCTCTTAGAAAAACTTGAAGGGTTAGACGATGTTGCCCGCGTCTGGAGCAACTTTGACATACCGGATGAATTGTTAAGTCAGATAAAGGCGTGAGAAAAGTATGGATTTAGCTGTCAAAAAATGTGTGCCTTGTGAAGCAGGGACGCCGCCAATGGCAAAAGATGAAGCAAAAGAGCTGCTCAGTCAGGTCAGTGATTGGGAATTAGTGGAGGAAGAGGGGAAGCTGGCGATTCGCAAAAGATTTAAATTCGGTACGTATTTGGACGGGGTAGAGTTTATCAATCGCGTGGCCAAAATTGCCGAAGAAGAAGGACATCACCCGGATATCTATCTTGGTTGGCGACGGGTTACCGTCAATTTAATGACTCATGCCATTGGAGGTCTTTCGCAAAACGATTTCATTCTCGCTGCAAAAATTGATAACTTGCAGCGAGAACGTGAGCGGAACAGAGTGAAGTGAACTTTTTGGCTAGTAAAATAGATAAAATACTAGCCAAAACATGAACGGAGCGAAGCGAAGTAAATATCATGGCTGCAAAAATCGATAAATTACTCTAAATCCATCCTAAATTCCCAGCCCCATTTTTTAAAGCCTAAGTTTTCGTAGAATTTGTGAATTTCGGCACGGTCACTGCCTGAGGTGAAGATAATTTTATAGCAGTTTTTGGCGCGGGCAAGATCTGTAGCATATTTAGAAAGGGCAGTACCGATACCACGGCCGCGATGTGCTTCGTCGACAACAATTCCTTCTAAAAATGCGTAGGGTTTGCCATGAGCAGGGTTTTTAAGGTAAAAGATTAAGCCGCTGCCGACAATTTTGCCGTTAACTTTGGCAACGAGTACATCACAATAGTCTGCGTCGATCAGCTCTTCGAGAATTTGATGGGCGTTTTCTGGCAGATTTTTGACTCTGTAAATTTGGGATTGCAGCGGTAAAATCCCCTCAATATCTTCTTTTTTGGCAAGAGAGATATCCATAGCCATATTGTACTTGAAAATGATTTGTTATGCTAAAATTCTTCTGTGAAGCTGT
>JBBTZR010000003.1:0-4440 GCA_038078475.1 Patescibacteria group bacterium
ATTTAGAAAATATCTCGGCTGCCACTTTCGCCAAATCCTCGCCGGCCTCAACGATATTACTCTGAGTTATAACTTTAGGCACTCTCTCGTGCGACTGCGCCAAGTTTATCTTAAGATGAATCTTTTGCTTCATTACCTGCTCCAAAAACTGCTCCAACATCATAATCATCTTTGGCTCCTCAAGTTTGTCCTTATGGAATCTGTAAAATGTATCTATTGTCAGATTCTCACCGTCAAATCCCACCGGGCGGCAAGAGCGCAGTATGGCCACCAGGTGTGCATTAAGTGGCTTAACCTTCGCTAAAAACGCATCCCATTTCGCGCCGAATTTCGCCAGTGATTTACCACTAGCCATTCGGTGTTTCGGTGAGTCGGTGTTTCGGTGAGTCGGTGTTTCGGTGAGTCGGTGTTTCGGTTCCTCGAATTTCTGATTCACTGACTCACTGCCTGCAGGCTCTCCACAGTATTTGGCAGCTGACAACAAGAGAGGAATATGGGCAGACGTATAAAGCGAGACTTCCCCTTCAGCCACCAAAAACAACTTCAAAAGCTCCTGTATTTGGGGAAAATCCACTGCTTGTGCAACTTCGCGAGTATGCTCTCCCTCTTGCGAATCAAACTGCGAAAATATTACTTCATCTGCGCCAATTTTATGAAGAAAGATTCGCTCTAAAAATTCCACAATTTCGCGACCAAAAACCGCAGTATCACCCTCAAGACTATTCAATTTTTCAATAGCCACAACTGCACTTTTGAGGTCATGGGCAGCAACAGATTTCACAAATTCAAAAACTAAATCGCTGCCCCCCGCGGCAACTCGCCTGACATCTTCGGCGTCAATCCTGCCTCCCGCTGCCGCCAGTTGGTCTAAAATCGACAGCGCATCCCGATATGATCCATCGGCAACTTTGGCTATCGCCGCAAGCGCCGTCGAGTCAATATTAATTTTTTCTGCCTTGGCTACTTTTTGGGTCGCGCGAACCAAATCCCGTGGCCTGGCGCGGGAAAAATTAAATCTGCTTAGTCTTGAGCTGATGGTGCCCGGTATTTTTTGGGCGCGGGTGGTACACATTATGAAAATCACATGTCCTGGTGGCTCCTCCAGAGTCTTGAGAAGCGCATTAAATGCCTCACCAGTTAACATGTGTGCTTCATCAATAATCCAGACTCTAAATCGACAGAAGACCGGCGAAAGTTTTATCTTCTCTCGCAGGTCACGAATCTCATCAATACCTCGATTGGAAGCCGCATCAATCTCGATAAGATCGAGGTTAGAACCATCGGCAATTGAGACGCATGTTAGACAGCGGCCGCACGGTTCCCCGAATTTTAGCTGACTGCTTATAGCTTTCTGCTTACTGCTGTTTGCAGTTTGCCGTTTGCTGTAAGCTAAACAATTGACTGCTTTGGCGAAAATTCTCGCCGTCGAGGTCTTACCAGTACCTTTGGGTCCGGTAAAAAGATAGCCATGACTTATCTTACCGGACGTAAGTTGCGCCAAAAGCGTCTCGCGTATCGGTTCCTGGCCAACAAGGTCGGCAAATTTTTGTGGTCGATATTTCCGGTAAAAAACCATATCAAAAATTATTCATCGTGTTTCCCCAACAGATAACCAACCGCATGTGATGTCAGCTTGTAAATCTCGCGATCTACAGTTACATTATCATGGCCGGCGCAAGTCACCAGCTCTGGCCAGCATAAAATAATTTCACCAAGACGCAAAGTCCCATCCGGAAAATTAACGAACCCATGACGACGAGCCTCTCCGCCAGCAGCAACCTCTTCAAAAGGAAATGCCAGTACTGCATGACCCTCCCGATCGCCAAGAAAACTGTGAGCAAGCTCTTGCATCTTTCGCGATCCGACAACCGCAACCGATACTTCAATCTGGTGATTTTCCAAATGATCACGAGCTAAAGTATCGACTATCGACTTCCTGATTATATTTCTGCTAGCAGGATAACGACCATCCGAGTGTATTAAAATTTTAAACATCAACCGGAAAGTTTTGCGCGAGCGACTTGGGCAACTCTGGCTCCTTCGACACGAAATCCTGCACTGCCTAAAACAGCTTTTACCACTTTCCCTAAATCGGCAACAGTTTTGGCTCCGACTGCCTCAATTGCTTCATTGACCATATTCTCGATTTCAGCCTCTGTTAGAGGCTGTGGCAAATATTGAGCTAAAACCGCCAGTTCTGTCGTCTCTTTTTCTACTAAATCTGTCCTGCCGGCTTTTTCAAAAGCTTCAATTGATTCGCGGCGGCGGCCGGCACTTTTGGCAATCTCGCGAACTACTTCCTCATCAGTTAACTCGGACCCCTTGGCAATTTGGGCATTGTGAATAGCAGACAAAAGGAACCGCAGCGTCGTTGTGACCACGTCATCTTTGGCCTTGACGGCTACAATTAAATCTTCATTTAGCTTTTTCAAAAGACTCATTTCGAGCTTGCGAGAAACAAGTCCCCTTATTGGGCTTTTTGCCTAATAGTCCTTTTTCTCGCCATCTGAAACTTCTGTTGTCTTTTCAAGGATGGTTTAAGATAGTGTTCTCTTTTTTTAAGCTCTGTTAAAATTCCTTCAGACTGGACTTTTTTATTAAATTTACGAATTAACGACTCGACAGATTCCCCCGGTTGGGCAACGACTTTGGTAGCCACGCATAAAACACCTCCTTAAAGTTAATTATAGTTTGCTCCATTTGACGCTTCCTCCTGCTAAAAGATGCATATGTAAGTGCCCTACGTGTTGGTAGCGGCCTCCATTGAATGCTAATCGAAATGCCAAGAGCTTCTTCTCCTCCACCAACTTTTTGGCAACCCCAAACATTTCAATAATATCACGGAAGTCACTACTGGCGACAGTCAAAACTGAATCTATATGTTTTTTAGGTATGATGACAATGTGCGTCTCGGCGACCGGATTGATGTCGTTGACGGCAACCACAGAATTCGTTTCCAGCACTTTATCAGTTTTAATCTTTCCAGCAACCAGTTTACAGAAAAGACAATCTCTGCTTGTCACGCTGCCCCCAATATCTCTATCATCTCATCAATCGAGAGTTTTGTTGGTTTCATCGTGGGATTACGACTGGAGCCGTTCCTCAAAAGAACCTTTGAGGCATGTAAAAACCAGGTAGCTTCAGGATCCTTAACCTTAGCCATCTCATATGCCTTCGTAAAATCAACGTTAAGATTATTAGAACCGGTAACTCGTACATTACCTCGATTTGGATCTTTGGTCAAAACTACCGCAAAACCCTTTTTAACACCAAGATCCAAGATACTTTGATTGACAGAAGATACCGCCACACCTTCTCCCCACCTAGTCTTAAACTTGCGGCCACCATCAATCTCCTTTTCGGCCTTCACTTTAAATTGCAACAACTTATAGACAGCTTCCAACCCGAGAGTTGTCATCTCGATATGCTTATCGTCTTGTTTGGGATAAAGAATCTTAAGTCCAACCAAAACGTTTGGTAGCATAAATTCGTACCTATCATTTTCCGCCTCGGACCACTTATAGTTGTCGTATCCATGGTCGAGCTCGGTAATAATTTTAATCATCCGCGCCAGCGCTTCATCGCCAGCACTCACGTAACCCTCGGCAATTAACCATTCGTATACAAGTTGAGCCGCGCATGTGAAGTCTCTCGTTTGATGGTGATCAAAGCGGCCCATGCCAGTATCGACATGAACGATATCAGGATCGCTATCTGGTGGTTGATTATTGTAAGTTTGCCCTGCCGGCACAAAGGCAAGCTTACAATCGGCAAAATCTGGATGAAATTTTCTCAGAAGCCAAATCGCCGGAATGCCGTCAAAATCCGGGGATACATGAGTAACAATAGTCTTTGCCAAACAAATTACACATCCTTCCTAAGCCAATCGGCAAGAGCATTCTATCCCCAATCAAATCATTTGACAAGCCTAAAGAGCAACTGCTTTCTTCACCAAATCCAAAGTCTTGGCTTGGAAGATAGATAGCGCCAAGTATCTTTCCAAATCTTCTTTTTGATCTGCCGATAAATTGGTCTCGTTCACATTCTTAAAGGCCACTTCAAGCTCTTCCTTTGTCACCTTGACTCCTTCACCTCTGCCAATCTCATCCACCACTAGTGTAATTCTGACATTCTTTTCAGCTTGCGGTCGCCACTTTGTTTTCAACTCATCAATCGTTATCTTTTGCTGGGCCAAATATTTCTCCAAATCGCTACTCTGTCTTTCCAATTCTGACGAAAGTCTCACTAGAATTCTATTAAGCTCATCCTCCACGAGAATATCGGGAACTTCAAGGGTTGCAATCTTCAAAATTTCCTCAAAAACATCCTGTTCCAATTTTGACTCTACCTGGTCTGCAACAATTGTCTCGAGGTCCCCTTTGACAAGTTCGCGCAAATGCGTCAAATCTCTCGCCCCAATCGCTTTGGCGAAATTGTCAT
>JBBTZR010000004.1:0-36187 GCA_038078475.1 Patescibacteria group bacterium
CTGGTTACAGTCGGCGGAGATCAGGGTTATGACCTTATTAAAATCAAAGAAATTCTAGATGGAAACCTTACACTTCTGGGATCGCCAATTGGTCGCATTAAAGATACCGTTCTTTATCTCGGCCCATTTTATTATTATCTTCAAATACCGTTCCTATTGATAACTAGACTAGACCCGATGGGCCTGGCGATACCAATAATAATTGCCAGACTATTAACCACTTTCTTTGTCTTTCAAATTGCCAAAAAATTGGCGAATTACCAAGTCGCAATAGTTGCTGCAATTTTAAGCATCTTATCACCCTATTTTGTCAACAGTCTTGGCCCGGCTTCCCAACCTTATTTAATTCCGACACTGGTAGCAGCAATTACCTTTTTGATGATAAACGGGGTGACAATTGGTAAATTAGTACTCTTAGGATTTCTTGCCGGGTTCGCAATCCACCTCCACTATCTGGGGCTTTCTGTGTTTTTAGCCCTTACTCTTTTTATCTTTTATGGCATCAAGACCCAAAAATTCAAAAGCGCGGTTGCCCTAGTTCTTGGGTTATTTTTAGCAACGACACCGCTTTTAGTATTCGAGCTGCGCAACAATTTTTTTCTCTCAAAACAGATAATTACTCAACTTTCGCAAGGCGCCCTTAGCACACAAGTGCCATCAATTACTCAGCAATTCATTTTCGCGGTTAATTTTCTCGAAAGAGACATTATTGGTCTCTCCTTACCATTTATCATTTCTCTTGCTGTGATTATCATCTCGATAGTTGTTACCTACTTCAAATTAGACAAGATTCATAAATCTTTCTTTTTCTTTTTAATTTCACTGGTGATCATCAACATCGTTGCAGCAAGCTTATATGGCCAGAAAGTCCAACCTCACTACCTGGCTACCGCCTACCCTCCAGTATTTATTCTTGCCGCCGTCATGATTAGCTCGCTAATGCGGTTTTCAAAAATCTTGCCGGTTATCCTGACAATAGTAATCGCCGTCGCTCTTTTGGCGGGAAACGACCTTAACAGATCTTCCGGTTACACTATGCCCGAGGACTTAACTTTGCGCCAAATTCGCCAAATTTCAAAAATAATCGCCCAAGATGCCCAAGGCCAGTTCAATATAGTCTCAACACTTGATGGCGATTCACGCGCACTGCCCTACAGATATTTGGTTGATGTTTATGGCAAGAAGTCACTGGGTGTACAAGATTACGATAGGGGAGACTCCTTATATGTCATCACTCGCGATCCCGCCAGATCAGTTCGCGACAACTCTTTATTTGAAATCGCCAGCTTTCAACCTTCCAGCGTTGCCAAAGTTTGGTATATAAACGGTGATATTGAACTTATTAAACTTTCCAAAGTTGAAAAACAAAAGGAAGAGGCCGAAAAGTTCATTACAATTGTCAACCCAGTTAGAGGTAGAGACCTTTGGTTGGATAGAAAAGTCACCAACTTAACCAACCAGCTCAATTCTATTCGCAAGCGAAACTTGTCCTCGTCATGGCTTCTTGCGTACGATACCCTTGATGATACCCAAATCACCAGTGTCTTCAACAACACAAGCGCCGACATAGAAATCGGTGCATTTCTCGAGGTAAGCGAAAAATGGGCGACCGACAGCCGCGTTTCCTACAAAATCGGAGAAGGGGATTACTACCGACCGGATAAAGTTTTCCTTTCGGGTTACTCGCCGCAAGATCGCGAAAAACTCATCCAGACTTATTTTGAAAAATTCCAGCTAGAGTTTGGTTTTAAACCGCAGGTGGCTGGTGCCTGGTATGTAGATGCCCGAACTCAAAGTATTCTCGCCAAACATGGTGTTAGAGGACTTTTGGTGGTCGCCGATCAGTACAACACCGATGCCGCTGCCAGTTGGGGAAAGTATTGGTCCATGCCGTTTTATCCTTCAAAATTCAGCTCACTTGAACCAGCCGCCAACCAAACTCTTAAAATTCCCATAGTCAATCTTCAGTGGGCACAGCGCCATCCAATCGCAGGTTTCGGTAAGGACATTACCGACTCGAGACACAGTTTTCAGGCTAATGACTACACCAACAACGGTTTTGACTCATCATACTTTGACCAAATGCTCGACCTTTATCTCCATGAGTCAAAAACTGATTTTGTCCAAATCACTTTAGGACTGGAAGCCGGTCAGGAAGCCATCACATTTGCCGAAGAATTTGATCGTCAGCTCGACGCGATCGCCGATTTGGCTAGTCAAAATCAGGCAAAAGTCATTACCATGGGGCAGTTTTCCGACTGGTACCAAAAAACCTATCCGGGTATTTCCCCTTCACACTTTTTGACCACGGAGGGCAGCTTCTGGTACATGTCACCTAAATTCAGAGTCAGAGTCGCAAGACTCGACCAAAATTACTACTTATTAGACCTGCGCTACTACGAGCAGAAACCAACACGAGACTACTTCTGGTTGGATGAGGACAAGTTCCTGTCAAGATACGTTAGCGCCACTATTGATGATTTAGATTTAAAAAACAGCCTAAATCTAGGAGAATTAACTAGTCTTGAGGTTGCGGAAAATTTTGACCGGCTCACTCTAAAAGCAGATAATAATCTGATCAGGATAGATACAAAAGGCGTTTTGGTGGGTAACGCATACCAGATATCACGTCAAGAGCAAATTTTCTCACCGGAAAATAACCAATTTCTGTTCGTTTTCGCGATTGAAAAAACAAAAAGTATGCTGGTAAACATCACTGGACCCCTCAGATTATCAAAGATTGATGGGCAGCCGATTTTCGGTTTAAGAATTGCCGACACTAAACTTCTCGGCGTAAAAGGGGCTAAAATCGGTATTTATGATTTTCCTTTTCAATCGCTTGCCAAGTTTAAATCGCCAGCATCGATTCTTGAAAAATACCAGCCATGGATAAACTAAAGGTCGCCATTGTCATCATCAACTATAACGGTCTTGAAAATACTCTCGATTGTTTGGATTCGCTCCGCCAGATTGAGGTAGGCAGAAACCTTGTAGAAATCGTTGTCGTCGAAAACGGCTCAACCGACGGCTCGCGCGAAGCCCTAACAAATCTCAAAGATATTCACTTGGTGACCAGCTTTGAAAATCTTGGTTTTGCCGGGGGAGCCAACTTGGGCATAAATTATGCCTTAAAGAGAAACTCCGACTACATCATAATTATCAATAATGATACGGTTGTCGACAAACTCGCGCTCAAAAAACTAATGACGGCAACCAAAGTCGGTGACATCATCTCACCCAAAATTTATTTTGCGCCTGGTTTTGAATTCCATAAAGAAAGATATAAAAAAAGTGAGCAAGGAAAAGTTATTTGGTATGCGGGCGGTAAAATCGATTGGGATAATATCATCGGCATTCACGTTGGAGTTGATGAAGTAGACACTGGACAGTTTAACAGGCGACGCCAGATCGATTTGGCTACAGGCGCTTGTATGCTGGTTAAACGTCAGGTTTTTGAAAAAATCGGCCTATTCGACCAGAAATATTTCCTCTATTTGGAAGATATGGATTTCGCAACACGTGCCCAAAAAGCCAACTTTAAAATAATTTTTGAACCCCAAGCCATCATCTGGCACAAAAACGCCGGCTCGGTTGGCGGTTCCGGCAGCAAGACTCAAGACTATTACATCACGAGAAACCGCCTGCTTTTTGCCGCTAAATATGCCAAAATAAGAACCAAATTTGCCGTTTTAAAACAAATCATTGCAAGTGCCAGTGACCGGACTAAAAGGCAAGCACTCTTGGACTTTTTAACACTGCGATTCGGCAAAAAACATGGCAGTTAAAATTTCTGCGCTTATCTTAACCAAAAATGAAGAGGATTTGATAAGTGACGCCATCAATCAGTTAGACTTTGTTGATGAAATCATTGTTTTGGACCAGTCCTCGCAAGACAAAACAGTCGAGCGAGCCCGCAAATTTACCGACAAAATCGCAAGAACCACAAGCGAGGATTTCGCCAAAAACCGCAACCTTTTAGCCTCTCATGCAAAAGGCGAATGGCTGCTTTATGTCGATTGCGATGAAAGATTAACCGAATCACTCGCCCGCGAAATCCAGGACGCAATCAAAAATTCAAAATTTTCTGCCTACTACATCCCTCGCCAAAATTTTCTCTTAGGCAAATGGCAAAAACACGGCGGCTGGTGGCCTGATTATGTCCCGAGACTCATTAAGCGCAAGAGCCTCATTGCTTGGCAAGGGAAAGTCCACGAAAGCCCGAAAATCGAAGGCGAGTCCGGTTATTTTAAAAACCCGCTCGTGCATCTAACTGCCAGAAGCATGTCACGGATACTCGAAAAGAGCATCAAGTGGGCAAAGATTGAAGCTCAACTTTATCACCAGTCCACGAATCCCAAAGTCACAATTGTCAGAATCACCAAAGGCGCAATCTCAGAATTCATCAGCCGCTATTTTTTAAAATTAGGTTTTCTCGATGGCACAATCGGGGCAATTTCTGCTATTTATCAATCCCTCCATAGAGCTATGATCTTCACATATTTATGGGAACTACAAAACGATGCTAAACAAAAATTCGCCAAGGCCAAAAGTGTCTAAGCTATTTCTCTCCTATGATGTATATGAAAGACACAAGAAGGTTGGTGCCCTCATCGATTCCGGCCAAACTGTTCTGGATGTCGGTGGCCACTTAGGTTATCTTTCAGAGTTCTGCCGCCCCGCAAAAATTACCGTTGCTAATTTAAAATCAAGTATCGAGAAAAGTGATGTTATTATCAAAAAAGATAAGCTTCCTTTTGAGAATGACTCATTCGGGGTAGTAACAGCCATAGACGTTTTAGAACACATACCAAAAGATACTAGACGCAGTTTTACAAGAGAGCTTAAAAGAGTTGCCCAAAAAAAAATCATTCTCTCATTTCCTATGGGTACTCCCAAACACATTGCCTACGAGAAACATTTAGTGTCTCGCCTCGCCCAGAGAGGGGAAGATGTAATTTACCTGATGGAACATATTAAATACGGTTTGCCAAAAGAGGACGAGATAGAAGAATTAACCGGTGGCACCAAAAGTTATTTAACTTACTCTGGCGATCTGAAAGTCACCGATCTTCTTTTTAAAATCCATTTATTCGATCCGAAAATACCTATCATTCGCAGGTTTATCTACATCTCAAAAATATTTTTTAATATGCTTGCCAACCCCATTCTCTATTTCTTGCTATCCGATAAAATTTATAGTAGCAATGTAGTCAGAGCCTATCTAGTGATAGAAAAAAGGTGATATATTTATGAAGTTTGGATTTTACAGCCCTTATTTGTCAACCTTTGGTGGTGGAGAACGCTACATGCTAACTTTGGCGTCGTACCTGTCGCGCGACCACATAGTCGATATTTTTTGGGATGATGCACTCCTCAAAGCTCCCATCTCGCGTTTTTTAAAAATTGATTTGACCAGAACAAGGTTTGTAGAAAACATTTTTAAATACGGATTTTTTAAGAAAGCTTTTACCACACTTGGTTATAATTTCATCTTTATTCTTTCCGATGGTAGTGTTCCCGCGACATTTGCCGCCAAAAACATTCTTCATTTTCAAGTTCCCTTTAACTTCCCAAAAGCCACAATATTGACTCGCCTAAAACTTAAAAAATATAACCATATTGTTTGCAACTCATTCTTCACCAAGCACTTTATCGACAAAAGTTTTAACATTTCCTCTCGGGTAATTTATCCGCCTGTAGATGTTAAATCAATTAAACCTGGTCCAAAAGAAAATATCATTCTCTCCGTCGGTCGCTTTTCCGACACTCAACTTCACCCCAAAAAACAAGAGGTTCTAATAGAAGTTTTCAAAGAAGTTTACAAAAAGAATCCCTCTTGGCGTCTGGTTTTAATCGGCCAAGCAAAAAAGGAGGATGAAAAATACTTAAGAAAACTTAAAAAATCCACCAGGGGTTACGCCATAAGAATTCTAGAGAACTTAGCGGTTGAAAAGTTAAGAAGCTATTATTCCCAAGCAAAAATATATTGGCATGCGACGGGTTTTGGGGAAGATGAACAGAGGAATCCCGAGAAAATGGAACATTTTGGTATCTCAACTGTCGAGGCTCAGGCAGGTGGGGCTGTGCCGGTGGTCATCGACCGCGGCGGTCAAAAGGAAATAGTTGAAGACGGCAAGAGCGGTAGGCTATGGTCTGCTAAAGCAGAACTTTATGAAGCAACTCTCTCTCTTATAGACAATCCTAATCAATTGTCTTCTCTTTCAGTTACAGCCGTCAAAAGCAGTCGCAAATTCAGTCAGGAAAACTTCTTGAAGCACTATGCAAAAATTATTTTCTAGTTATGGTGCGATACTGGTCGCCTGTCTGTTAACTTTTCTATTTTTCGCACCTCATCTTTTCTTACTGAGAATTCCTTTCCCCGCAGATGCTTTAATTGGTCTTTATCATCCTTTTCGAGACATCACCCTTGATGGTTATGCTCCCGGAACTTTCCCGACAAAAAATCCTTTAATTACAGATCCCATACTCCAAGCATATCCATGGCGTCATACAACAATTAATAATTTTAAAAATGGCGAGTTGCCACTTTGGAATCCCTATAGCTTTTCTGGCCAGCCGCTTGCAGCTAACATTCAATCAGCACCTTTTGCGATTACCAATTTACCTTTCTTGATTTTACCTTTTAACCTCGCTTGGGCAATTTCGCTAATTTTGCCGTCAATTCTTACCACTTTCTTTATGTATCTTTTTCTGCGGAATTTAAAACTTTCTAAAATTGCCAGCATCTTTGGGGCATTTGTTTTGCCATTAACCGGATTTTTCATTGCCTGGCTTTCGTGGAGTTCAATTGTGGGAACAGTCATGTGGTTACCGGTAGTTCTCTTGTCAATCAGTAAAATTTCCCAAAAATTATCGGTCCTCTGGTTTTTAATATTAACCCTTGCAATTTCTCAAACGATACTTTCCGGCCACTGGCAAGCCGGCTCTTATGTTTTTGGCGCAAGTCTTCTATTTCTCTCATTAAATAGAAAACAATTGGCAGGCGCGAGAAATCTACTGGTAATTATAACTGGTATAGTCTTGGCAATAGTCATCTCAATGGTCCAAATTCTGCCGTCCTTGGAATTTCTCAAGCTTTCGGCGAGAGACTTAGATCAAGGATATTACTTTGGCAGACAAGACTGGTTTATTCCGCGTCAGCACCTAATCCAACTAATAGCCCCGGATTTTTTTGGCAATCCGACTACCTATAATTATTGGGGTGTTTTCAACTACGGAGAATTTGTCGCCTTTATTGGTATTGTTCCTCTAGCTTTGGCCGCAATTGCGCCGCTTACCCAAACCCCAAATGTTAAATTTTTTGTGACACTCGCAGCTCTCGCACTATTTTTGGGGCTTGAGAATCCTCTCTCCAAAGTTCCTTTCACCGCCAATCTGCCTTTGATCTCATCGTCTCAACCTTCTCGAATTATTTTCCTTTTGGATTTCGCCCTTGTTGCTCTGGCGGCTTTTGGCCTGGAATCTTTCTTAAAGAAGAAGGCAAATGGCAAAACACTTACGGCACCCCTTTTGATATTTGCGCTCCTTGTAATTCTTCTGATTTTGGCTTTGACCCAAACATTTTTCCCTCAAGACCCCCAAATTAACACTGCGAGTATTGCCGCCAGGAATTTAATCATCCCCATTGTAACGATTTCACTCTTTATCATTCTCACATTTACCAAAAGGTTCAATGTTTCTCAAAAAATAATTATCGCCGCAATCTTTTTCGCAACTTTCCTGGAGTTATTTAGATTCGGCAGCAAATTCGCCTCATTTTCCAAAATATCTTGGATTTTCCCCCAGACCCAAACGACTGAGTTTTTAAAAAACCAAGAGAAACCCTTTCGCATCCTAACTACCGATCGTCGTATTTTTCATCCCAATACACCGGCAGTTTATGGCATCGAATCAGTTGACGGTTATGATCCTCTGTACTTGACAAGCTACAACAAACTCGTTTCAGTTTGGCAGTCCGGTAACCCAAAAGCGCCGCCGTCAGCTTTCAATCGTATAGTAACTCCTCAGAAATATGACTCAAGAGTTGCCAATCTTTTAGGCGTTAAATACGTTTTAACTTTTGACGAAATCGCTAGTCCCGAGTATGTCTTGGTTCACCAGGAAGGACAAACGAAAATTTACGAGAACTTAAGTGCCCTCCCCAGGTTCTACTTTGTTGATGAAGTAATCAAGTCACAGTCGCAAACTGATGAGCTGTCGCTAGTACTGGACCCGAACTTTGATCTAAATAAGATGGCAGTTTCTCGCCAGTTCGCCGCGACGGGCGCTTCAAGTGGTAGCATAGATGTCACCTCCTATAAGGATCAGTCAATCGCTCTTCAAACTTCTAGTCTTAAAGAATCACCTCTTATCGCGATAAACATTAACTACCCGGGCTGGCAAGCTTATATCGACGGGCAAAAAACCGAAATCAAAGAGGTCAATTTCTTACTTCAGTCTGTTATCGTTCCGGCCGGACAGCACCTGGTCGAGCTTAAATTTCAACCGAAATCATTCTATAATGGTCTTTACTTATCACTTGCAGGGCTTGCTGCCACAGCCCTTGCAGGCTTTTTAATTCGAGCAAAGCGAGAATCAAGGTTCTGAGCTTGCTCAGGTTCTTAATATGGAAGAAAAAGTTACAGTAGTCATTCCCAACTTTAACGGCCGTGACCTCTTAGCCAAAAATCTGCCAACAGTCGCCAAAGTTTGTCCCAAGTCAGAAATCATAGTGGTGGACGATGCATCAACAGATGATTCGCGCCGGTTACTTGACAAAAACTTCAAAAAAATCAAAGTTATAGCCAATGAAAAAAACTTAGGATTTGCCAGATCAGCCAACGTGGGCGCGGGAGCAGCTAGCGGCGATTTTATATTATTTTTAAATACTGACGTTTCTCCTCAACCTAATTTTCTAAAAACTGTCCTCGAACATTTTAAAGATAAAAACTCCCAAAATCTTTTTGCTGTAGCACTAGCGGACCAAAGCCACGAAAAAGGGAAAATCATTATCAGGGGTAGGGGAGGAGCGAAGTTTACCAAGGGTTTCTTGAGTCACTTTGCCGCCGGATCCAAGTCCGGTGAAACTCTTTGGGCTTCCGGCGGCTCGGGCCTTTTTGACAAAAATAAATTTTTAGAACTAGGCGGTTTTGACCCAATTTTTGCACCTTTCTATTGGGAGGATATCGATTTGTGTTGGCGGGCGCAAAAACAAGGCCTTACATGTTTTTTCGACTCGCGCGCTCGCGTCGATCACTTCCACGAAGAGGGGGCTATTAAAAAAACTCATTCGTCGCCTTATATCAAAACAGTTGCTTACAAAAACCAGTTGCTTTTCGTCTGGAAAAACATCTCGGATTATTTGATGCTAGTCCAACACCTGTTATGGTTACCGTATCATTTTGCCAAAGCCTTAGCAAGACTCGACTGGCCCTTTTTCCTCGGATTCTTCTGGGCAATTTCCCAAATCCCCAAACTAATTTTCGACTATTCACTAATCACTACTCACTTAGGCCCGCAGTCCCGAGCTTGTCGAGGGACGAGGACCGCAAGCTCTGCTTATTCACTTAACGATAAGGAGGTTTTAAAAAAATTTGAAAAGCCATAACGTTCTTTGGGGCGACAACAAGTCACCCAAAATCATCGTTGTCATGCCTGCCTACAATGCCGAAAAAACAGTCAGAAGAACTTACGGCGATTTACCAAAAGATTTAATTTCGGAAGTTATCCTAGTTGATGATGCATCTGCCGACAAAACTGTTGACCGCGCTCGAAAGCTTGGTATCACGGTTTACGTCCACAAAGAAAATAAAGGGTATGGAGGCAATCAAAAGACATGCTATGATCAGGCCCTTAAAAGAAACCCAGACATCGTTGTGATGTTACATCCGGACTATCAATACGATGCCAAAATCGCCGGTGTCTTATGTGAGCCAATTGTCAACGGCCGAGCAGATATCATGCTCGGTTCAAGAATTCAGACTCGCCACCAAGTTTTAGCAGGCGGTATGCCTCTATACAAATACTTCGCAAACCGTTTTCTCACACTCTTTGAAAACCTCGCCATGGGTCTCAACCTCTCTGAATATCACACAGGTTTTCGTGCCTACACACGGGAAGTTCTCAAAACTATTCCATATCACAAATTTTCCGACGACTTCGTTTTTGACCAACAAATTCTCATCTCTGCTCTTTCATATGGATTCAACATCTCCGAAATCCCGGTCCCCTGCAAATATTTCCCAGAAGCCTCATCGATCAACTTCAAACGCTCTGCCAAATACGGCCTTCAAACCCTCTGGACCGTCGCGACTTATCTAATTCATTCAACAGGTATTATTAGATTCAAAATATTCAAATGAAACGCGTTTTCATTGTGCATGGCTGGGAAGGATCTCCTGAAGAAGGTTGGTTCCCATGGCTGAAAAGAGAATTAGAATCATATGGCTTCGCTGTAACAGTTCCAGCTATGCCAGATCCCGCAAACCCATTAATAGACAAATGGGTTAGCTATCTTAAAAGTAAAACTGGACAGCCAAATAGAGATACTTTTTTTGTCGGTCATAGCATAGGTTGTCAAACTATACTCAGACTTATAGAGAAAGAAAATTCAAAAATCGGTAAAGTAGTTCTGGTTGCCCCATGGATTTTTCTGTCAGATGCAGCAATAGAAGATCAGGAATCTAAGGAAATTGCTTCTCCCTGGTTAACTATTCCCATTAATTTTGAAAAAATAAAAGAAAACGCAACATATACAGCTATTTTCTCAACCAATGATCCTTATGTACCATTAGATTCAAATCGACGAGTATTCGAAAATAGATTAGGCGCCGAAATAATAATTGAAGAGAACAAAAAACATTTCTCCGGAAAAGATGGAGTGGATCAACTGCCTTCTGCCCTCAATGCTATTTTGGAAATTTCAAAGTCATCCAAATGGCCTAATCCAAATATTCCCAGAAATTGAGTAGGGGATAGGAGTTCCAAAGACTGGACATATAAAACAAATTAAAAAATATGCCAACGGTGATCAAAACCTTGGCAAAAGTTGGCAGTCCTTTTTGAAAAGCCGACAAGAGAATCAAAAACAAAAGCGGTATAAAATCCAGGCTATACCGATATCCGAACTGCGAAATCCCCAGCCCGAAATATAATAAGGAAGGAATCGCTAGGGCAACGATCCCGGAAATTGCCGAGATTGTATATGGTTGCCGGCGCGCAAACAAGAGATAAATAAACAGTGGTGAGGTAAACCAAATTGCCATGCCTTGTCCGTTTGCGCGAAGATATGGAAATTCCATCACAAATTGCAGCTTATCCTTTTTAACGGGATCCGGTGGCGCAGCCAGTAGTAGGTACAAGTTTGCAGGAATATGTTTGATGCTTGTTACTCCCTCGAGTAAGTTTGGATAACCCTTGTTTAAAACTGAGACATTTCGCGAGTAACCTGTATCAAAAACCGATCCGAATCGTCGTAAGTTATAAATACCAAGTACTAAAAGCGAAAAAAGTATAGGAACCATCAAAAGCAAGAGACTACGACGGGCATCAATCTGATTTCGCAATCGCCAAATCTCCAACAAATAAAAGATCGCCATAGCAAACAAGGAAATTCGGGTAGCTCCGGCCGCAGCCACTATTAGTCCGATCACAAACCATCGCCGCAGCGAAAAATATTCAAAAAGCGAAAGTACGATAAAAGCTACCCCAACAGCTTGCACTACATAAGCGGAAACGTTAATAAGCCCGACAAAATAAAGCACAGTGCCAAATACAAAAAAATTTGTCAGCCAAAAGGTATCTGATAAATTAAATTTAAACCTGCTTATTAGGAGAAATATCGCGCCGAAAGTAACTACCAGAGAAGCAATCGACAGAGTCATTTGTGGGAAGTTTTTTCCAAATATCATAACAGCCGGCATCAGAATTATTGATGGTAGAGGACCGAAAAACAGATATTGTTTCCCAAAGTAATCTGCATAATCCCCATCCGGCAAATTCATGGGCGACAAAAATAGATCACCCTTCAAGAAACTATCCGCCAGAAGAGAAAAATGTTTATCTATTCCAAACCAAGCAGCCCTATAAATAATAAACCCGGAAAAAACAGCGAAGAGGAAAATTAAAAACGGTGCAAAAAGTGCGGAAGTATTGCTTTTCATTAAGGAAATTATATATCAGGACGAGAAATGATTAAATCTGTTAGAATCAAAATAATATGCCCTCTGCCCTCAAACCTTACAGAATCGCCACCCTCCCGGATCCTCCCTCGTCATTTTTAAAAATTCTAGGCCCTAGTTTTATTATCTTGGGACTTGGCCTCGGATCCGGTGAAATTATACTTTGGCCTTATCTCGTTTCGAATTTTGGTCTTGGCATCATTTGGGCAGCGGTACTTGGAATCACCTTCCAGTTTTTCATCAATATGGAAATTGAACGCTATGCCCTTGTTCGCGGAGAAAGCATTTTTGTCGGTTTTGCCAGAATGGCGAGGTTTCTACCTTATTGGTTTATTTTCTCCACCTTTATTGGTTTTGGTTGGCCGGGTATTATTGCCGCCAGTGCCAAAATATTTTCTCAAATTCTCGGGGTCGAATCATTTCAATATCTGGGTATCGCCTGCCTAATTTTAATCGGCGCTATTCTAACGCTCGGACCGATTCTCTACAAAACTGTCGAAAGATTCCAGAAAACCGTTATTTTAATTGGCGTACCCTCTCTTCTGGCAGTGACTGTCGCCATAGCTACCAAATCTGATTACGTTGCTCTTGCCCACGGAGTTGTCGGTATTGGCGACGAATTCCTTTTCTTGCCGGCCGGCATTTCCCTCCTGACATTTTTGGGAGCCTTTGCCTTCTCCGGCGCCGGAGGAAATCTAAACTTGTCGCAGTCCTTCTACATTAAAGAAAAAGGATACGGCATGGGCAAATATGCCGGCAAAATCCAAAGCCTCTTAACAGGAAAGGTCGAGGAGATAGAACTTGAGGGTACAACGTTTGCCACCGATGCCCATGCCATTGCCAACTTTAAAAAATGGTGGCATATTATCAATGTCGAGCACTTTATTGTTTTTTTAGTAACCGGAATCATCTCGATTCTCCTTTTGGCGCTTTTAGCGTATTCAACAACTTACGGTAATCCCTCAAACGCCCCCAGCATTGATTTTATTGTTAATGAAGCTATCTCTATTGGAGACAGGTTATTCCCGGCAGCGGGAGTATTCTTCATGATACTCACCGGCACCTTGCTTTTTGCCACTCAATTCGCAGTTCTGGACTCAACCTCCAGAATCATCTCCGAAAACGTCATTCTCACCCGCCCCCATAAATTCAGCACCCGAGCCATTCCTCGCGCCTACTATCTGACGCTCTGGGTACAAATCGCCTTTGGAATTGGCGTCTTCCTGCTTGGCTTAAAAGACCCAAGAACTTTAGTCACACTGGCAGCCGTCATTAACGCCTTTGCCATGTTTGTCCATATCGGCCTCACATACCTTCTCAATAATAAGAATCTACCGTCGATAGTGGCACCATCCCGACCAAAAAGAATCTTGATGATAATGATTTTTATCTTCTTCGGGGCGTTTTCAATCTTCTCGGTTTTGAAAAGTTTCTAGATAATTGATTTTCCAAAAAGAACAATCAGTAGAATTCCTATGGTATGAAAGCCAAACGATAGTAGGAAAAATTTAGTGTGTTTGAAGTTGCTTCCAGCCAATATCATTATCCCAATCTCATCCGGAAGTGGAGAAGCCAGAGACAGTGCCGCGATATAAGGTAGCAGTCCCACAAAAATTTTTGAATGCATAATCTTGTGGGCAATCTTTTTGGCATAGCGAGGTTCCAGAACCTCTATATCGGCGATCAGCTCGTCCTTGAAGAATTTATAGATTATGGTATTTGCCAAAATTGATCCTACGCCACCCGAAAGTGCAATTAGATACGGATTATGAGTCGTTTCCGAAAGCAAAATAAAAACAGAAGTGGCAATCGCCGCCGTAAATGTAAATGAAAATAAAAACCCCATCAGCATTGCAGCAGGGAACCAATACAGTCCGGAGAAAAATTGAACGAGAGTTGCGGAAAAATCAGAAGTCGCAATCCAAAAAGCGACCATTACCGAAAATCCGATAATTAAAAAATCCCGCAACAAGCGTCTTTTCTTTATTCTTAACTCACCGCTCTTGTCCATCAATCCAATTAAAGACCCCTGCCATGCTAAAATCAACTATGGCTCGAAACGGCCGCATCATCAAACTCCCCGGCCTTGTCGATGTCCACGTGCATCTTCGCCAGCCGGGCGCAACCCAAAAAGAAGATTTTTATTCGGGCACCCAAGCCGCTGTCGCAGGCGGTTACACCCAAGTGTTGGACATGCCCAACAATAAGGTGCCAACTGTCACCTCTCAAAGTCTGGCAGAAAAAATGAATCTTGCTCGCACTCGCTCCTGGTGCGACGTGGGTTTTAATTTCGGGGCAACGACTGTCTCAACCGAGTTTTTCAAAAAGGTTCAAAAAAGGGTTTTCGGCCTCAAGGTTTACATGAATCATACAACCGGCCCGCTTCTTATCGAGAAATTAAAAGACCGCGATCTTATCTTTAAATCTTGGACCTCGCAACTGCCAATCATGGTTCATGCCGAGGGCGAAACCATAGAGGTTGCTATCAAGCTTGCCAAGAAATACCAAAGGAGGCTTCATGTATGTCACATAGTCTATGATCAAATCAAAACATTACAGCGGGCCAGAAAAGAAGGCTTGCAAATCTCCTGCGAAGTCACTCCCCATCATTTATTCTTAAATAAAAACGATCTAAAAAGATTGGGTCCCTTTGGTGTAATGAAACCCCCTCTTCTTTCCCAAAAAGATCAGCAAAAACTTTGGGACAATTTAGATAAGATTGACATGATCGCCACAGACCATGCCCCCCACACTTTAGAGGAGAAAAGATCAAAACCGGCGCCATTTGGGGTTCCCGGACTGGAAACCACTCTACCTCTTATGTTTACCGCAATCGCCCAAGGGAAACTGACAACTCAAAGACTCATCGAAATGATGGCTACTAATCCCAGACATATTTTTAAACTTCCGGCCCAACCTGATACTTATGTCCTTGTAGATTTTACAAAAACCTACAAAATCACAGCCCGTAACTTCTTCACCAAATGCCGCTGGACTCCATTTGAAGGCATGCAGGGTAGGGGAGAAATCCAAAAAGTTGCCATTCGCGGCAAGGTAGTTTTTGCTGATGGCAAATTTGTGGGACGTCCTCAGGGACAAATAATTAGGCCTACTGTTTAGGAGATGGCGACGGAGTCGCACTTTCAGCCTCAACAATACACGGATCGAGTTTAGACTTTTCCTCGGGAGTCAATGTCGAAGTATTACCTGCGGCTATCAGTTTTTGAAGAGCTTCCTGGGTTAAAGATTGCTGCACGCAGACAATATCTACGCGGCCCACTCCCGGCAAGTCAGTTTCTGCAGGGGTTTGCACCTGCGGTGTCTGCGCAGTGCTAGGTCTTCCACCAAGGGATTTTAAAGCACCCTGGTTTATTTGTCCCCAGATTATCAAAAGAAAAAACGCCCCAATCAAAAGCCAAACTATATAAAACAAGGTTGAGAGTACGTCATTGACCTTATGAATCATAGGTCTTGGCGGAAAATTGCCAACGACTGGAGTGCTGCTGATGCTTGTTGTCTTCTTTGGCATACTAGCCGTTTAGCCTACTGGCTTAACCGGAAAAAAGCAAGATGCAGAAATTTATGGTATAAATCAGGGAGGATTAATGGATAAAAAGAAACTGGAAGAATCAAAGAAAAGACTGACGCCCCAGCAATACAATATTTGCTTTCTCAAAGGCACTGAACCGCCTTTTAGCGGCAAATATACCGATAACTTTGCTGCCGGTATGTTTCATTGCGTTGTTTGCAACACACCGCTCTTTTACTCCGACTCCAAATTTCACTCCGATTCCGGCTGGCCAAGCTTTGATAGACCTGTCGATCCCAAAAATGTTAAATATGAAGACGACTATAGTCTAGGTATGCACAGAACTGAAATCCTATGCAACAACTGCGGCGCCCACCTCGGCCACGTCTTCGACGACGGCCCCACCGCAACCCACAAACGCTACTGCATAAATTCACTGGCGTTAAATTTCAATGAGAAGGAATAAAAAAGTTTACCCTGAACTTGTCGAGGGAAAGTGCTTGTGTCAAGACTCACCGAAGCGCTAAAATTAGTTCACAATATTATGGCCTCGAACGAACTGACTCATAAAGTCTACAAATAATCTGGATTTGACTTTTGGGTTTTTAGCCCACCAATTTATTGGTTGCGCAAAACCTGAATTGCCTCTTGCAATTTGGGTTTTATTCGGAGTATATTTAAACCTAATTAAAATTTTATGAACTCAAACGGTTTGTATAAATTAAGCCCTTCGGACTTCAAATACCTCTGGGGGGACTGTAAACACTGTTACTACCAAAAGGTAGTAAATGGTATCGAACTTCCATCAATAGGTATTCCAGGTATCTTCATGAAAATGAACAGCCAAGTACAAGCAAAAGTCCAGGGAACTAATCCCCAAAATCTACATCCGGAACTCCCATCAGGAACATTCGAATTACAGGAAAGATATCTAAGCTCCATTCCAATACCGAATAAAAATAGATGTTACATAAGCGGTAAATTTGATTTATTAACCAGATTTGATGACGGAACCCACGGTGTAATTGATCTCAAGATCACCAGTCCCAAGGAGGAGGATTTATATAAATTTAAATATCAACTTCATGCTTATAAATTTGCATTAGAGAAACCCCGGGATGAATCAAAGAGAATGGCGGATCGTATTACAAAAATGGGTCTTTTAGTAATATCTCCTAAAGCTGTAGAGTTTTACAAAGGGAACTTGGTATTTCTTCATGAACCTCAATGGATTGAAATTGAAGAAAATATGGACGAATTTTTCGCCTTCATTGATGAAGTAACTGGAGTTTTAGAAGGCCCGCTACCTAAACCTACAGATAATTGTAAATGGTGCAACTATAGAACTTTATTTAACAATAATTCAGGCATTTCAGAAGATTTGCCATTTTAAAATTAAATAATCTATCTTTTCCTAATTTGACTTTCATCTTTCCCCATTTATATTATGCAGGATAGAAGAAATTTGCGCCTACTGTATAAAAGATGTTGAAGTAACTCGAGAAATTTACAAGAGAATGGTTTTTGAAAAGTGACAAATTTGACTTGCAAGAAGCTTTTTATATAGAATTTACCAACAATTGACGACCGATCGGGGGTGATTTTGATGAAATACACATTTAAGTGTCCGGCTTGCGGTCAGCCTGTAGAAGTAGAAGCCGAGAATGACGATGAAGCAGTCGACAAATTAATGGCAGCCGGAGATGTCCATCAGAAGGAAGTCCACGCCGAAATGCCTCCAATGCCCCAAGACCAGATGAGGAACATGGTCAGGGAACAAATGACCAAGGAACAATCACAAGCAGCGTAAGTTTACTTTACTTCTTCTTTGCAGGAGTCGGTCTAATCTGTACAAACTGGAAATAATTACCGTCAACGTCTGCAAACGTTGAAATCCATCCGTAACCCTCAACGTGATAAGTTGGCTGAGTTTGTTTCACTTTTTCTCGCTTTAGTCTGGCCACTTCTTTTTTAATATCATCAACCTCGATGTTGAAGATAATCATATCGGGATTTTTGTTTTTACCTTTGACCTTTGAGTGATCAATTATATAAAGATTAGGACCCTTACCCAGTTTTAACTCATAAATCTTCTCATTCTTTCCCATCATCCCTTCAAAAGAAACCTTAAGGCCGACTTTATCACGATAAAAAGCGGCCAGCCTTTTGGCGTTTGAAGTAAAAAGATTCAATGCTTCAAGTCCTCGAATCATAAAACTCACCTCCTCACAAGCAGAAAGTATTTGATTGATGATGATAATACATTAAAATTAAATTACCTACAACTATCGATCCTCGCATTCCCTTCCTTTGTCAGGGTAAACGCGAGGATGACAATGTCGAGAGTACCCAAACATAATCCGAAGTGGTAGAATTAAAGTATGCAAAGAGGTATCGCCACATTCACTCTCGATTATGGCAAGTGCCCTCCTTGGTTATTTCAAAGGATGGTCAAGCTTGGTCGGTCAATGACCGAAATTCTGGTTGATCAGTATGGGCCGGACGAGTTTATAAAACGCATTGCCGATCCTGTCTGGTTTCAGTCATTGGGAACAGTACTGGCTTTTGATTGGAACGCCTCGGGGTTAACCACTATCTTAACAGCCGCCCTCAAAGAAGCCATCCGCTATCAAGAAAAAGATCTGGGCATATTTATTTGCGGCGGCAAAGGCAAAACTTCCCGCAAAACTCCCGATGAAATCAAGACCTGGGGAGAAAGACTTTCACTGCCGGCGAGTCACACTCAAAACTTGGTCTACAATTCCAAAATGTCCGCCAAAGTCGACAGTGCTCTTGTCCAAGATGCCTACCAAATTTATCATCACAGCTTTTTCTTTAGCCGATCAGGTGCTTGGGCAGTGGTTCAACAAGGAATGAATCAAGAAAACCAAACGGCACGAAGGTACCATTGGTACAGTAGCGATGTCAAAGATTTAGTTTGTGAGCCCCACTCAGCAATTGTTACTCAGAAACAGGCCGACTCAGTTCTTGACATGACTTCCAAAAAGAGCACCAAAAACAGGCAAATCTCAACAGACCTGGTTTCTCAAAGTTTTGTGACTTTAATGCGCGATATAGAAATTCTCCGTAAACATTCCTCGTCACTCTCTCGTATGATTTCTTTAAAAAGACGCCATGAAACATTGACTTTACTTGAACTTGCTGGCGTCGAATTTACGACCCACCCGGTTATTAATGCAGATTTTTCAAGGAGTCGTTATCTTGAAAAAATCTTGTCAAGGTTGACTGATGATAAACCTAAGACCTATCAAGAACTTCTGGCAACTGAAGGAGTAGGACCCAAAACAATTCGCGCCCTCGCATTAGTATCGGAGATTATTTACGGAGCCAAACCGTCCTATGAAGATCCTGCGAGATATAGCTTCGCTCACGGCGGCAAAGATGCCACACCGTACTCCGTTGATCGGCCGACTTACGACCAGACAATAGAACTTCTCAAGGACGCAGTCAGAAAATCCAAAATTAACCCCGTCGAACGCGACAAAGCACTCCGCCGATTGAGCCGCAGCTCAAGACACTCATGACTTTTGTACTTTGATAAGTTGAATTCCAATTCCTGCCACTTTTGCACCTGTTGATGCTAAAAACATCATTGCCAAATAGAATACACCCATATTTAAAAGCTTATTGAAAACTTCATTCGGTAATATTTTCACCTCGGATGGCGCGCTTTGCGGCAGCTCTACGCCTTCCGGCAACGCGAGACCGGATCCAAGTTGACCAAGACTGATTGTCGGTGCCTCGACATCAAAAACATCGGGAGCGCGGCTACCACCCAATAAAACCCTAAGAAGCAAAATTGTGGCAATAACTATGATCACCAGACCGGCAGCAAGAAGAGAATATCCAAGAATTTTTTCAGAATTTAAGTTTTTCGGCTCCACAGTTAATTATGGGCATCTGCCAGCTTAAATTACAAGCGACGCCCACCAGTGGTTTCTGCTAAAATTGAACCCACAGTGGGCCTCGTAACAAGACCAGGCGTCTTGGCAATTATTGCTTTAGTTCTCCTCTCACTGCCTGCAGTTGCCGACCTCGCCAAACCCGGTTTTTACACCAGTCACGACGGAGAAACTCATACCGCCAGAATGGCCCAGTATTGGCAGGCCATGGTCGATGGCCAAATACCGCCAAGATTCGCAGGCACTCTTTACAACGGCCTTGGCAGTCCAATCCTCACTTATATTTATCCCTTGCCATATTTTGCCGGCTCGCTGGTCCATTCCCTGGGATTTTCATTTACCGACTCTTTCGAGATTATCATGGCTTTGGGTTTCATTTTTTCCGGAATTTTTTCCTACCTCTGGCTCAAAGAGGTTTTTCAAAGTGACCGGGCCGCGGCTTTAGGCGCCCTCTTTTATATGTGGGTGCCTTACCGTTTTTTGCTGATTTACGTACGAGGTTCCATCTCCGAAAACATTGCCTATACAATTCTCCCGCTTTTGTTCTATTGTTTGACTAAATTACAACAAAAAAGTAACGCTCTTTGGACTGCCGCGACTGCCTTGTCTTCCTCTTTGCTTTTGCTGTCGCAAAATTTAGTCGCCTTAATGTTTTTGCCGATCATTGGTATCTACGTTCTTCTTCTGGCCTTCGCCAAAAAATCGCCAAGGTACTTAGTTTTAACAATAGCCTCCGGTATCTGGGCTATCTCGATTGCCGCAGTCACTTATCTGCCGGCCGCCCTTGAGCGCAAATTTGTAAGATTTGACGAAGTCTATGCTCTCACATACCTGGATCATTTTGTCAGTCTCAAACAGCTGATTCATTCACCTTGGGGTTATGGTTTTAGTCTTACCGGATTTGATGATCTGATGTCATTTCAGATCGGTCTTGCCCATCTTTTAGTTTTGGGAATTTTTCTTCTGATTCTCGCCTTCCAGGTGCTCTCCAAGTTTAAGGCATCTGCCAATACGCGAGTTCTAAGTTTGTTCTTCACACTGGTGGTGGCCACGACCGTAATTCTCATGATTCCCACCCGCGCCACCATCTCTTTCTGGCAGCATTTTGAGCCAATAACCAGAATTGATTATCCTTGGAGACTTTTGGGACTCACGACTTTTGCCCTGTCATTTATTGCCGCCTATGTTGCCAAAGCGGCAAAACCCGGTTTAATTTTTATCTTTTTGGTGGCCGCAGTTCTAATTGCCAACAGAAATCATTTAAGAATCAATTTACCCGCCTACTTTGATGATAAATTCTTCCTAAATTACACAAACACTGCTACTCAATTAGGTGAATTTACCCCCAAATGGCGCCAGTCAACCAGAGTCCCCATCGGCTTTGATCCCGCCACCCATGTCGAACTGGTATCTGGTAATGCAAAAATAGAAAACGTTACGGCCATTTCAAACGAGGTTACTTTTGACACTCAAGTCAACTCCGACTCAGCCAGAGTCCGTATCAACAAATTCTATTTTCCGGGATGGGGCGTCCAAGTTGACGGCCAAAAACTTACTCCGTTTAAAGATTTAATTATTACTGACACGAACACTCTCCTATTGGACGTCGAGCAAGACGCCTCCGGACTCATGATGATAAATTTAGAAAAAGGCCAGCACCAAATTTCCGCTCGCTTCGGTGAAACAAAGCTGCGTCTTTTTGCTAATCTTTTAAGCCTTGGCTCTCTCGTTCTAGCTTTAGCAGTACTGGCCAGAACCAACATTGGTCATCGCCATCCTGAGCTTGTCGAAGGAGAAGGATCTTAAATGTTTAAGAATAATCTGTTACTGATCTTAATTTTAGTAGTAGCTGCAGCCTTGCGTTTTTACCAACTCGGCCAAAATCCGCCAAGTCTTGATTGGGATGAAACCGCCCACGGTTACAACGCCTATTCAATCTTAAAAACCGGCCGCGATGAATACGGTTATAAATTCCCCCTCTATTTCAGGTCGTTCGATGATTACAAGCCCCCGATTTATACATATTTAGTTGTACCATCAATTGCCGCCTTTGGTCTAAATGACTTTGCCGTCCGCTTCCCATCCGCATTTCTGGGAGTTCTTGCGGTTCTGTTTACCTATCTCATGGTACTTGCGCTTTTTAAAAAGAAAGAAATTGCTCTTTTGGCGGCATTCTTTCTGGCCATCTCTCCCTGGCATCTCCAGTTCTCACGCGTTGCTTTTGAAACCAATAGTGCAACCTTCTGGTCAGTTCTGGGCACCTGGGCTTTTTTAAAAGGGACTCAACAAGAGCGCTTAAAACTTACTGCCTGGCTGTCGCTTGCTAGCCTGGCCTTCGGCGCCAATCTTTTTATGTATCATAATGCTCGCGTTTTCATCCCCATTTATACACTGGCACTTTTAATTTTGTTTAGAAAAAAACTGCTTGAGGCCAAAAAATATTTAATTGTACCAGTCGCCATAACAGCCGTTTTCATTGTCCTTTTGATCCCAATTATTACCTCAATTTCCGGACAGCTGCGATACAAAGGAACAACAATTTTTTCCGACGTTTCTCCACAGTATCGCGCGGCAGAGTTGATCGTCCAAGATGAAAAACAAGGCCAACTGGCAATTGGCAAAATTTTCCATAATCGTCGTCTTGTTTACGTGCCCATTTTAATTGACAACTATCTTTCTCACTTTCGTCCTAACTTCTTATTCACCACTGCCGATATGGATCGTCATCATGCACCGGAAATTGGCTTACTCTATCTTTGGGACTTGCCCATAATTGCGGCTGGTATCTATTTCTTGATAAGGAAAGACTTCGACTTCAAGGCGAAAATTATTGTTTTTTGGTGGTTTTTAATTGCTCCGGTCGCTTCCTCGGTGACTTGGGGCGTTCCTCATTCGCTAAGAAGCGAAATCTATCTTCCGACTTATCAGATCTTTATTGCAGCCGGAGTTTACTATTTTTATAAAACTATTCAGAACAGCAAACTATCAAGAAATTACACTTTTTCCTTGCCCGCCATAACTTCAGTGACGGCGGGATTTTTAATTTTTAATTTCTTATTCTATCTTCATCAGTATTATGTTCACATGCCGATCGAGTACTCAAAAGCCTGGTTGTACGGCAGGAAAGAAGCGGCTCTTTTTTCGGAGTCGATCAAAAATCAGTATGATCGAGTTATTGTTTCGACAAAATTAGAACAACCTCATGAGTTCTGGCTCTATTATCTAAAGTATGATCCTACAAAGTATCTGGCAGAAGGTGGCACCGTCTCCGGAGGCTATTTGGAAGACAAGAACAAGTTCGATAAATACTTCTTCAAACCGATTGATTATGAAAAGCAAAGAACGGAAGCAAAGACTTTATTCGTCGGCACCCCAAAGGAGCTTCCTACAGACGCCAGTATTTTAAAAACAATAAATTATCGCAGTGGCGAACCGGCAATTTATGTTTTTAGCGACTAATAAGAATTTAAAAACTTTTTTGATTATCGCAATAATTATCCTTGCTGCGGTTTTACGACTTTATAGATTAGGAGATTATCCGGTATCGATTTATTGGGACGAAGCGGCAATTGGTTACAACGCTCACTCCATTGCCCAAACCGGAAGGGACGAGTATGGCCGCAAATGGCCACTTTCTTTTAAATCATTCAACGATTTTAAACTACCTGGATATATCTACTTAGACTCTATTTTTGTCAAAGCGCTAGGTTTATCAGAATCCTCAGTCCGCCTGCCGTCAGCACTTGCGGGGATTCTCGCCGTAATTTTTATCTATCTTCTTACCAAGAGATTATTCGAAAATTTGGATTGGGAATTGGAAATTTCAACATTAACGGCGTTAATGTTGGCCATCTCTCCTTGGCACATTCAACTATCCCGCGCGGCTTTTGAAACAAACATTGCCTTAACTCTAGTACTGGTCGGTATTTATTTACTATTTGCGGGTCGTAAGAAAAAATTATTTGCTCTTCTTGCTATCCCAATTTCACTATTAGCCTTTTACTTTTATTACTCATCCTATACGTTCGTCCCTTTGATAACTATCGCCTTTGTGATTATTTACAAGTCCAAAATCCAAAAAAATATTAAATTTTATATTGCAGGTTTTTTGATCGCCTTAGTGATGGTTGTTCCGGCCATATCTTTGCTTTCAACACAAGAGGGATCCAAAAGGATTAGAGAAGTCAGCATCTTTGCCGATCGGTCACTTTCCGAGCAGTACATTCAAGCATCCGCAACAAGAGAAGATTTACTGTCAAAGTTCTTTCTTAACAGGAGAATTCCTGTTGCCATTGAGGCACTCGACAATTACTTCATCCATTTTTCACCAGGTTTCTTGTTCTTCGGGTCAGATCCCAACGCCAGACATCATCCTGTCGGTATTGGCAATCTTTTTATTTGGCAAATCCCGCTTCTGGTTGCTGGTTTATGGTTTCTGGTTAAGTTAAAAGACACAAAACTCAAGTATTTTTTAGTTACGTTTGTAGCAATTGCTCCGATTCCCGCTGCTTTCACTATTGAGGTCCCACACAGTCTGCGCGCTTACAATCTAGTAATTCCGGTAACCATTCTTAGCGCACTCGGAATCGTGTATTTGATAAAGAGCTCAACCTTAAAAATTGTAACCGCAATCGTCGCTGTTATTTTCTTTATTCATTACCTTTATAACTACTACGTTATTTATCCGATAAAACACGACGCAGCCTGGGCCTATGGATACGAAACACTTTACCAAAATCTTAAAAGAATCGAGGACAACTATGATACCATCATCGTTACCGGATATTATTGGAAGCCTTACATCTATTATCTTTTTTACAATCAAATTAGTCCCGGAATCTATCAATCAAGCCCAGATCAAACTGCAATAGGTAAATACCGATTTGGTATTGCCGGTTGGGATACAGGAGGCCAAGATCTTAATGCAGAACTGATAGATAATCTAAAAAGCGCAAAAACGCTTATTGTATTATCACCAGAAGAAGCCGCCACCGATGAAGTTCAAGAAAGATTCTCTAAGATTTTTGAGATTAAAAACTATACTAAAACTCGCACAATTTTTCTAGCAGGATCATGGGATTGAAATTAAATTTTAAATTAGTAGTTCTTGTTTCAATTATCGCAATAGCAATAGTGCTGAGGTTTTACAAACTTGGGACAAATCCGCCCGGGCTTTATTGGGATGAGGCGGTTTTTGGCTATGATGCTTACTCGATTCTCAAAACCGGACATGATCATCACGGAAGATTTTTACCATTATTTTTTGAAAGTTTCGGAGATTGGAAATTGCCTGTCTATCATTACTTGTTGGTTCCCTCAATTGCCATCTGGGGTCTTAACGAATTTGCCGTTCGCTTCCCATCAGCACTTCTTGGGACTTTAACAGTCCTCATTTTTTATTTCCTTGTTAAAAAACTGACCAATAACCTAAATCTTTCACTGTTTTGCACATTATTTTTGGCTGTCTCGCCGTGGCATATCCAATTTTCGCGCGGTGGTTTTGAGTCAACAACAGGGTTATTCCTTGTAATCTTCGGTCTCTATCTCTTTTTAAAAAAATATTTTACTTTTTCATTTTTAATTTTTGCCCTGTCCATGTATTCGTATCATGCTTACAGAATATTTACTCCACTTCTTGTAACTCTTGCCCTGCTTATTTATTGGCCCAAAATTAAAGTTAAAATAACCAGAGTCTTACCAGTACTAGTCTTCTCGATAGTCTTACTGATCCCTTTAATAATTTTTACTTTTTCGCCTCAAGGACGTGCCAGGGCAATTTCACAAAGTGCCTTTAAGGGAAGTGATACGGAAGCGAAGAGAATCGATTACGACCAAAAATCCAAAAAACCCCTGCGCTTTTTGTCAAAATATTTGTATCACGAACCGCTCTACTATTCTTATCTGGCCACAAAAGCATATCTTGATCACTTTTCGCCATTTTTTCTTTTTTCTCGCGGTGATCAAATCGGTCGGCATTCCCAGGTAGACATGGGCCAAATTTATCTTTTTGAAGCAATATTTATCACAGCCAGTTTTTTTGCTTTGAGGATTTTGCAAAAAGATGCCAAAAAATTAATGCTAGCTTTTTTAATCATTTCTCCGATTCCTGCCATCATTGTACTCCCAACCCCCCATGCTTACCGGACGCTACAGTTGTTAATTCCATTGGCTTTTCTTTCCGGTCTCGGCGCTTATTATTTTTATAACAAGTCCTCTTATTATTTTTATAACAAGTCCTCTTATTATCTAGCAACTGTCACGAGATCGAACATTATCAAAATTTGTGTAGCTGGTTTTGCTATATATTTTTTTATCAGCTACTTACACTTATTATTTGTCCATTACCCAATAAAATTTGGTCGCGATTGGCAAGACGGATATCGCCAACTCGTTAAAAAATTAGAACTATTCCAAAACGAATATAAGTTAGTTTATGTCACTAATATCGACCAAGTACCTTATATTTATCTTCTCTTTTACCAAAAATATGACCCCCTAAAGTTTGTGCAAGAGAGTGGCACAAAGCGCACTTTTGATAAGTATGTTTTCGTCTCGCCCGAAGAAGACAAATACAATCAGGGAAGACTTCTTTATGCCGCACCATCATGGGAGAAAGTTGATGGAAAATGGTTGGCGGCAGTCGATGACAGTGCCGGCAGACACTTATTTTCTCTTTGGGAAATCAATGGACAAAAGTAAATTAAAAAGAGCTTTGGTCGTTTTTGTTCTGATAGTCTTATTTTCATTCAGACTTTGGCAAACCACGGGATGTCAAAAGTTTAAATCTTTCTACTTGAATCCGCAGGCGGTGACCATCAAAGTTGAAGAAGACGTTGGCACAGATAGGGGAGTCGACAGAAATATCTCGCGCTTTTTCCACAACAAATATCAGTCAAGATTTGTCCTAACAGTTCAATCTATGACCTCGATGCTGGACGCAAGACTGCTCACCGATGTACTTGGCCCATTAGGAGTTCTCGCTTTCGCGGTCTCAGTTTATACGACAATCAAAACGAAAAAAATACTGGGTATTTTACATTTTTTCATAGTATTTCTAGCTGTACTATTTGCTACTTTTACCCCTTATGCCAAACAAGGCTTTTACCTCTGGGCAGTTGCCCTCTACAGCTTCAGTTTAAGGTCTTCAAAAACAATCGTCAAACTTCCAACTTGGTTAATTCTACTGCTTGTAGTTGCAACTTTTTGGTATTTCTCGTTTAGCTGGCAGCTTGAAAGTTTTTGCCATGACATCTTTTTTAACTGAATGTGAAATATATTTCACATGATATCTAGGAATATTTTGTTAATTTTGATTCTAACGATCGCAGCACTTCTGCGCTTTTATCAACTGGGTCACAATCCTCCGGAGCTTTACGTCGATGAAGTATCAAACGGCTACAACGCCTACAGCATTCTCAAAACCGCCATGGACGAGTATGGTAATTTTTTACCATTGACCTTTCGAGCATTCGGAGATTATAATCCGGCCCTTTCAGTTTATTTACTGGTTCCAGCGATCGTTGTATTTGGTTTAAACGAATTTGCTGTCCGTTTCCCTTCGGCACTTTTAGGCACCCTGACTGTTTTATTGACATATTTTCTTGCCAAAAAGCTCTTCGAGGAAACTAAATATAAATTTTCAATTGCACACATTAGTGCGCTACTCTTGGCCATATCGCCCTGGCATCTGCAATTCTCCCGGTACGATCATGAAGCAAATTTTATGGTCTTTTTTGTGGTGCTTGGGACAACTCTTTTTCTTTTTTCCAAAAACAATTACAGGGTCTTAGTATTGTCAGCAATATCTTTTGCCGCGACCCTCAATACTTACCAAGGAGCAAAAATTTGGGTGCCTGTGATTTTGATGGCGCTAGTCCTAATTTATAAAAAACAACTGCTTAAGTGGAAACTCAAACTTCTCATTCCTGCCCTTATAGTTATAGTCGGTGCGATACCGATTGTTACGAATCTCCAACAAAGCACTATCAGAGCCCGATCTGCAGGAATTTTCGAAAAAGAGGAACCCGTAAAATTATTCATTTCCGGCTATCTGTCACATTTCTCACCTAATTTTTTATTTGTTACACCAGATAATATTGGCAGGCATTCGATTCCCGGTATGGGACACCTTTATATATTTGAGCTGCCTTTAATTTTGGCAGGAATCATTTTCGCCATTAGAAGTAAAACACCTCACAAAAAATTTCTCTTTGCTTGGCTGCTACTAGCCCCTATTCCCGCAGCACTGGCAACACCCACGCCTCATGCACTTCGGTCAATCACTTTTCTTCCCATTTTCTCAATCCTCGCCGCAATAGGTCTTGTCGCCATTATAACTGCCCGCACGAGTTTTAAGTTTAAGGCAACTTTACTTGCAGGCCTGGCAATAGTTGCGGCTTACAATATGGTTACCTATTTCCACTTGTACTATAAGCACTATCCCAAACTAAAAGCCGCCGATTGGAATGACGGACACAAAGAAATGGTCGAGTATGTAGACAGTATAAAAGACAATTACGAAGTTATTGCTGTCTCTAACTATTACGGCCACCCCTATATTTTCGTTCTTTTTTATTCCAAGTACGATCCGGCCGCCTACCATTCCCAGTCACAGGATAAGACTAAATTCGATAAGTTCGAATTTTTTGGCGCCAGTTGGGATAAAAAAGTCGCCGGCACTGCTTTAGTGGTGCGACCTCATTGGCAAAAACCAGATCCACCGCCAAAATACATCAAGGAGATTTACGACACCGCCGACACTTTAGTTTTTAGGATTTCCGAAGAAGAATGAGATACGCAACTCTTTTAATTTTAGCGATATTTATTATTTCAAAAGATCTTCCAATGAGTGATCAATGCGACCGAGCGACAGCTCAAACTGCTCTACCAGTTAGAATCTTCTCCGAAACCACCATCGATGGACGCGACCAGCCCGTTCTTGTAACCAGATTCTTCCATAACAAAGTAACGATCATGTCAAGTGAACTCGGCCGGTGTTATTTTAATTTTTTCGACCTAAATTTCGTCGTCAACTCCGCATCACTCTTTGGACTCCTACCGTGGCTCTACTTCTTTTATAGAATATTTCTTCAAATACCCAAATATCCGTGCATCCTTGCCATATTCATAATCCCAGCAGTACCCTTATTTATTGCATTTCCGCAAGTTGCATACCTCCATAAGGTATTTGCTATCATTGGTCTTGTACTTTGGGCAAAAAGGTGAACAAAACACTCTTGATTATCATTATTCTTTTGGCGGCGTTCCTGCGGCTCTACAAGCTCGGCTCTGTCCCGCCTTCCCTCTATTGGGACGAAGCATCCTTAGGCTACAATGCCTATAGCATACTTATTACTGCTCGTGACGAACACGGCCGCTTTCTTCCAGGGACAAACTTTGCAGCATTTGGGGATTACAAACCCCCCGGATATATCTATGCCACCGTACCTGCAATTGCCGCCTTCGGCTTAAACGAATTTGCTATTCGCTTTCCCTCAGCCTTTTTCGGTACACTGACGGTTCTTTTGACCTACTTCTTGGCCAAAAAACTCTTTGAAAAAGAATCAATCGCTCTTCTTGCCACCTTTTTTCTAGCCATTTCTCCTTGGCATCTCCAGTTCTCTCGAGGTGCTTTTGAAGCAAATTTAGGACTTTTTTTCTCGCTACTGGGGATCTATCTATTTTTAAAATTTGCAACCGAAAAAGCCATATACATTTTACCGTCGGCACTCTCGTTTCTGGCCGCCATGTACACATTCACCGGACAGCGACTTTTCGTGCCCTTTATTTTAATTGTCTTGGCATGGCAATTCAGGCAACAAATTCTCAAAAATATTAAATCTGTATCCGCTGCGATTTTGATCTCAGCTGTTCTTTTTTGGCCGCTGTTTATTTTTGTAACTCAAACTATAGAGGGTAAACTGCGCTTCAACGAGGTTACCATTTTTAAAGATCTTGAACCGATCGACAGATCAAATCGTTACCGCGAGCGCGATGACTTTTCCTGGTACTCGGATATCACCCATAACCGCCGATTTCTTTACGCTAGGGAATATTTAATTCATTACTTCGATGCTTTCGAACCAAGCTTTTTATTTACTAAAGGCGACGCTAATCCCAGACTGTCAGTGCAGGAAGTAGGGGAGTTGTATTATCTAGATCTTTTTCTGATTTTAGCAGGTATCTATTTTTTAATTGCCCAAAAGCACAAAGGCGCTTTTTTAATACTAGGTTGGCTTCTAGTTTCTCCTCTTGGTCCGGCAACGGCGCGAGAAACACCTCATGCGCTGCGAATGATCCATATTCTCCCGACATTTCAACTGCTCGCTGCATTCGGTCTGGTTAGTCTCTATCAGATCATTAGACTCAAAAAGCTGTTTCTTGTTACTTGTTTCTTGTTTCTTGTTGCCCAATTTCTATTTTACCTACATATCTACTACTTTCACTGGCCGCGTATATGGTCAAATCAGTGGCAGTACGGTTATAAACAACTCGTTTATCAAATAAATAATCTTTATGATGATGCCGACCATATCGTGGTCACTAAGGCTCTTGGTAGGCCCTACATCTATTTCTTGCTGTACCGCCAAGTTGATCCAAGAGATTATCTAAAGACTGCCAAGATCGTGCGCGATCAATTTTTCTTTATAGATGTTAATGGTTTTGACAAATTCATCTTTACAGGTAGCCCAGCGGACGAGCGACCACCAGGTAAGACTATTTATATAACAGAAGGCGCAAGTCTTCCTGCCGGTTCCCAACTGCTGTCAACAATTAACCAACTGGATGGCAAAGTTGTATTCAGAATCTCGACAATCACCAACTAAATGCAAAAGGCAAATATCATTTTTTGGACAGTTTCAGTCGTTGGTTATCTAACAACGCGCACCGTAAATCTGGATGTTATCCCCATCTTCACCGACGAGGCAATTTATTCCTACTGGGCGCAAGTTGCCCTCCATGATCCCGCTAATCGATTTATCTCACTGGAGGATGGCAAACAACCCTTGTTCATCTGGCTGGCCGCCATTTTTCAGAAATTTATTAGCGATCCGCTTATTGCCACAAGACTTGTCTCGGTCATGTCAGGACTTGGATCAATTATTGGCATATTTCTTCTTGCCAAAACTCTTTTTGGTGAAAAAGTCGCCAAAACTGCAATGGTGTTATATATCATTTTACCCTTCACACTTCTTTACGATCGGCTGGCACTTTTTGACTCACTTCTGACAATGCTTGGAATTTACTCTGTCTTATTTACTGTAAAACTCGTCACTGTCCCCAAGCTAGAAAACAGTTTCCTCTTAGGAGTATCAACTGGTTTTGCCATGATAACCAAATCTTCCGGCAACTTTTTTCTTTATTTAATTCCCGCCTCAGCACTGCTCCAGGGGACATGGTCAAAGTTAAAATTCAATCTCAAAGAAATTTTCAGGTGGGCTGGGTACGTACTTCTGGCGGTCGCGATCGCCAATATTATTTATAATAGTCTGCGACTCTCTCCTCTTTTTTATATAATCGCTCGCAAAAACCTAGGGTTTATCAGACCGGTCGCAGAAGTAATCATTGATCCCTTTAGTTTGTTTATACCCAACTTTACAACCTTAACTGGTTGGTTAATCGTCTGGATTGGTCCAGTACTTTTTATAATATTTATCTTGGCTACTATCCGGGGTATCCTTCAAAAGAATTTCAAAGTTATTTATTTGGCGATTGTAACTCTTGCGCCTTTTGGTGCCGAAACGGTTTTCAACAAAGTGCTTTATCCCAGATTCATGCTTTTTTACTTTCCTTACGTCATCATTCTTATAGCCTATGGCTCACTTGATCTTTTAGAAAAACTAAAGATAAACAAGAAACTCCTCACTTTACTGTTTATATTGGTTCTAATCTATCCAACTATAAACTCATTCTGGTTGATCGCCAAACCGACAAATGCCAAAATTCCTTCAAGCGACGCCGGTCAATATCTCAACGATTGGCCGGCTGGATACGGAGTTGCCGAAATTGTAAGCTTCCTCAAAAATCAACCGACTGATGTTGACATTTATATAGGGACAGAAGGTACCTTTGGTCTCTTACCTTACGCTCTGCAAATATATTTTTTCGGCCAAAAGAATATTCACATCATCGGCTTTTGGCCTGTTAATGCCGATGACTTGCCAGAACAAATCCTCGACCTGTCCAAAAAGGGGCCAACGTACTTCGTCTTCAATGAAAATCAAAAAGATATCAATAGTCCAAAGCTGAAACTCATTGAAAAGTACCAAAAGGGCGTCGGAGCAAGCTACATGCGACTCTATCAAGTTGTACCTCAATGAAGTTCCTAAGGACAAATGGTCCCTTGATTCTTATCATAATTTTGGCTGCCTTAGTCAGAATTATAAAACTCTCAACAATTCCTATCGGCTTCAACGATGATGAAGCAGCTTTCGGCTATAATGCTTATTCAATTTTAAAATATGGATTTGATGAGTGGGGGAGAACATTACCTTTTCCTACCTTTGAAAGTTTCGGTGACTGGAAACTGGTCTTCTATCTTTACCTAACTGTAATCTCGCAATTTATTTTTGGCGCCAACGAATTTGCTACGAGATTCCCTTCAGCAGTCTTCGGTGTATTAACAGTCGCGGCTACATATTTTTTAGCAAAGCAGCTTTTCGACAAAAGAGTTGCATTAGTTTCCGCTCTTTTCTTGGCAATCTCACCTTGGCATATTGTTGCCTCTCGTAATGCCTTTGAATCGGACCTTTTGAGTTTTTTTATCGCAACTGGCACTTTTTTCTTTTTGAAAGCCACCAAAGAAAAAAAATTTCTCTACGTCGCAACCATTTTATTTTCAATATGCTTTTACATCTACAGATCTTCATGGCTTTTTGTACCAATTTTTCTGGCGGTCATCTTTTATCTATTCCGAGCCGATTTCATAAAATCAAAAGACATAATTCTCAAAAACTTCATCATTCTAGTCATCATCGTTCTTCCACTTGCGCCAACCGTCCTCACTTTTAAAGGACAATCCCGATTCCTACAAGAAAGTTTCGTAACCGGAGTCACTAGAATTGGTATCACCAACGAGGTAAACGAAAGAAGGGGAATTTGTAAACACAATTTCCCGAGCTTTATCTGCAGCATCGCCTACAATAAATATATATTTTTTACTAAATCATACGTTGCTAATTACCTAAAAAATCTCTCCTACGAAACCTTTTTTGAGAACTCTTCACCTACCGGATTTCAATCATTTATGAAAAGGAGTGCATTTTATCTCTTTGAACTGCCGCTAATTGCAGCCGGCATCATCTTCTTGTTCAAAACCAAAAGTCCGGCTACGAAAATCCTAATTCCCTGGATATTACTTGCCCCAATAGGGGCAGCTACAGCCGGCATTGGTAACTATGGACGTATCAACCTCATTATGCCCGCAGGGCAAATCATCGCCGCTTTTGGGCTTGTGTCTGTCGCAACTTTTGTCAAAAACACAAATATTCAAAGACTAATCACGCTATTTATGTGCCTGGTCATTTCTTATTCATTTGTAAAACTTATAATCGATATCTTTTACATCGAACCGTACTATACAAGCCGTTATCAACGATACGGATATAAAGAACTTTTTGGGTATCTAACTTCAAGAGATGACTACAATCAGTTTATTATAAGTCGAAAAATCGATAACTCCCATCAATACATTCAATATTTATTTACCCAAAAAATTGACCCCAAATTTTTACGAATTAATGCCAAAAGAATCCGCGAAAAAGACGGCTGGGTAGTTTTCCAGTCACTGGGCAAATTTACATTTGTGCCTTCAATACCAGAAATCGAGTTATTACCCGAAAAATCTCTTTTAGTAATTGGCGAAAAAGAAGCTAGTTATCCGGTTGGGCCAGTTCATGTATTTAAATATTTAAACGGCGACATAGGATTTGAAATTTATGACATTGATCAAATCAAAGCAAAAATCAATGAAAAGTAAAATCTTTTGGGCAGTTTTGGTTCTGGCATTTACCCTGAGATTTTATAAATTAGGCGAAGTTCCACTGTCTTTGGATTGGGATGAAAACAGTAACGCCTACAATGCCTATTCGATTTTAAAAACCGGCCGTGACCAGTATGGTGATTTCCTGCCGATAACCAACAGGTCCTTTGACGATTACAAGCCACCTGCTTACATGTATTTAAATGTGCCGACCGTAGCTATCTTTGGCCTTACTCCTTTTGCCGCCAGGCTGCCATCAGCAATTTTCGGATTTCTGACAGTACCCTTGATTTATTTTTTAACCCAGAAAGTGCTCGAGTACTGGCCAAAATTTTCCGAAAAAAGAGAAACAATTTCCCTAGTTGCCATGCTATTGTTGGCCATCTCCCCTTGGCATCTGCAATTCTCCAGGGTCGGATTTGAAGCGACAGTGGGTCTTTTTACCGCAGTGGCGGCGGCCGCAGCCTTCTTATATGGCATAAAAGATCACAAATGGTTAATTGTCGCCGCAATCGCTACCGGACTTTCCAGTTATACCTATCACACCCAGAGGATATTTGTGCCACTCCTCGCGATTGTCACATTTATCATTTGGAAAAAGGACATTTTCAAAATCTCAAAAAAGTTTTTAGCAACATTTATCATAGTCACAATCTTAATTAGCCTGCCCCTTGCTATTCTAATTCCCCCAAAAGTAATCCTACAAAGATTTGAAGTCACCACCGGACGGCCGAAACTTGAAGACATCGAAAAATCCATTAAATTTATTCTTCAAGACCAAGCAGCCAATATTCCTTTTGCCAACATCACCCACAATCGCCGGTTTGTCATTGGCCAAACTTATTTTGCCAACTACCTTTCGCATTTTAGCCCCAATTTCCTTTTCACGAAGGGAGATGACAATTTTAGGCATCATATCCAAGATATGGGAATGCTCTATCTTTTCGAATTACCACTTTTCCTCTACGGCATTTATTTGGCGATAAGATTTAAATCGAAGGCTTCAGCCTTCCTTCTTTGTTGGTTACTTTTTGCCCCAATAGCTGCTACTCCGGCAACACCCAATCCGCACGGCAATCGCTCTCTGCCTCTCTTGATAGCCGTAGAGATCATATCAGCTGTTGCCCTTGTCAGTCTGTTTTCGATAAACTTCCGATTTAAAAATATCCTAAGATTTATCTACCTTTTTTGGATCACAACCGCAGTCCTTGTTTATCTCCACAATTATTGGCAGCACTATCCGGTAGAAAAAGCTTCTTTCTGGCAATACGGTTATCGGGAAGCGGTTCTTGAGTCAGAAAAGGTGAAAGACCGATATGAAAAAATTCTTGTTGATCAAACAATCGAGCAAGCATACATCTTCTGGCTCTTCAACCTAAAATACGACCCAAGAGAGTACCTTGAGTCGGGGAGTCTTGAGCACTTCGACAAATATTACTTTCGGGCCTTGCCACCCCAAATGTCAAACGAGCTTTACATTTCAGATGCCGGCCATTTTCCCGGCAATTTTGAAATCATCAAAACAATCTATTATCCTGATGGTAGCGAGATAGTCAGGATAGGGCATCCCAGATGAAGAAAGTTAAAATTTCGGCAGCGTTGGCAACTTATAACGAAGAAACAAATATTGTTGATTGCCTTGAGTCGCTAAAATTAGTCGCCGACGAAATCGTAGTAGTAGATGGTACCTCGCGCGATCGAACCAGAGAATTGGCAAAAAAACACGGTGCTCGCGTCATCAAAACAACCAACAAGCGAATGTTTCACATCAACAAAAACATGGCGATTGACAACACCAGCGGCGATTGGGTGCTTTTGATGGATGCCGACGAAAGAATAACAAAAGAATTGGCTACCGAGATAAAAGAAACAGTAAAATCAAATCCTCACCTCAATGGTTTTTGGATAAATCGCAAAAATTGGTTTTTGGGCGGTTTTCTCACAAAAGGGGGAGCCTATCCGGACAGCGTAATCAGGCTATTTAGAAAAGGGAAAGGCAGACTACCGGAAATATCCGTCCATGAACAGGTCAGGGTAGATGGGGAGGTTGGCAATTTAAAAAACGACATTCTCCACTTTGCAGATCCAGACTTTTCAAGATACTTGATGCGCGCCAACCGTTACACCAACCATTCAGCCCTAGAATTTGCCAAACTTAACGTTAGCAAGAGCTTGCCGACTATCATTTATTATCTGGTGATTAAACCGATTTTTACTTTTGTGAGTATTTATATAAGACATCGGGGTTATGTAGACGGTTTCAGAGGATTTATCTGGGCATTTTTCTCAGCTTTTCACCACTTTTTGGCTTACGTCAAGTACTTCACTAAAAATTAGCTTCGTTTTGCCTACTTGCAATAACTCTCAAAACTTGCTATCAATTTTAATTGATAACAAATTTTTCAAGAAAAGGAGGTGATCGACTAAATGGCAAAGAAAAAAAGAAAGAAGAGAAGATAATCGTTATCTAGATAAAGATTATTCAAAGAAAAGCTCTGCTTATTCGAAGAAAAGCTCTGCTTATTCAAAGAAAAGCTCTGCTTATTCGAAGAAAAGCTCTGCTTATTCAAAGAAA
>JBBTZR010000004.1:36287-40740 GCA_038078475.1 Patescibacteria group bacterium
TTATTCAAAGAAAAGCTCTGCTTATTCGAAGAAAAGCTCTGCTTATTCAAAGAAAAGCTCTGCTTATTCGTTTAATCGAAAACTGCCCGCCCCGCAAGGAAAAGGTGGGTCAGTTTTTAGATACCTCCAACCGTTACCCCAAATTTTCAAAATGTTAAAATACTCTAAAGTGGCTAAAGTTGCTATCGACATCAGACCACTGATAACGGGGCATGCCCAGAGAGGTATTGGGGCTTATACCAAACATCTGACGAACGAATTCAAAAAAGGCAAATGGCACCTTCAGTTTGAATTCTTCGAGAGTCCAACCTCTCCCCCACCAGTGAGCCTCATTCACCACCCCTATTTCGACTTATTCTTCCACACCTTACCCATCAGAAAAACAACAACTAGGGGAGTCACAATCCATGACGTTATTCCTCTTGTATTCCCAGAGCATTTTCCCATAGGAATTAGAGGAAGACTGGCCCTTTTTTTGCAAAAAAGAGCCCTTAAAAATACCGATTTTGTCATTTGCGACTCACAGAATTCAAAAATAGATATAGAGGAAAAACTCGGCGTCAGTTCCGATAGAATTGAAGTGATTTATCTTGCAGCCGGTGAAAATTTCAAGAAGATAAACGACAAGAAATTACTCGAACATTCAAGAATTAGACTAAAATTACCAGAAAAATTTGTTCTCTATGTCGGAGATGTCAACTGGCATAAAAATTTAGAAGGGCTTTTGGCGGCCATTGCTAAAATTAAAACTCCTACAGTTTTGGTAGGCAGCGCCATAACCGATTCAAACATTGAAGAGACCAAAATTATTGATGAGCAAATAAGAAAAAATAATCTTTCCGAAATAATCACTAAAATTGGATTTCTTGAAGAAAAAGATCTCATCGCTATCTACAATCTGGCAGAAGTAACCGTACTCCCCTCTTTTTACGAGGGTTTCGGCCTGCCTGTTATAGAGAGTATGGCTTGTGGCACACCTGTAGTCTGCTCAAATATCGCTTCCCTGACAGAGATCGCAGAACGTGCTGCCATATTTTGTAATCCCCACGACGAGCGAGATATTGCCCAAAAAATTGATTATGTGTTAAATCTATCACCACCGGAAAAAGAAAAACTTCAAGAAAAATCTGAAGAGGCCGCCCGCAGATTCTCTTGGGGCAAGACTGCTCAAAAAACAGTCGAAGTTTATCAAAAATATCTACGTGGCTAAAATCATTATCCTATTTTCGACTTCGCGATGAAACGAAGAGAAAACATACTTCTGAGCCTGAAAGGCGAATACCGATGGCTTTTAGCCATCGGAAGTTTATTTTTGATTTGGAGGTTAGGTTTATTTATTGTTGCCGCAATCGCTCCGGTTTTTATTTCTCAGTTTGGTGACAGATTTCCTTACTGGCAAGAAAGGCTTGTTGCCTCGCAACTGCCGCAATTTGTCTGGTCGTTTGCTAATTTCGATGGAGTCCACTATTTGGGAATTGCCAAAGACGGATACGCTTACCAATTCACGCAAGCCTTTTTCCCTCTTTATCCAATTCTGATAAGACTCTTTTCTCAAATCAGCTCGTTTAACTTAATAATCTCAGGGCTAATAATTTCCAATGTCTCGTTTTTTGCGGGGACAGTCATATTTTATAAATTAGTCGCCGAGAAATTTGACTCTAGTATTGCCTTCTGGTCGATCACCTTCCTTTTAACTTTCCCGACGTCATTTTATTTCGGGAGCGTTTATACAGAAGGGTTATTCTTTCTCCTTACCGTTTCTGCCTTTTACTTGATGGGAAACAACAAAATCATCACAGCATCAGCTTTGGCTGGTTTGACCTCTGCCACAAAATTCGTGGGAATCTTTTTAGTACCAGCCCTACTGGTATCAACAAAACTTAAATCTATCTGGCCTCTTTTGATTGGTCCTCTCGGAATCTTAGCGTATATGCTCTATCTGTACCTAGCATTTGACAACCCATTTTATTTTCTGACCAGCCAACAAGTATTCGGTCAAGAGAGGGAAACAAACACTATTGTTCTTTTACCGCAAGTAGTCTATAGGTATTTAAAAATCCTTCTGACAACAAGCGGCCTTCCGGCCATAAATGCAGCCTTTGAACTGACGATGACAATACTGGCGCTAGCAGCATTAATTTTTATACGTAAAAAAATACCAATCTCCTGGCTCATTTTCAGTCTGGCAGCAGTATTGGTCCCAACCCTAACTGGAACATTAGCCTCCATGCCAAGATATATTCTTATTGCATTCCCAATTTATATTGCTCTGGCAACTTTAGGAGACTGGAAATTAAAAACAATGATTGCTCTGTTTTTCATAATTATACTTTTCATTTCGACGATTCTCTTCACACGCGGCTACTGGGTAGCCTAAAAATTTTCCGTATGGTATTATTTTGTCTGGCCATGGGTTTTTTCCAGCTGCTCTTAACCAGTGTTATTTTTAATGTCACAGCCAACATTCTGCTTAAAAAAGGAGTTCTTGCCTTCGGCGGCATTAGCGGCCATAAAACAAGCCTTATCCCGGAACTGACAAAAGCAGCAACAACTCCTTTCATCTGGATAGGCCTTTCCCTGTACGGCCTTTCATTTCTCATTTGGCTAAGAGTCCTCAGCTTTAATGACCTGTCACGGGCTTACCCCATTTTCGCCACAATTGTCTTTCTGGCAACCACAGCCGGTTCCATTAAATTCCTTAACGAAGGGGTGTCACTGACCAGAATTGCCGGAATTATCGTCATGTTGATAGGTATCTATATCGTTGCCCGCTCGTGATACTCGTGTGAAGGCTGCAATTGTTATACCCGCTTTTAACGAAGCTGCTGTAATCTCAACTGTTTTAAAATCGATCCCTAAAAAAATCAGCGGTTTCAAAAGAACTTTAATTATTGTTGTCAACGACGGGTCAACGGATAGTACTGCCAAGGAGGTCGCCAAGACCCGTGCGATACTTTTAAATCACACTCTAAATCGGGGGGTTGGCGCCGCCACTAAAACCGGACTCACATATGCTATCGGTCAAAATGTCGATGTTGTTATTACCTTTGACGCCGATGGACAGCACCAGGGGTCGGACATCGCCAAAGTTATCGCTCCCATACGCGCCAAGAAAGGTGATTTAGTGATTGGTTCACGACTTTTAAAATTTCAAAAGATGCCCCTCGACAGATTCTTTATCAATTGGCTGGCCAACTTGACAACCTTTTTTCTCTTCGGCGTTTTTTCTACAGATTCCCAATCAGGGCTGAGGGCTTTTTCCAAAAAAGCCGCCACCCTCATCAACTTTAAGGGAGAGAGAATGGATTTTTCATCTGAGATCCTTTTAGAAGCTAAAAAGCATAACCTCAAAAGGGTCGAAGTACCAACTGCGGCAATTTATACCAAGTATTCAAGAGCCAAAGGACAAAAGAATATCAATGCCCTACCGACTCTACTGCGACTCATCATCAAATTTATGAGATGAAGCAAAAGATTTTCGTAACAGGCGCCGCAGGCTTTGTCGGTTCCCATTTAGTACCGGTTCTTCAAAGCAGTGGCTATGAAGTTACAGGTCTGGTCAGAAAAACATCCGAGGAGAAAAATTTACCAAAAACGGCCCATGTCGTAGTTGGTGATCTCGCCAAAAAAGGTAGCTGGAAAAAAGAGGTCAAAAATCACCAGATACTAATACACCTGGCGGCCGAAATCTCGTCTAAGGACGAAAAAACGTTTGTGAGAAACAATGTTATTGCTACCCAAAATTTAGTCAAAGCGGCCAAAGCTGCCGGCATCAAAAAAATAATCCTATTCTCGTCAGCGGCTGTCACCTCAATAAGGCGAGATCCGTACGCCGAAACAAAACAAGAGCAGGAGAATATCATTAGGAAAAGTAAAATCCCCCATTATATTATTCGACCTTCTATGATTTATGGGTCGGGTGACACCAAAAACATCGGTTGGCTTATCAAAATTATCTCGCGACTACCGATTGTTCCCCTACCGGGCGGGGGTAATTTCGGCAGGCAACCAATTTATGTTGATGATATTGCCAAAATTGTCTTAAAATTGACAAGAGATAGATATAAAAAGGAAATTTTTGAAATCCATGGCAAAGAGTATGTGACAATGGCCAAAATGGTTGAAGTTATCCTAGCGAAAAAGAAAATCAAAAGAATAATAATACCTGTCCCACTCGCCCTCCTTATTATATTTTTTTGGGTCTTGGGAAGAATCGCCAAAAACCCTAAATTTACCGTCGATCAAATTAAATCACTAATCTCCGGCGAAAGATTCAAAGGCGAAAAATGGTGGCAGACTTTTGCTATAATACCAACCACTTTCGAGGCTGGTGTCTCAGAAATGGTTAAAGGCCAAAAGTGACAACAATACAACTGTTTTTGTTAATTTTTATATTATTTGCTATCACCAGAGTGATCCTTAGACTTCGGGAAAAGGTTCTGTCAACCCAAGC
>JBBTZR010000005.1:0-18124 GCA_038078475.1 Patescibacteria group bacterium
GATGTCATACTACTCTTCGTCAAAAGGAGCATCGCTGTCTCCGGCAAAAACGGAGACATAAAGACGTTTGGGGTCAATTTTTAAAACGTTGATTAAAAAATCAAAAGACCAGGAAATAGCTTCCCTTTTCCAATACCCGCCAAGGCCAATGCCATCAGGCGAGGCAGGGTCTCCAAGGGACCAGTTGCCGAGCATTTCAAAAAAGGTGTTGTGGACGTTGTCGCCAACCTGGTCAATATCATCGGTGCGCAGACACTTTTGAACGTTAACAAGCTTTTTGCCCTCTGGATGAGGCTCACCTAGAAGATAAGGCACCAGCGGATGCATGCCGGCTGTTGTAAAAAGAACTCGCTCTGTACCCGCCAGCTCGACTTTAACGGCCGGGACCAAAGACGCTGACGGAATAATTCTGTGTCCCCTGTCTTGGAAGAATTTTAAGTATTTCTGTCGCAGCTCCTGCGATTTCATAAAGGCCTCATCATTGTACTAAATTTTTGGCGAGAATTGCCCTAAAATCATTGACAGGTTGCTCTCTCGTTAAGATTAAGATTCGGGATTGGTGTGGCTTCGGCGGAAGAAGAAGCGGCGGCCTTTCTTTTGGATCTGTTCGATGTGTTGAGGAACTTCTGGGGCTTCTTCGACTTTTTCCTCAACTTCTCCTTTTCCCTCTTCCAACTTTTTGGTAACATTTTCTTCCAAATCTGCAGCAATGTCTGAGATGTCTTCCAAAAGTTTTTTCCCTTCTTTTAAAAGATGGTCTTTGATTTTTTGGCCTTTTTTATTGGTAAATAAATAAGTAACTGCAGCACCGATTATTATTCCAAGCACTAGAGATGAGAAATTATTCGTAGAAAAGCTTTGCTTATTTTTATGGTCAAGATCGCTCATTTTGATATCTCCTTTGGACTCTTGGTATCCTTTGACCCTTTCCCCTTATTTAATAAGTGGGCAATACCGGCACCGGCTGTCAGGGCCGTGACAAAGTTACCGGCTGTTTGAATCGGTTTTTTGACTTGGCCGACCAGATCGTCGGCGTCGTCGAAGAGTCTGTTCATACGGGTCAGAGTTTTTCTTAAATCTTTAAGGACAAAAAATACTTGGAAGCCAAGGGCAACAAGAAATATGGCCAGAACAACAATGACTGCAAGAAGAACAATTTGCGTTGTATCCATAGGCAGCTTGTCTGATGCTCACAAGTTACTTTAATTGTCAAATTTTGTCAATGTAGAGGATCTGACCTATATTTAGCGACTTAGGCGGATTGTTCTGGTGACCCTGGTTTTGGGTGAGAGGGGTTTGCTGGCAATGATTTCGACGATGTTTTGGCCTTCAATGAGAGCGATTTGATAAGAGAAATTTCCGGACTCATCGACTGAGATGAGTTGGCCATCTACAGAAACTGTGGCATCTTTTTCGGTCTGGCCGGAAATCTCAATGATCGCAGCGGTGGTGGTGATATCATCTTGAGGCGTCGCGACTTCAAGTTTTGGGCTTCTTGCGATGGCAGTTGACTGGAAGAGAATGTAGAGAGTAAAGATAGCGACCACGAACGCCAGTGTCAAGGGGACGATTAAGTTAGGAGTAAACATCAACCGGCGCCTTCGGGGGGCAACTGTTTTTGCGAATTTCTTGGCGTCGTATTGTCCACGAAAAAGGGCCAGGAGTCTTGTTGGGTCAAGCCCCAGAAGTTTGGCGTAATTTTTAATATAGCCTTGGATATAGGCAGGTTCCGGCAGTTTGGCCCAATCTTCTTCTTCAATGGCGGTGATGACGTCAACTTTAAGCAGTAAATTCTTGGCAACTCTTCTGGTTGAGAGGTTTTGGGCAAGTCTAGTCTCTTTGAGGATCTCCCCTACTTGTTTCATGTTTTTTACTCGGCTTGAGCTTGGCTTTGGAGATACTGTTCGGGATCTTTAACTAAAACATCACGAGGCTTGGAGCCTTCTCCTGGTCCGACAACACCTGCTGATTCCAACTCATCGAGGAGTCTGGCGGCTCTAGCATAACCAACTCGCAGTCGCCTTTGAAGTAGAGACGCGGAGGCGCGGTCGTATTGACAAACGGTCCTGACCGCCTCTTCAAAAAGTTCGTCACTAGCTCCGCCACCGGCCAGGTGTCTGCCAAGAGGCATTTGAGTAACTTCTTCGGTATATTCGGGAGCAATACCGGATTTTTTGAGGAAAGCGATGAGATTTCTAATTTCGGTATCCGAGACATAAACGCCTTGGATCCTCATGGGTTTGGAAGCATCCGGCGGAACGTAGAGCATGTCACCTTTGCCGAGGAGTTTTTCGGCACCAGGTTGATCGAGAATGACTCTGGAATCGACCATTGAGGAGACATTAAAGGCGATGCGGCAGGGAATGTTGGCTTTAATAAGACCGGTGATGACATCAACTGACGGCCGCTGGGTGGCGACGACTAAATGAAGCCCGGTTGCTCTGGCCATCGAGGCAATTCGCACAATTGCGTCTTCAACCTCAACCGGAGCATATTCCATGAGGTTTTGCAGCTCATCGACAACGATGACGATATAGGGTAGTGCCTGGAATCCCGAGAGCTCGTTGTAACCGGTGATGTTTCTGACCTGGGCATCTTTGAAAAGTTTGTAGCGTCTGTCCATTTCTTGCATGGCCCACTTAAGGGCTGAGAGGATTTTGTCTGATTCAACGATTACCGGCGTTAAAAGGTGGGGAATATCGTTAAATTCAGAGAGTTCAACCCTCTTTGGGTCGACTAGAATCAACTTTATTTCCTGGGGACTGGCGCGGAAAAGCATGGTGGCGATAATGGCGTTTACAAGAACCGACTTACCAGAACCAGTGGTGCCGGCAATTAAAACGTGAGGCATTCTGCCAATATCAGTCGTAACCGTATTGCCGGAAACATCAAGCCCGAGCCCAATGGCCAGTTTTGATTTATTGGCGTGCATGGCATCGTCGGAAAGGATACCTTTAAGGTTGACGATTTCCGGTGAGATGTTGGGGATTTCGATACCAACCAATGATTTGCCTGGAATTGGAGCCTCGATTCTGACATTGCCGGTTGAGGTGGCTAGGGCCAGGGCTAAATCATTTTGCAGGGCTAGAATTTTGGAAAGTTTTGTACCCATGGGAATTTCAAGCGCATACTGAGTGACGGTTGGACCACGGTTAATTTCAACTACCTTAGCAGCAATCGCGAAACTCTCAAGCGTTTTTTCGATAATCTGGGCATTTTGTTTAAGATTACCGCGGTTGGCACTGGCGCCGTGGGAATCTCCAAGAAGTGAAAGCGGTGGGTATTGCCAAATTTGGGTCTGGCCTGGAGAATTAACGATAACACTGGTGCCAAGCCCCATTTCATCTTTGTCTCGGATAGGTTGACGTTTTTGACCGCTAAGTATGGGTGCGCCAGATACAAATTTGCCTCTTGATGTGGGTATCAGTTTGCTTTTGACAAATTTTAGAACTCTGGTCGTGTAAGTTGCGACGGCAACAATAGTGCTGATTGCTTGATCAAGACTAGTGTTGGCCGCGATGACCAGTGAGACAAGAAAAATAACCAGGAGGACAAAAAAGCCTCCGGCCGGAGTAATGGTGGATTTAAAAACTAACCAAATGGACGTACCAACTTGTCCACCTAAATTACCTGAGAAAGCGGCAATCATACCCGAGGCGGCAAGAACTGTTGCCGTCAGTCCAAAAATGACGTTGGTTTTGGCAAATGGAAGCTTGAGGGAAAGTAAGGGAAGACTGGCAAGTAATAAGAGCAGTGGGATAAAAATAACTGTGGCGCCAAAAAGTTGATAAGAGTTATCTCTTAAGTCGAGAAGGGCTCCGGCTTGTGTAACCAGGGAAAGTGCAAGAAGACCGGCTGCGGCGGTAATGGTCAGTCCAATGATTGTGGTGATGGTTTTTTTCTCTAAGGCGAACGGCGGAGTTTGGTATCTTCTTCGGTATCTTCTGGGCATATTTATATTTTACACCAAATTGAAGAAAAATGCTATAGGCTAAAAAGCAATTCCTTTTTAGCCTGCGCTCCTCATCCCTCGACCCTTCGACAAGCTCAGGGCTCGGGATTGCGGGCCTAAGGTCTGAACTGATTTGTTCACCAACTTGGTAAATACTGTTTGAGATTTTCTGCAGTTAGTTTGATGGCAGTTATTTTACCTTCAATCTTAAGTTTAGCAACCTTGCGGCAGAGACCATTTATAGTTCTATCCAGGGTCCTCATGCCGGCATCAAAGCCTAAGGGCCGCACGATTTGCGGCCAAACATCATTTTCCAAGGTGATATCGGTAGGGGCAAGGCCAGAACTCTTTATGGCCCGTGGTAATAAATAGTTTTTGCCGATTACGATTTTCTGTTCATCCGTGTAGCTGGGCATTTCCATAACCTCCAGTCTATCCAGCACTGCTGTGGCGATTCCGGCCGTGTTGTTGGCGGTAGTTACAAAAAGAATTTCTGAAAAATCAAAGGGGTAGTCGATATAATGATCGAGAAAGGCGCTGTTTTGCTCCGGATCCAGAAGTTCAACCAAGACTCCCATGATGTCCGATTTAGCCTCTTCGGTGACACGGTCGATCTCGTCAAGTAAAATTACCGGATTTTGGGTGCCAGTTCTTCTGAGGACCTTAATGATTTGCCCGGGTTCGGAATCGGGATAAGAGCGGGATCTGCCTCGCAGTTGCAGGGCATCACCCATACCACCCATGGGTATCCTGCCAAATTGCCTGCCCAAGGCCTGGGCAATAGAATAACCCATGGTGGTCTTACCGGTACCAACCAGCCCTAACAGTAGAAGTGCGGGTGCTTTGATTTTTTGGGAGGAATCTTGTTGGGTTTTTAAATTTTCAACAGCAATATATTCCAAGACTCTCTCTTTAATGCTATCTAGGCCATAATGATTGGCATCCAAGACTTTTTTGGCTGCCTCAAGAGATAAGATATCGGCGCTTTTCTGGTTCCAGGGCAAGGCAATGAGCCAATCAAGATAGCGGGAGGTGGATTCGTATTCTTGGGAATATCCGGAACCGCTAGCTACTCTAGCAAGCCTTTCTAAGAGAACAACGGCTTTATTTTTTAACTCTTGGGGAATCTGGGCTCGCGCAAGTTTATCCTCAAGGAGCTTAATGTCTTCAAATTGGGCAGGGCTCGTAGTCATACTCTCATTCTACCAATTCTAAGTAACCTGAGAAGTTTTCGCCCGTGACTTCTAGATTTGCTTTTTTGACATTCTCTAAATACTTAGCGAACTGGCTTGGAAAGAGAACATCAACACGAGGAATTTCTGCCGGGTCAACTCTTGTCCAAAAAGCAAAAAAACTGACTGTTTTAAGTCTTGGGGCAAAATTGGTAAATGGCGCATTACCTAATTGGGAATTTATTAAGTCACGGGCTGCTGCTCCCGAAGAAGTGAGATAAAGAAATTCTCCCAGCTCAAAGAGGGTCAAGAGCTGGTGTTGGTGTCCTTGGGTGAGTTTTATGCTATGGAGACTAATTGAGTTGCCGCCAACTTCAAAAGTCTCTTGTTTGTAAACCTCCTCTTCTGGGCCGGTGGCTGCTTCTGCCAAGGAATTAAAATCCAAGGGGCCCGACTTGGGAATAATAATGGCGAAATTATCTTTGCCGAAGATAATTAAGTATTGGCCTTGTGTTTCTCGGTTGGCGTCAAACCACTGCCGCAGCTTATCGGTTTCTAGATACCTGTCAACAATTTGGTTGAAGTCTCCCGTCGCGACCCCTATCTGGGTATTTTTGGGTATTTTAAGATTAGTATTTAACTTATGCTGACCGGGCAAGCCTTTTTTGATTTCGCCTGTAAATGTTATGGTCCGGTCTTTGATAAAAGCTTGAGTTTTGATAGGAGAAGCAAAAGCAAGCTTGGCTGAGGAGGTACTGTCTAGCTCAAACTCGAACCCGCCAAGTATATTTTGAGGGATAGTTAATTTTTCTAGAACTTGTGCTGTTAAATCTCTTTGATTTTCGGGGATTTTGAACTCAACCCTAAACCTATTTTCGGTCGCGGTTAGGGTAAGGGTGCCAGCCGGTTTTTGGGCTTTTTGGAAAACTAATACTGCAACTGCTACTGCCAGTACTGTTCCCAGGATTAATTTTTTAGTATCTTTTATGGCGATTTTGTCTTCTATAATCTTTCGGTCTTTTGTCGAATCGGCCGCTGGGTCTGGCGGCAACTCCAACTGCACGATCAGGTCCGCCAAGATTCATAGATAAATTCACTCGGCCCATGTCATCAATTTCAACTACTCTCACTTTGACCACCTGGCCTATCTTTACGACATCCTCGACTTTTTCTACCCTATAAGGTGCCATTTTGGAAATATGGACTAAGCCTTCTTTCCCTGGCAAAATCTCGACCATGGCACCGAAAGGAAGAATTCGTTTGATCTCCCCTTCGTAGATTTCTTCCGGTTGTGGCTCTTTGACTATTCCCTCGACCCAGGCTGCTGCTTTTTGAGCGGCCTCGGCATCTTTGGCGCTGATGGTGACCGTGCCGTCATCTTTGATATCGATGGCGCTACCGGTCGCCGCGATAATTTTGTTAATTGTCTTACCACCGCCGCCGATAACTTCCCCGATCTTGGCAGGATCAATTTTTACTAAAATAACAGTCGGCGCATGAGGAGAAATTTTTTGGCGAGCCTGCGGGAGAGCCGCAAGCATTTTTCCTAAAATTTCTAGGCGGGCTTTTTTGGCTTTATCCAGTGCTTCTTGGCAAACTTTAAGAGAAATCCCGGATAGTTTGGTGTCCATTTGGACGGCAGTTACACCATTTTTTGTTCCGGCAATCTTAAAATCCATATCGCCTTGGGCATCTTCCTGGTAGGCAATATCGACAATAGTCACGTATTTTGATTTATCATTCTCGTCTGTTATAAGACCGATTGATATTCCGGCTACGGGTTCTTTAATGGGCACGCCCGCATCCATCAAGGCAAGGGTAGCCCCACAGGTCGAAGCCATAGACGTAGATCCTGCCGAAGATAGGACTTCAGATACAACTCTGATGGTATAAGGAAATTCGTCTATGGTTGGAAGGACCGGAACCAAAGCTCTCTCGGCCAGCGCCCCGTGGCCGATTTCTCTTCTGCCCGGAGGCCCGAGTCGACGAACTTCCCCGGTTGAAAACGGTGGAAAATTGTAATGATGCATATATCTTTTAGTTCCCTCACCTCTCATTCCTTCAATTAGCTGTTCAAGGGCAGGGGACGCAAGTGTGGCGATCGAAAGAACCTGAGTTTCGCCCCTTTGGAAAATTGCCGAGCCGTGAGTTCGAGGAAGTACCGGCACTTTGACGGTTATTGGCCTAATTTCATCCGGTTTTCGAGAGTCAACGCGTTTTTTGTCAACTAGAATCCTTTTCCTTAAAAATTTGGCCACGGCATCATCCAGTAGGTCGGCCAAGTGTTTTTTGCTAATCAGCTCTTCCTCCTCCTTAAGAAATTTCTCTTCGAGTCTAACAAGCGCACTCTTGAACCAAGTCTCATCCTGCGCAATTTCGGGTTTCTCTAGCTCTACTACCAGGTTTCCCGTGATAAAATCTTTTACTTCTAATTCTTTCTCTGGCGGTAATTTTGTTGACTGATACTCTTGCTTTTTGACACCGACAACGCTCGCGAAGTCTTCGATTAATTTGATAACGGCTTGGCTTTCTTTCAGCCCAAATTCCAAAGCTTTCACCAGCGCAGCTTCTTCTACTTGATCTGCTTGCGCCTCAATCATGGTAATTTCGCTGGCGGTGGCGGCAATGACCAGATCTAGGTTTGAGAAGGTTTTTTCTTCTTCAGTGGGATTGAGCATGAAACCACCGTTTTGTCTACCGACCCGAACGCTGGCAATGGGGCCATTCCAGGGAATATCGGATATCGTTAGAGCGGCAGAGGCGGCGGTTAGGGCAATGACATCTGGATCATTTTCAAAGTCGACGGAGAGGACAGTTATGATTACCTGGACTTCGGCTTGATAATCTTTAGGGAAGAGAGGCCTGATAGAGCGATCTATTAAACGAGATGTTAAAACAGCTTCTTCTGAGGGACGGCCTTCTCGTTTGATAAACCTTGATGTAGAGATCTTGCCGCCGGCATAGAGCCTTTCTTCGTAATCAACCGCGAGAGGGAAAAAATCGACATCTGCTGCGGCAGGTTGTGAGACCGCAGTTGCTAAAACAACTGTTTCGCCATAACTTGCCACGACTGATCCGTTGGCGTGACCAGCCAGCTCGCCAGTCTCCAGAACAAGCTTTTTGCCGGCTATTTCTAATTCTTTACGTACTAATTTAGACATGACTTATAATCTAGGGAAAGAGTTGAGGGGAGTTAGAAATCGGTTAATATGAATCAACTTCTTGATTGATATTAATCAACTTCCAACAACCCAGACTCTTAACTTAATATGCATTATAACCTATATCAGCCTATCTTGGCAATCCCAATTTATTTATTATCTCTTTTAGACCCGCAGTCCCGAGCCCTGAGCTTGTCGAAGGGTCGAGGGACGAGGACCGCAAAGAAATTATCTGGGAAGTTCTAACTTATTGATAATTTCTTTTAGGCGCGCAGCGAAGCGAGCACCGCAAAGAGATTACCTCGGTAATTCTAATTTATTTATTATCTCTTTATAGCGATCGGGGAATTTGCGTGTTAAATAGTGCAGCAGTCGGCGTCTTTTATTGATCATTGAAAGGAGTCCCCTTCTTGAATGATCGTCATGTCCGTGACCCTTAAGATGGTCGCTGACATTGCCGATTCGCTGAGACAAAAGTGCAATTTGAACTTCAGGAGAACCAGTGTCGCCGGCGTGGGTTGCAAATTGGTCAATCACCTGCTTTTTGGTGCTAGCTTTTGTTTTTCTGGCCATGTAACTTGTGACGATTGGAAATTGATAATACAATAATTTGGATTTCTTTGTCAAAAGAGATTTTTGGACCTCTTTTAACCCTTGTTCTCGCCGTTCATGGACTTCCCGCCTTTGTAGATCTTGGGGGGTTTGAGCCAATCTTGGGATGTAGTTCTTCTAGTTGACTGGGGTAGGCTCTCAACATCTTCAAGGGCAGGGACGAAGTCAGACAAATCTGAGGTTGGCGGCACGTATGATTGTGGCGGTTGTGGTAATGGCTTAGGTTCCGTTTGGGCGAGACTGGCACGGCTGGCACCAAATTTAATAAGCCAGGAGGCAATTTCAAATGTTTGGGCCGTTGTCTTTGCGGGAGCGAAATTGCCTGTACTATCGGATATGGCTGCATATAAGTTATAGGACACATCCTCGTCTATTGGTAAGGCTAGGTCTTGAATTAACTTAGCTGTGACTTCGCCGATTCCTGAAGCCTCTGGGTTGATGTAGTCAAATTGCGCAAATTTTTGGTTCGATTGATCTTTAGCAATGCTCACGATCCAGGTTTCCGGGGTGATTTTATGTTCGTGAGTAATTTCTCTCCCCAGAGACTCGCCGTCTCGAAACCCGATGGCAAAGATAAGATTAGGTTGGGCAATGGAATATTCTAATGAAATTTGCTCTCGATTGATTCCCTTAGATCCGGGTAACGGGTGAATAATGACCTTCAGTTGATCCTGGTCGAGAAAATAGCTGACTTTGTCAACAGTTTGGACTGCGTCTCTTATGACAATAACAGGATTTTTCCCGTCGGCCGGTTTGCCAATTTGGTCTACCCCATAGATTCTTTGTGCGTGATCAACGGTTGGAGCTTGAGCTGTGATTGCGACATTTTTGCCCAGTTTAGAAATCGAAAGGTAGAGTGCCAGCCCTCCCGCCAAGCCGTCAAAGCCTGATTCTTGGGAAACAATAACGACAATATTCTCAGCGCGAGTTAGATTTTCGAGGATTTTATTCTTTGAGTTCTGATCCATTCATGAGGGCTGATTTAGTCTTTGAACAAAAGTCATACTCAGGAACCAAAAGATTCTATGATATCCTGCTCGGTAAAGTCAAGAATTGGCTCCATGCCGATTCCGCAATCTTGACCGGCAGGAATTTCTTGGTAGTTCTTTTTGAAGCGCTTTAGGGAAAGAATTTTGGCAGATCCCAGCTCTTTTTGTCCACGCCTGATAACTATTTGGTCGCCAACTGTCAGTTTGCCGTAAGTAACTTTGGCACCGGCGATTCTTGCGCCTTCGATGGTGAAAGTGGCAACAATTTTGGCACGGCCGACAATCTTAGTTTCTTGTTTAGCCTGTTCGAAGCCGGCAACTACTTCCTCAAGGTCTTCTAAAAGCTTGTAGATGACATCGTAACTTTTGATATATATACCTTCTCTTTGGGCATTAACCCGAGTTTGCGGCGGCACCTTAATGTTAAAAGCAATAATGGGGGCATTGGCGGTTTTGGCAAAAGCTATATCATTGTCGGTAATCTCACCTGTGCCTGAGGAGATTACTTGCGCTTTTTGCGGTAGATTTGCCAGTACAGCTTCCAGACTTCCAGCGACATCGGCTTTGATGATAACTTTGAACTTACTTTTTGCTCCCTCAGATTTGGCGATGATTTCTGCCATTGTTGCCGGAGCGCGAGTCTCTCCATTTTTAGTTACTGTTCTTGCGGTTACGATGCCTCCCACCTCCATGACCTTCTTGAAGCCGAGAATCTCCACAGGCTTGCCTGGCCCTGCCTCTTTTATGTTTTTGCCGGTGTTATCGACAAGGGCCCTGACAGAGATACTGTCTTGGTCCACCATAATTTTTTGGCCAACTTTAAGCGTCCCAATAATAACTATGACGGTCGTGACTGGACCGCGATTTTTAGCGAGAAACGATTCGACAACGACTGCTTCCAGGGGGTCGTTTGGCAAAGAAGGGGCTGGACTCAGATCCCAAACTAAGTTAATGACCTCGAGAAGTTCTGCGATCCCTTTGTTTTTGGGTGCGGCTACCTCGACGACGGGGATATCTCCCCCGTAACCTTCAACTGCAACGTCTTGTCCCTTGAGTTGGCTTTTGACTTTTTCGACGCTGGTGTTTGGTAGATCCACTTTGGTAATGGCAACAATAACCTTGCAACTTGTCTTTTTGATATGTTTGATGGCCTCAACCGTTTGAGGCTTAACGCCGTCATTTGCGGCAACGACTAGAACAACTATATCGGCAACTTTGGCTCCGCGAGAGCGCATTTGTTCGAAAGCAGCGTGGCCGGGAGTATCGATAAAGGTGATAGTTTTGCCGTGGTGGGTTACTTGATAGGCTCCGATGTGCTGAGTGATGCCACCATGTTCGGCGGCAACAACATTGGTCTTGCGGATAGCGTCAAGAAGAGTGGTTTTGCCGTGGTCGACGTGACCCATAATGGTCACGACTGGCGGACGAATAAAGTCTTGCTTCGTTTTTTCCATGATATTTAATTTTTGACGACAAGACTGGCTTCATTTAACTAGACTTGCCGTCTTTGGCATTTGATGCATCATTCTTGGATGTATCAGATGGCTCTGGTGCTTCTAACTCTTTGGGTTCTTTTGGCGCTTCGATCTCTTTTTCTTCTTTTGGCGCGGGCAACTCCTCCTGAGTTTGGTCTGTTTGATCTTGTTGTGTAGATTGACTCGTCGCTTTTTGGTCATCAGCAGGAACTTGAGGTTGACTCCCTTCCTTGGCTTCTGCTGTACCCTTTTGCTTTGACACTTTTGGCACTGCTTTTCCCTCTTGTGTTACTCCAAGTGCTTTTTTGGCCTCCTCTTGAGCCTTTTTCCCTTTGGCTTCGACTTCTTTAGGTGTACCGCTTTTGCCACGAATGTCGATTTTATAACCGGTTAATTTGGCAGCCAGTCTGACATTCTGGCCCTCTTTGCCGATTGCCAGTGATAATTGATCATCCGGAACAGTAACCTCGGCGTTTTTGCCGTCCTCGTTAATTTTGACTGAGAGCTCTTTGGCTGGAGAAAGGGCAGATTTAATGAACTCCGCTGGATCTTCTTGGTAGCCGATGATGTCGATCTTTTCATCGCTAAGTTCGTTCATGACAGCTTGGACTCTGACACCTTTCTGGCCGACACAAGATCCGACAGGATCAACGCCTAGTTGTTTGGAGGCAACGGCAATTTTTGAGCGGGAACCACCTTCTCGAGCGATAGCTTTAACTTCCACAGAACCTTGGGCCATCTCTGGTACTTCCTGTTTAAAAAGTCCTTCTAAAAGGCCCGGGTGGCTCCTGGAGACAATAATTTCCTCGCCACGTGCGCCTTCTTTGATGCCGACAATATAGAATTTGAGCCGCTGATTAAGGCTGTAATTTTCGTTTCTGGAGTGTTCTTGTGGCGGCATCACGCCTTCGGCTTTACCGAGATTGACAGTGATGACCGGACCCGAAATACGCTGGATAATACCAGAGACCAGGGTACCGACTTTGCTGGAATATTCGGAAAGAATAGCGTTTTTCTCGGCTTCACGAATACGCTGGAGGATAACTTGTTTGGCTGTTTGGGCGGCGATTCTGCCAAAACCTGCAGGAGTTACATCTTTTTTACCTTTTGCCAGCTTGACTTCGCCGGTGTTGGCGTCAAGATCGACATTGATACCTTCGGGTTCACCATAATCCTTACGATAAGCGGCTAGAATTGCCTGCTTGATAGAATCGATAACTACTTCTGGCTCGACTCCACGCTCGGAGCAAACTTGGTTTAATGCAGATGCAAATTCTGTTCTTGCTTGGATGGCCATGTATTCAAAAAAAGGCGCATGCTGCGCCTTAGACTCTTACCACTAAAAGCAATGGAATTCTAGCAAAAGAAAATGGCAGAGTCAATAAATTTTATTTGCTGCAATTTTAGTGGAAATGGGGAGGAAAGTAAAAATTAGAAAGCTGAGGAGAGATATTCTTGGTCTTCTTTCTTGAGTGTCCAGCCAAGAGAACCGAGGAGTTCGTTGATGTGGGGTTTACTCGATGCTTTGGGGATGGCGATGACATTCTCCTTTTCGATCAGCCACCGAAGAGCGACTTGGATGGGTGTTTTTCGGTACTTTTTGGCGACTGTCTCTTGCGCGTCGAATTCACTTTCAGCGAGCTCTCCGATCTCAAGTGGGCTGTAGGCGGTCAGGATAATTCCTTCTTTTTGGCAATAGGCTAAAAGTTCTTTTTCCGGCTCGCGATGGAGAAGACTGTAATGGACTTGGTTAGTGACGATTTTGTTCTTGGTATATTTCTGAGCGTTGGCAAGCTGACGGGCGGAGAAGTTAGAAACACCAATGTAGCGGATTTTGCCCTCTTTGACCAACTCATCAAGTGTGCTGATCACGGCGCGCATTGGGGAGATGGGGTTGGGCCAATGGATTAGGTAAAGATCGATGTAGTTTAGTCCCAGGCGCTTGAGGCTGTTTTGGCAACTTCTTCTAATTTGACTTGGGAAAAAGAGGTGCTGAGGAGAAACTTTGGTGGTAATAAATAGTTTTTGGCGATCAAATTTATTGATAGCCTCGCCGACTATTTCTTCTGTGTGGCCGGCACCATAAATTTCGGCTGTATCGATGTGGGTGATGCCGCACTTAACGGCATAACGAATTGCCTCGATGTATTTTTGGTCATTTGACCGATCTGCCGTCAATCCCCCGCCCATGCGCCAAGTACCAAGACCAAGAGCCGGAATTTTTTGGTCTTTAGTGAGGTTTTTATATTCCATTTATCCCTATCAGGGCAGGATCATGATTCTTCTTCCAATTCTTGCAATAACTCCTTTTGACGCCGAGAGAGTTTACTGGGGACTTTGATGCGGATAATGACATAGTGGTCGCCTTGGCCGTGGGCGGAGACGCGGCGGACGCCTTTGCCGCGAAGGCGGATTTGGGTGCCGGGTTGAGTGCCGGCGGGAATACGGATTTTAACCGAACCCTCGATTGTTTCAATCTCGGCGACAGTCCCAAGTGCAGCTTGTGCGAAAGTTATTTCGTGTTCGGTGATGATGTCATAGCCTCGCCTTTTAAATTTGGGGTGAGGTGAAACTTGGCAAACGATGATGTACTCGGAGAATCTGATTTCTGAACCGTCATCGACGCCGGCAGGAATTTTAATCTTTTGTCGTTTGCCGCCTATATCGACTTCTTTAGTTGTGCCATGAACGGCTTCCATAAAGTCCAAGCTGATGAGGTAGCGAGGCAGCCTAGCTTGGCGACCGAAAGGAGATCTTTCTCCAAAGACCATCTCAAAAATATCAAAAGGGTCGGCAAAGCCGCCGAAATCACCAAAATCTCCGCTTGACCAAGTATATGTTCTATAACCTCCACCGGGACCAGCACCGGCGCCACCGAAACCTCCACCGGGCGCAAAAGCGGCATGGCCAAATTGATCGTAGGCTGATTTTTTTTGAGGATCGGACAGCACCTGATAGGCTTCGTTGATTTCTTTAAATTTTTCTTCGGCGCCTTGGGATTTGTTGACATCCGGATGAAACTTACGTGCTTCTTGACGATAAGCTTTTTTTATCTCGTCTGCGGATGCGGATTTATCGACACCGAGAGCTTCATAGTAGTCACGTTTGGTAGCCATAGATGTATTATATTATCTCAAGATTTTAATTGGGAATTTTTTTGCCTTGGAGGTCTTGTCCACCAGCATAGGTTGCTGTGGTCTTAGTAACCTTGAACTCTAGTTGAGCAACTTGGTCTTTCCCGCTTTTAATTTCAACTTTGTAGATACCTGCAAGTGGCAATGGGAAATTAACCAGTTCGGTGATGAGATTGGCGCGGCCATTTGGCCCAAGAGTTACTTTGAGCTCCTTGTCGGGAAATTTTTGTTCGGTTGGACCCGGTGGCGTAATGCTAAGGGTTACCGGATATTCCTCACCGGCTTGGCCGGAAAGAACTGCCACCAAAAACATCTTGGGCCAGTTGGTGGGAATGTTGGCGACAAAAAACTGATCGAAAATACCGATTGTTGAAAGTTTTTGTTCGCGGGAAACCGTAGCATAGTCGCAGAGGACGAATAGGTCTGTTTTGAGACTCTTCATTTACTCTTTGACCACTTCGCCTTCCTGAACTTGATCGCTGTCTGTTTTGGCTTTCTGGTCGCCAGGTTCTTGAGTTTGGCCGTCTGGTTCTCCGGCTGCGCCGGATTGGCTTGAGGTGCCTTGTTTGTACATTGATTCCCCTATTTTGGAAAGGACACCGGAGAGCTCGTCGGTTTTAGTGCGAACGTCGTCGAGTGGACCTGAAGCTTGGATTTTTTTGAGGGCTTTGATCTTTTCTTCGACTTCGCTTTTGACTTCTGCCGGAACTTTATCGCCGGCATCTTTGAGGGCACGCTCGGCTTGATATACTAAGGCATCAGCCTTGTTTCTGACTTCGATTTCTTCTTTTTTGGACTCGTCTTCTTTGGCATGTTCCTCGGCCTCACGAGTCATGCGTTTAATTTCTTCATCAGTGAGCCCTGTGGAGCCGGTGATTTTTATCGATTGTTCGCGGCCGGTAGCTTTATCCTTCGCGGTTACGCTCAGGATTCCAGAAGCATCCAGATCGAAAGTGACTTCAACCTGGGGGACTCCACGAGGTGCAGGCGGAACACCATCTAAGATAAAGCGGCCGAGGGATTTGTTATCTGCGGCCATTGGCCTTTCTCCCTGCAAAACGTTAATTTCGACAGAGGTTTGATTATCGGCAGCGGTTGAAAAGATTTCTGATTTACTGGTTGGTATGGTGGTGTTTCTGGCAATCAATGGAGTTGAAACAGTTCCTAAAGTTTCAATCCCCAAAGTAAGCGGGGTGACATCCAGAAGAACCATCTCCTTCATCTCACCACCAAGAACTGCGCCTTGAACAGCCGCACCAACAGCGACAACTTCGTCGGGGTTGATACCTTTGTGAGGCTCTTTGCCGAAAAACTCTTTCACTTTCCCGGTGACCAGCGGCATTCTAGTCATACCGCCAACCAGAATGACCTCATCGACTTTTTGGGGATCGATTTTGGCATCTTTGAGACAATTCTTGACAGGACCCAAGGTTTTTTCGACCAGTTCACCCACGATTGATTCGAGCTTGGCGCGGGAAAGTTTGAGCTGCAAATGTTTGGGGCCGGACTGATCGGCAGTTAGATAAGGAGTCGAGATTTCGGCTTCAGTGGTGGTCGAGAGTTCGATTTTGGCTTTTTCGGCAGCATCTCTTAGTCGCTGCAATGCCTGGCGATCGCCTTTAACGTCGATGCCGTTTTCTTTCTTAAATTCCTCGGCTAGATAGTCGAGGATTTTGGCGTCGAAGTCGTCGCCACCTAAGTGAGTATCACCGTTTGTAGCTTTGACTTCGAAAACACCTTCGCCTAACTCCAAAATTGAGATATCAAAAGTTCCGCCACCGAGATCGTAAACGGCGATGGTGTGGGCGTGAGATTTATCAAGACCGTAGGCAAGGGCAGCCGCAGTTGGCTCGTTGATGATGCGCTCGACTTCTAAGCCGGCAATCTCACCGGCTTGTTTGGTGGCCTGGCGTTGAGAATCGTCAAAGTAGGCAGGAACGGTAATGACGGCTTTTTCGACTTTGCCGCCCAGATAACTTTCGGCGTCGGCTTTGATTTTTTGCAAGATCATGGCTGAGATCTCTTGAGGGGTATAATCATGGCCTTCGACAGAGACTACGGCCATACCATCACGGCCCTCTTTAATGTCGTATGGCAGCCACTTGATATCTCTTTGGACTTCTGGGTCTTTATATTTGCGGCCCATCAAACGTTTGATAGAGAAGATGGTGGTTTTGGGGTTGACGATCATCTGGCGCTTGGCCACATCACCGACAATGTGCTTTTGAGGGTCGACCACAGACGGGATGATGTTGCGGCCTTCGGCGCTGTGGATGACCTTAGGTTTGCCGGCCTCAACAACGGCTACACAAGAGTTGGTTGTTCCTAAATCTATACCAATGATCTTAGACATTTTGGGCAACCTCCTCTAAAATTTCCTGAGTCTTAGGCTTTTCTACTACTACTTGAGCAGCTCTGATAACCCTATCTCCTATTTTATATCCTTTTCTTAAAACCTTGATAATCATTCCCTCTTTTCCGCCTTCTGTGGTTTCTATTGCTTCATGAATCTGAGGGTCAAAGGAAAGACCAACGGCCGGTATTTCCTCTACTCCTTCTGATGTAAGAACGTCCTTGAATTGTTTAAGAACCAGTTCTAACCCCTGATCGTTTAAGTGTGCTTGAGCATTTTCGAGATTATCAAGAACGGGCAGAAATTTTTCGATCAAAAGTGCGCTAGAGAGCTGACCTAAGAGTCTTCTTTCCTCCTCAACTCGTCTCTCGAGATTTTGATAATCCGCCAGTGCCCGCTTGAGCTGATTTTCTAGCTCTTGATGTTTTTCGGTAGTTACAGTTTTGGCAGTTTTTTTAGTCTTAGTCATTTTTTGGAATTATATTTTTCCTATTTCAGACAAGAGTTGGGCAAAGTAACGCATGGTGGGTATAACTACGGGAAAGTTCAGGCGACTGGGACCGATGACGCCTAAGACTCCGCTGTGATTGGGCATGTGGTAACGGATGATCACAAACCCGCAGGGCTCAAGATATGGGACTCCGAGTTCTTCTCCAAAGAGAATTTTTATTTGATCTTCTGGTGAGAGAGCGCCGGTGATTTGGTTGATCATTTCGGCACGATCCAACATAGAAAGAACTGTTTTGGTGATATCAATATCGTAAAATTCCGGCATATCCAGAATATTGGCCATACCGGCGGCGTAAACATCCCCTTCCTCGTCGGTGGCAATTGCCAGCGATCTAGTTTGGTCCGCGAGGACTCGGGCAGTATGTCGGAGCAGTTTGTCGAATCGCTCTTCCCCTTCTACCAACTCTTCTTTGATGGCGACTTCATCCTTTAGGGAGAGTGCCTTTTCCTGCATTAGTTGATCAACATAAAACTTCATGCCCATTGAGGTGGGAATGCGGCCTGCTGAGGTGTGGGGTTGTTTAAGGTAGCTGAGGCTGGTGAGTTTGACCATTTCGTTTCTGATGGTTGCGGGAGAAACGCCAAGACTGGCTTCCTTTTCAATAGTTTCGGAACCGATGGGTTCGGCGGTTTCGATGTACTTTTCGATAATGGCTCGAAGTAAGTTTTTCTGACGATCTGTTAAATCCATGACAATTTCGGTGGCGAGAGGAGCAGTTTGGGGCAACTCGCCTCGGTTAGCAGACAATATACACCGAGTGCTAAT
>JBBTZR010000006.1:0-14749 GCA_038078475.1 Patescibacteria group bacterium
GAACAATCAAAAGAAGCAGAAGCTAAAGGAAGCAATACCAATAGGGATATTAAATAGAGTTTTTGGTATCCAATAGGATGGAACAAAGAAAAAATCTAAAAGCGCAAGTGGAGTTGCCAAAATACTCATAATAAGCATCTCCCGTCTAAGATTTTTTCTTAAGAAAAATAATGTAAGCCAAACTAATGCGCCAATTATGTTAGCAGCAAAGTACTCCACTATTTTAGTTTAGCAACATTTGTTGTTTGGCGTAATAAGTTCCAATAGTGCCAGCAAGGGTTTTTGGGATTCTTTTAAGAGGTTATTGAGAGTTTTGATTTTTTGGCCAAAGATCTTTCGAGAATAACAGCTTTTTTGCGCTCTTCTGTTTGCGTCCTGCGGTCTTTCATCTCTTGAAATTTTTCGTCGACAATCTTTTGACACTCAAGGTCCGGACACCTCGATTCCTCGTGAGTAATTATAGTCCCTCTGCCGTTTTCACCACGATCTTTCCATCTCCTCAAGAAAATTCGTGTTTTGCCGCAGCGGATACAAACCGAAAACTCTCTAGCTTGTCGCATTTACCTCGTTTCTTTACCAACTTCTGGATCTATTGAAATTGTTTCCAAAACTTGACCTATTTGCGCGGTCTTCTTGAGGACGTGCCTCATTAACAACTATCTTTCGACCGTCTAGTTCAAAATTATTGAATTTTTTAATTGCCTCATTGGCTTCTGCGTCTGTAGTAAATTCCACAAAAGCAAAGCCTTTGCTTTGCCCGGAATACTTATCTGTAATTAAATTCAGACTTGTAATTTTTCCGACTTGAGAAAACAGCTCTTCCAGTTGAGCGCTTGTAGCACTGTACGGAAGACTTCCAACGAATAGTCTTTTCGCCATTTATATTACCTCCTTTCTTGTAACCTAAATAGGATGCTTATTTTTCGCTTAGCTCAAAATGAGATTTGAATTAAGAAGTTTAGGGATAAAGAGAAAAATTAATTTCTTGAAGTATCGAAAAACTTTAATACACCTCTGACTTAAGCTTGCTAGTATAATAGCACATTATTATCACAAAATCAACTATGGGATTTTGAGGGCATCTTCAATTCTTTTTAAAACTTCTTCTTTTTTTAAAACTGCAAGACTTTCATAAATTGGCGGAGTGTTGTCGGCAAAGACGGCAAGGCGAAGAGTGTTTTTAAAGTCGGCTGGCTGTATTTTGCTTTTGGCAATCCACTGGTCGAGCAAGTTACTGATTGACTTTTCATTCCAAACATTAATTGACTCGATGGCTGCTTTGGCGTTTTCTATTTTTTGTCTTTGGGGAGGTTTTTCTTTACCTTTCTCGAAAAATATTTTTGCATATTTCTCAAAGTCGCTGATGGTCGTCATGCGATCGCGGACAAGTTCGATGATTTTGGTGAGTTTTTGATCGTCTAAAGTTTGCGCCTTTGATGAAATTTTTTTGATCTTTGCCATAAGATCCGGCAGAGAAATTTTTTGTAAATATTTTTTGTTAAACCAGTTTAATTTTTCTAAGTTGAAAATTGGGCTGTTTTTGTTGAGGCGATCGAGTGAAAATTCAGCGACGAGTTCATTTAGCGTAAACAGTTCCCTATCCCCTTTTGGTGACCAACCGAGAAGTGCCAAAAAATTGACTAAAGCTTGCGGCAAATAACCCTCATCTATGTACTCGAGCACTGATTTGGCCCCTTCACGTTTGGAAAGTTTCTTTTTACTCTCGCCCAAAATTGGAGGGATGTGAACGAATGTAGGTGGTCCCCAACCGAATGACTCATATAAGAGCAGATGTTTGGGTGTTGAGGAAATCCATTCATCGCCGCGAATTACATGAGAAATTTGCATCTGATGATCGTCAACGACAGAGGCGAAGTGATAGGTGGGAAATTTATCCGATTTAACGATAACGAAGTCAGCAATCACATCTCGCGAAAATTCGACATCGCCATGGACAACATCTGCCCACTTTAAATTCTTACCTTTTTCGACTTTAAACTTCCATGCTCCTCCATCGTCATAGACAGCGTTTTTTTTCTTTAAAATCTCCAGGTTCTTCCCGTAAACGTCTAACCTTTGTGATTGCTGATGTTTGTCGTCCCAGTCAAGACCTAAAACTTTTAGGCTTTCTTCTATTTTGGGCACAGATTCAGGGACAAAACGAGACTGATCCGTGTCTTCTATTCGGAGGATAAATTGGCCTTTTTGGCTTTTGGCGAAAAGAAAATTGTAAAGGGCAGTCCTGATGTTGCCGATGTGGGGAATACCGGTTGGAGAAGGAGCGTAACGGACGCGGACCCTTCGACTTCGCTCAGGGTCGGTGACTTGGTTCATGGTAAAATTGTATCATGAGTTTAACTGAAACCGCTGCCTTCTCTAAAAAGGCTTCCGTGTGGGTCGGTGTCGGTATAGTTGCGATTATTTTCCTTTTGATTCTCTTGGGAATAGTTGGACGAGCCCGAAGGGCACTTTTCCCCCCTAAACCTCTGCCGCCAACTGTAGCCTTTTGGAAATTACCAAGGATGGATTTATCTGAAGGCATCGAAACCCGCGCCAGTAAAACATTTACGCTAGAAACAGTAACCGGTGGTTTTCCCATGCTGCCTACTCAGTTAAAGGTGTTTGCCATTGGCGAGGGCGAATCTTCCTTTGGTCAACTAGATGATTTGAAAAAGAGGCTTACAAATATCGGATTTGGCCAGGAACCTGTCGAGATTTCACCGGGAGTTTTAAAGTTTGTTGACAGCGAAGACGGCAAGCGGACTATGACCGTAGAATTGGCAACTGGTAATTTTACACTAGAGAGAGATTTAGCCAACGATCCAGCGATTTTGAATTCAAGACCAACAAGTATTGCGGATGCCGAAAATAGAGCGACCGACTTTTTAAGGAGAATTGGAGTAAATCTGGTTGATTTTCCAACAGAAAAAATCGGGGTGATGGTGATGCGCGTTGACGGCTCGACTAAAACTCCCACTGACTCTCTTTCGACGGCTAATTTAATACAGCTAAGTTTTATACGAGACGATCTTGACGAGTTACCAGTAATTTGGCCGGTTGAGGGAAAGCCTAATTTTTATGTGACGGTTTCTGAAAATGAGGTTGTGGAGACAAAGATGGTAATCAAGACAGTTCAAAAATTTAAATTTGCAACATACCCTTTAAAGGGACCAGAGAGGGCCTTTGAAGATTTAAAGCGTGGCGCGGCAGCTTTTAATAAGCCAGTTACAACAAGTGAGGTGACGATTCTAGATATTAAACTTGGCTATGTCGAGTCGACGAAAAACGAAAAGTATCTGCAACCGGTATATTTATTTCGGGGAACTGGAGATTTAGTAGCTTACGTGCCGGCAGTTGATGATATTTGGATTAAGTAGCTCTGTGATTAAGGGGTAACCCAAACGTGATTCTCAAAGGCCCATTCGATAAGAGATTTCGATTCGGCGAATCGGTCAAGAGAGCCGAGTACAACAGTAATTATTGTATTGGCACTTCTCGTCGTTTGAGTAACTAAAACTTCTTGCGAGCCCTCGGTTTGGCCGGTTTTAATGCCTTCGAGGCCCTCGACTTCACCCAGAAGTTTGTTGATATTTTCTAAAAAGTAAGTTTTTGAGCCTGTCGCATCGGTGACGACTGTACTTTTGGTGGAGACGATTTTGGCAAGTATGGGGCTAGCGATGGCGACTCTGGCGAGTTTCGCCAAATCGCGAGATATTGTATATTGGGCAGGATCATCAAAACCTGCCGGATTGGTAAAATGGGTATTTTTGAGTCCAATCTCACGAGCTTTATAGTTCATTTCTCGAACAAAGTCGCCGACAGAGCCGGCACAAGAGGCGGCAAGAGTGAAAGCGGCGTCGTTGCCAGAGTTGACTAATAGTCCATACAGGAGAGCGCGCACAGAAATGTTGTCGCCGGGCGCGAGGCCCATTGAGGTTGGCTCAACAACCACTTCGCCGACAGTGACAATTTGGTCAAGTGAACATTTTTCCAAAGCCACAAGAGCGGTCATGAGTTTGGTAGTAGAAGCCGGTAAAAGCTTAGTGTGAGGATTTTTTTCAAAGAGAATGATACCACTAACGACCTCGACGACAACTGCAGATTTGGCCGAAATGTCTGGCGGCTCATGGTAATTTTCTTTTTGAACTGGGTATGGGTAAAGGTCCGGAAGAGACTGGCTACTTATAGAAACTTCTTGTTGAATTTTGGGGTAGTTGGGGAAAATGGTCTCGCCAGATGCGAAAATTGCTAGCGCTGAAAGTAAAACTAGGGTGGCGATTAGCGTTTTTGTGAGAGTCACTTGACTGGCAATTTTAGCTCTTTATTAACTCTTTGGGGTTGACAATCTTACGTCAACTCTTTCCATATCTCTTGGAAATAACGAAGCTTCACGAACATTTTCTAACCCTAAAACATCCATCGTTATTCTTTCTGACCCAAAAGAAAAACCTCCTTCTGGAGGCATTCCGTATTTGAATGCCTGTAAGTAAAGTGCGCTTTTTTCTAAGTCGATTCCTCTAACTTTGGCATTTTTAATGAGCTCGCTGGGGTCATTGATTCTTCTTCCGCCTGTTAGCCATTCTGTTCTTCTTCCTAGCAAGTCGAAGCTCAAAGTGTAATCAGGATCGTCCGGATCCGGATAAGTATAGAAGGGTCTTTTCTTCGTGGGATAATGGGTCACAAATACTAACTCAGAATTTTTTTCTTCTTTCGCCCATTTACAAATTTCTCTTTCGTCTTCCGGTGATAAATCGGGTTCTTTACGAACATCTCTTCCTGTCCGCTTAAAAATAATTTCCTGAACTTCTCTTAATTTTACTCTAGGAATTTTTCCTCGAACTTGCGGAATTGTTGCATTATGTAATTCAAGTTCTGGCCTACATTCATCATTAACCCTACTAAACATGAATTTGGTGACATATTCTGCTAGATCCATAATATCTTCCCAGCTTTCAATAAAACCGAACTCTGCGTCAAGGGTTGTTACTTCTGTCAAGTGGCGAGTTGTGACACTTGGTTCAGCTCTTAGTGTTTTATTAACAGTAAAAACTCTTTCAAAAACGCCAACCAAGATTTGTTTGTAAAATTGAGGGCTCTGCGCAAGATAGGCCTTATGTTCAAAGTATTTGACTTCAAAAACCTCTGCTCCGCCCTCTGCACCTTGAGGAATAATGACTGGCGATTGAAATTCTGTAAAACCGCGAGTCTTTAGACTTTCCCTAAATGCGTCAATGATTACTTCTTGAACTTTAAATATCGCTTTTATTTTAGGGTGTCTTAGCGTTAAGGCTCGATAATCCAGTAAGGTTGGTAATTCTAAATCAAGGCTTTCCTTTGTGATGTCAAATGGTAATTCTTCTGCTTTTGATATAAGTTGGATTTTTTCACATTTTATTTCTATTTTTCCGGTTTCCAGCTTCTCGTTGATCATAGAAGGTGGCCGCTTTTGGACTGTGCCTTCTATCTCGATCACGTCTTGAGGCCTTAGTTTCGAAATTAGTTCACCCGAACCTACTGTTTGAATAGTTCCGCTGCGATCATAGAGGTCTATAAATGTGATCTTTCCATGATCTCTTTTTGTGTGAACCCAGCCGGACAGGGAAACTTTCTTACCTATTTTCTTATTACATTCAATTGCGAGTGTCCGAGTCATATCCTAAATTCTAAACTAATTACGCGCGAGGCGCAAAGCGAACTTTTGGGAGCAATGAAGACTAATTGGTAATTGCCAAATCTTTAAGTTTGAGTTGGATTTGACCGCTAAGCGCGTACTTGTCCTCGGCCATGGTGTAGACAAGGTCGACGGCGTCGCCAGGTCGCAGTTGGGCTCGTAAATTACCCATGTTAAAGCCGATTGCCGAAAGACCATCGACTTGCAGTTTTAAGTGCTGATTTTCACCTCCGACACTTCTGATGTCTTCCACGGTCATGCCCCTTGTTATAAAAACCGGCTGAGGATTACCAATGCCGAAGGGTTCGAATTTACAAATGAGCTCGAAGTTTTGGCGAGTAATATCTTCCCTTTCTAGAGCACAAACAATGTCGATTTGTTTTTCCAAAAGGTCATCTGTTATGTATTTTTGGGCATACTTGGTGATATTTTGTTTGAAAACTTCGATGTGTTCGGTTCTGATGGTAAAACCGGCGGCCATAGGATGGCCTCCCCCATCAACTAAGAATTGAGACGATGATCTGATGGCTTCGACAATATTAAATCCAGGGATTGATCTGGCGGAGCCTTTGGAGAAGGTTTCACCAAGAGAGATGGCTATTATCGGGCGATTGTAAGTTTCGACGAGTCGTGATGCAACTAACCCGATAATACCTTCATGCCACTCGCGATCTTGAACGATACCAATTCGTCCTTCCTCTTCTACCATATCAATGGCACTTGTGATTGCCCGAGTTGTCAGATCTTGTCGCCGGCTGTTGGTTTTTGAAAGTATTGTAGCAAGTTTGTCTGCTTGAGCCCGGTTTTTGGCACAAAGTAATCTTAGTGAGTCTAGGCCGTGTTCAATTCTACCCATGGCGTTGATTCGGGGAGCTAAGATGTGCCCGATTTCGTAAGTGCCGATGCTGCCCGCGATGCCTGATGATTTAACAAGAGCCACTAGCCCTGGCCGTCTGGTTTTAGCTAGCCTTTCCAGTCCGAGTTTGACCATCGCTCTTGAACCACCAATTAAGGGAACCAAATCCGCAATCGTGGCCAGGGCGGCAAGTTCCAATTTCGAGAGCAGTTTTTCCTTATAGCTTGGATTTAGTTTTTTAATAAGTTCCCAGCAAAATCTCCAGGAAACACCGGCTCCGCAAAATTCGGTGGTATGAACAAGAGCCACGGGTTTAGGTAAAGTTTTGGGCAGAACGTGATGATCGGTGATGACAACGTCGATGCCCAGTTTTTTGGCATACTTGACTTGTTCTCGCGCGGTTACTCCTTGATCTACGGTAATTATGAGTTTGACTCCCTGTTTGGCCATTTCGGAGATTGCGCTAGTTGTCATACCATATCCTTCCTTTATTCTATGGGGGACATAGGGCATGACACTCGCGCCCGCGTCGTAAAGTGTTTCCCACATGATGGCAGTGGCACAAAGGCCGTCGGCATCATAATCGGAGTAAACAACAATCTTCTGGTGATTTTTGAGGGCTCGCATGACTCTTTCTCGGCCGCGGTCGATATCAGTTACTTTGACTTTTTCGATTTGGGCTTGCGTTGGATTTAAAAAATCTTTAAGTTTTTGAGGGGTGACTAGACCCCGACTTTGAGCCAAAAAAGCCAGAAGCCAACCTGACCTTTTGATTTCCGGCGGTTTTTGCCGAATCTTCCAAATAAAGCGATTCACGGAAACTATTTTAGCAGCAGGTCGCCTTGTCTCGCTAGTGCGAGCCAATGGCGCTCCTCTGATATTTTGGCAAAGCCAAAAGAGCAGGAATTTTGAGTTTTTTTTGAAAAGGTCCTAATATAATAATCTAGTGAAACTTGACTTAGCAGTGAAGCAGATTTTGGCGAAATTGAACCGCGCCGGATTTGAGGTGGCGGTGGTTGGCGGTGCAGTCAGGGATCTTTTGGTCGGTTCTGGTGTTGTCGATTGGGATTTAACTACAAATGCCAACCCTCAGGAAATTTTGAAACTTTTCCCTCGCGGTTTTTATAACAACCGGTTCGGAACCGTAGGCGTACCAATTAGTGAGGACAAAATAGTCGAGATTACTACTTATAGGAAGGAGGTTGGTTACACCGATCGCCGTCATCCAGATAAAGTTGTTTGGGGCAAGACTCTTGATGAGGATTTAGGTAGGCGCGATTTTACAATCAATGCAATGGCCCTTCGACTTCGCTCAGGGCAAGCCCTTCAATCTAAAAAACAATTGGGAATTTCCAATTTCCAATTGGTTGATCCTTATGATGGACAGAAAGATTTTAAAAATAAAATCATCAGGGCGGTTGGTGATCCTGATCGTCGATTTGGCGAAGATGCACTGCGAATTTTGAGAGCAGCTAGATTTGCTACAACTTTAGGTTTTAAGATTGAGAATAAAACAAAGGCCGCGATCCAAAAAAATGCTCCACTGTTGCCCAAAATATCCGGCGAGAGGATCAGGGACGAGCTGTTTAAAATAATTGACTCTCTTCATGCGGCAGAAGGAATACTTCTTTTAAAAGAGGCGAAAATTCTGGCGGTTGTCTTGCCAGAACTTGAAGAGTGTTTTCGTGTCGAACAAAAAAGCCCCAAGAGACACCATATTTACGATGTGGGAACCCATTGTGTTATGAGTCTAAAATTTTGTCCGTCCAACGAGACGGTCGTGCGCTTGGCCACACTTTTGCATGATGTGGGAAAGTCAAAGGTCGCGGCAGTGACAGAAGAAGGTGTGAGGACTTTTTATAACCATGAGGTGGTCGGCGGCAGGATGGCTGTAACGATAGCCAAAAGACTCCATCTGCCGCGTGAGCAGAGAGAAAAGCTGTTTAAGCTAGTGAGATGGCATCAGTTTAGCGTCAATGAGGCTCAGACAGATCGGGCTTTGCGCCGCTTTATCAGAAATATTGGACCGGAAAATATTGAGGCAATGATGGATTTGCGGGTTGGAGACAGACTTGGAGGTGGCTTGCAGCAACCAGAATCTTTGATGGTAAAGCTTTTTAGAAAAATTATTAAAGAGGTGTTGACAAAACCCTTTACGGTTGCGGATCTTAAAGTTAATGGCCACGACGTGATGGAGATCTTGAAAATAAAACCCGGTCCAAAAGTAGGAGAGGTTTTAAAGACACTTTTTGAGGAAGTTGCCGATGATCCCGAGAAAAATAAGCGAGAGTATCTACTTTTGAGAATTGGTGAACTTTTGCCAAACAACAAGAAGCGGCGCAGCGTTGAAAATTGAGGAATAAGTTCCGGAGACAATACCAATCATTAGGGCGATGACAAAGCCACGTATAGATTGACCTCCAAAAAGTAAAAGCGCTAAAAGTACAAAAACTACTGTTAAGGAAGTATTCGTTGATCTTGCCAATGTTTGCAGAAGCGAGTGGTTGACAACTTGGTCAAAAGAGTACTGTCCATATTTGCCTAAATTCTCGCGTATTCTATCAAAAACAACGATGGTATCATGGACGGAAAATCCCAGAACTGTCAGGAGGGCTGTTATAAATAGTGAGTCAACTTCAAGATTTAAAAAGTGACCCAAAATGGCAAATGAACCAACGACTACAATGACATCATGAAAAAGAGCAATCACAGTACATATGCCGAAAGCAATCCCCGATGCCGGTTTGGAAACTTTTCTAAATGCCCAAGTGATATAAGTAACAATTGCCAATATTGAAATTCCGACTGCAGCCAAGGCTTTTTGGGTCAACTCGCGAGAAATTGTCCCGCCGACTGTTTCTAATCTTGCATCTTCCGTTTGCCCATATGTCTCTTGGAGTTTTGTTTTGATTTTTGTGATTTTGGTTTCTTCGGTTATTTTGAGTCTTATCAATAAGTTTCCTGATGAGGTAGTGGTAAGCGATGAGACTTGGGCGTCTTGACTGTCTAGAAAATTTTGGAACTCAAGGCTCGTTGGGGTCTTTTGAAATTTAATTTCCCAAAGAGTGCCGCCTTCGAAATCGATACCGAGTTTTAATCCCCAAATGTAAAGGGCGACTATGCCGGGAATGATGATCAAAAGCGATAAAGCAAAGAACCAATTTCGGTATTTGATTAAGTTCATATTTTTCTGACCCAAAACACTCTAATTAAAGTTCTGGTGACGGTGATGGCCGAAAACATGGAGACTAAGATTCCAATTGCCAATGTGAGAGCAAAACCGCGAATGGGGCCGGTGCCAAAATTAAATAAGATAGCGGTCGTTAAAAGTGAGGAAACGTTTGAGTCTCTGATTGAGGGCCAGGCTCTCTCAAAACCGGCAAAAAGGGCTTCGAGTTTGGGTTTGCCCCACCTTATCTCCTCTTTGATCCTTTCAAAAATTAAGATATTGGCATCGACAGCCATACCTATTGAGAGTACGAATCCGGCAATGCCAGCCAAAGTTAAAGTAACCGGAATGAGTTTGAAGATGGCAAAAACTAATGTAGTGTAGATAAGAAGGGCCGCGACGGCAAAAATCCCCAAAATTCGATAGTAGAGAGTCATAAAAATCATAACGGATGTGATGCCGACGGCGGAGGCAAAAATGCCTTTTTGTATGGAGTCGGCTCCAAGTGTTGGACCAACTCTGGTTTGGGACTCGATTATAAGAGGCACGGGCAGGGCACCGGCATTGAGTTGTATGGAGAGCTGCCTGGCTTCTTGGGAGGTGAAGTTGCCGGTTATAATGGCGTTACCGTCAGAAATAACCGCCTGGACTGTCGGGCTCGTGATTATTTGCTCGTCCAAAGAAATCGCTACTGGTCTACCTAGATTGTTTCTGGTGATCTCTTCAAATTTTTTGGCTCCTTCATCATTAAACTCGAGGGCAACAACGTAGCCTGGGTTCTGGGGATCTTGGCTGGGTTGGGCGAGAGCTCTTTTTAGTTGTGTGCCAGTAAGTCCTGTTCCTTGATAGAAATCGGGAAAGGGTGCGAAAGTTGCTTCCGGTGGAGCATTAGACTTGAGGGTTTTAAATTCCAGATGGGCGGTTTTTTTGACGAGGGCGATAGCTTGATCGATATCAGGGATGCCAGCAAGTTCGACTATCAAGCGGTGCTGGTCGCGGGTTTTAGTGGTTTGGATGACCGGTTCGGCAACTCCCAGAGCATTGACTCGATTTTCAACGACATTTTTGACAGACTCATGGGCGTCGTTTCTGTCTTCTTGGCGAATATTGGTCATGTCGGCACTCATCACCAGCTGGACTCCGCCGGCAAGATCAAGTCCGAGTTTAGGTTCGAGGTCACGTCTGATGAAATTTTTGAGTGGTTGAGGGTGTACAAACTTAAGATTTTCGCCTAGAGTTAATTGGGGAAGATCGATGTAAATGGCGGCAAGGGTGAAAAGGATGATTGCGGCAAGGGTAAATCTCGGTTTTTTGAACATTAACCAAGATTATATATTAGAGTGTAAACGAAAATATATATCAGAGGAGCGCCATTGGCATGATGGAGTCGAGTCTTACTCGACGGAGTGTGCCAAGGCGACCTGCTGATATATAAAAACAGGGCTATAATTTGACCATTTCGTCTTCGTCGCCGATTAACATAACTCGGGGTTTTGAGAGAATTCCCATAACAAATGGGTCGCGGCGATTTTTGCGGAAGGCAAATTCTTCCTCGGTCATCGGAGTAAAGTTGATTTCCCTGTTTCTTCTGGCTTCCTCTTCCCTAACGATGGCGCCAAGTTCCGGCAAAACGACCGTGCCGACTATAAAAAGATCGATTTCATTGGGGGTATAGGCGCGGCCTCGAACGAAAGCGCCGGAGAGTATGGCATAGCGAATCTTGCCAAGTTTGGGGCGATTTTTGAGGACGGCGCCACCGAGGCCAGTTGATTTGTTGATCATAGAGAGAAGTTCAAAGTAAAAAATGTGGTCGCGTTTGGCGCCATAATAACGACGGTTGGCACGCCATTCGCTTGAGAGAAGTCCGGTTTTCTCGAGCCTTGCTAGCTCGCGCCGGACGGCATTGATTTCTTCGCCAACACGCCTGACGATGTCACGCACGTGGTAAGTTTGGCCGGGATTTGAAAGGAATAGTTCAAGTACTTTGACGCGAACTTTAGAGATAAAAAGATCGACTAGCATTTTACAAGGGCAGATTTTTTGAGGCAGGCGCAGGTCAGTAAGTTACATCATTGCCAGCTGGCACAGTTTGAATCCAGATTTGGCCACGATTAAGCTCTAACTCTTGACCTTTGGCGTTTAGGAATTTTGTTCTTGACGAACGCTGTTCTTTAACCCACTTACCAACAATTGCCTGACCATCCATAAAAATCAGTGCGTTGCCGGAACCGGTTGTTTTGTAGAGCAGATGGCCGTCCGGATAGCCATCGTTGGCCATCGTCTCAACCTGGAACTGGACGACAACGACTTTGGCAGATAGATGTTCGCCCGTGTTAGGATCGGTTTGAGGTGTATCACCATGAAAGCGCCTATAGACATTGGCGGTTTTGTCATATTGCCAGGTCAGGGTATAGTCGGGAGACTGTGACCAAAAGGGAACAACGATCGGCTTTTGATCGCCACGTTTATCAAGTGTTGCATCATCTTTAAATTGCCAAACTTGGAAATTTTCGTCCCAACGAACCCCTTCCTCATCCTCAACGCCCGCGCCTCTCTCTTCGGCAGCTTCCCAGAGTTTTTTAGTGGTTGAGTGAACATTGTGGGGAGCGAGTTTGTCGGTACCTCGCCAGAAGGTTGGGAAGCCTAGACCGAATTGGTCCATATCTTTGATGCCATACTGGCGAATTTGACCTAGGGCATCAGCAGGACCGGGAGTGTTAGCACCACCGACATGGGCATAGGCTGCGTCGTATTCGAGAACCCAATCCAGGAAGTATGTGCGGGCACTTCTGACGGGGGCAATGTCACCGGCATCTTGGCATAAGTAAATGGCTAAAAATCTGGTAATACCACCTTCGGCGACGGCTTCATAAATTACATCTGAGCGAGATAGTCCAATTGGTGGCCTGGCATCGAGGTGATTTTCAACCATCACTCCAAGTGGTCGTCTTTCTTTCCACAGCTTCTCGCGGTTTTTAGTGTAGAGGGCGCCATTTAGCGGACAAGATCTATCTTTTTCGCCCTCCTCAAGCCCTGAGGTAACATCGGTAAGATTACCAAAGGGTGTCACAATACTAATCGGGGCAGATAAGACGGAGTTAAAGATCATATATGATATCCCAGCGGACAGTCCATATAAAATAATTGCGGCAGCTATAACCTTAAGTCCTTTGTTCAAGAGATCCCGTGGGCAGCTTTTTCGACTACCTCTTGCTCCTCTCTGGAAAATTTATGGGTTGTGGCCTGGCCGCTTTCAACTTGCTTGGCATAAACTCTGGTGGCGCCTCGCGAGTGTAGCGATGATATAACAAGTCCGTTGTTTTGTCCGTCCAGTATTGCTGTAACGAAACTTTGGTCGCCACCGGTATCTTCAAAAGGATTAAATCTAACAAGCGCATATTTTTGAAAGTTTTTTTTGTTGGCTATTTTAATTTTAGCAATTTCTTCTGATATTTGTTGGACTTTGTTTTGATTTAAATTCAGATCTTTTCCAAGTTTCTCTAAAATTTGCGTTAGGTTTGGGTAAGTTTGGACTTTCGCTTGGGTCCGGTGGTGCCTGATTACTATGGCTTGCAAAATAGTTAAGAAGGCGAGCCAAATGAAAACTGCCGCCAAAAGATAAGCTTGATAATTTTGGACTTGAAGAAACTCCATCTACTACCATCTTCTCGGTTGGACAAATCTAGTACCCATTCTTTTACCATGTGGCCTTAAATTTTGTCAAGAAGAGAGCTTATCATGTTAAGATGTCTTGATGCCATTTAAAAGTCGGGCCCAGAAAATTGCCGCAAGTGCACGTAGGTTCGAATTTTTGGAGACTGCTGCTACTTCTTACCAAGGCACAAACGAACGCGCACCGCTCGGGAGCGAGAGAAAAATCGGGAGGATTGAGAGATTGCCCTATGTCAGGTACGATTTAGTCAAAATTGGGCTTTTAGCGGCACTCGTAGTTGCCGGGCAAATTCTTCTTAGCTTTGTTCGTGCTTGACACGCTCGCTCGCACTGTGCTATGGTTGAAGCTAACTGAGGCTAATCAGCCTCGACTTGAAGCTAAAACATTCGACAAGCTCAGGTCTTCGACTCTGATGTCGCTCAGATCTTCGATTCCGAGATCACTCAGATTCGAGGAACTCGAAGAGGTTATCTTGAGTGTAATCGAAAGAGAAACTTTTAAAATCTTCATGCCTGAAGGAGGTGATTAAAGAATAATGACTACGATGTATTGCGTAAAGTGCCGCGCCAAAAGAGATGACCCGAACGCTGTAAAAGTCACAATGAAAAACGGCAAACCAGCATCGAAAGGCAAGTGTCCGGTTTGCGGCACGGCAATGTTTAAGATCGGTGGCTAAAGATTGAGTCGCTTGTCAGCCTCCAAGAAGTCCTATTATGAATCGTGGGAGTTCGTGGAGAATTTTAAGTAGAGGCTCTGGATATATTCCCAGCCTTGAGTAAAGCCCTAGAGTTTCCTGATCTAGAGTAATCTTCGCGAATTGCCAAACTACTTTAGTTGTTTGTCCTGTTTCTGGTTTTAAAGTAAGTTTGATCCCTTCGTAACCCACCTCGCGACTGGCAGCTAAGTTTGCTTTTAGAGGATCTTGGGCTGCTGTGAGCGATCGGTTATCTGATATGACTGCCGGTAAAACCTTCGTAAAAATGCTGGCATCGCCAAGTTCGGGCATTTCTAAAACTGCAGTTATCTTATTTTCTCCCTTAGCAAATGCAGGCGTATAGCTGAATCTGATCCCTGTAACTTCCCCAGCCGGTGTTTCCATTTCCCAGAAATAGCTTGTGGTCTCGTAGCCGAAAATCGGCGGTGGGATACCTTCGGGAATATAAACAATCCTGGTCATAAATTTAGCCAGGTTTTGATTGATTTGTTGGGTTGTGGGCAAAACAATGCTGAAGCTGACGTAGATAATAATTATGGCAGCTGTGAGTATGGCAGTAAAAAGCGTGACAAAGCTGATAAGTAAAATTTTCTTCACAAACTCATTTTAACGCTTGTAGGTCTTTTTAGAGAAGGGGTCTCCCCTGTTAATTTTTCGACTTTGAC
>JBBTZR010000007.1:0-2056 GCA_038078475.1 Patescibacteria group bacterium
GCCGCTTCCAAACTCTTCCAAGTAAAATTCAGTTTCGAACGGTAGTGCGCAGTTAAAAATAAATAACGTAAAGCAATAGGATCAAAACTCTTTTTTACAACATCGGTTAAAGTAAAAATATTCCCAAGACTCTTGGCCATTTTTTCACCTTCTACCAGAAGATGTTCTCCTTCAAGCCAGAAATTGACAAATTTTTTGCCTGTCGCCGCCTCAGACTGAGCAATTTCGTTTTCGTGATGAGGAAACAAAAGATCTACACCGCCAGTATGGATATCAATCGTTCCTCTCAAATATTTCATACTCATCGCGCTACACTCAATATGCCATCCCGGTCTCCCCCGCCCAAAAGGCGCATCCCAAGCAGGTTCTTGAGGGACTTGTCCTGAGCGAGCCCAGCGAGTCGAAGGAAACTTCCATAAAACAAAATCGGCCCAGCTTTCTTTATCGTATTGATCGCTGGCGATTCTGGCACCCTTTTTTAACTTTCTTTTTTCCAGACCAGAAAGTTCCCCATAATTTTTAAATTTCTCAGCTGAAAAATATACTCCATCATCTGCTTTGTAAGCAAAACCTTTCGCCAAAAGAGCCTCAATAACACTGATCATTGAATCAATATGTTCTGTAGCTTGGGGATAAACATCGGCCGTCAGAATATTAAGTTCAAGAAGATCGTCAAAAAAAGCCTTCTCGTATCTTGCAGTTAACTGCCTAAACTCGATTCCCTGCTCGCGACTTCTCTTGATTATTTTATCATCAATATCCGTAATATTCATGACATGTTTCACTTTATAACCGTCAAATATTAGAACCCGCTTTAAAACATCCTCAAAAACAAATGTCCGCCAGTTCCCAATGTGGACATAATCATAAACAGTCGGTCCACAAGTATAAAGCCCGACAACTTTTCCAATCGGCTCAAACTCCTCAATTTTCCGAGACAAAAAATTATAAAGTTTAAGAGTTACGTTCATTCGTTAAATTTTTTAAATGTATTTCTGCCTCCACCCTTCTATTTTTAACATACTCTTTGAAATCGCCACCATTCGTTAACCTTGGCAAAAACTCAGCCTCAACCTTCAAAAGCCGATCTAAGATTTTTCTGGTGAGAAAAATCTTAAACAAATTTGGATTATCTTCTCTGTAACTTCTATCAATGACATCTTTATATTCATCGTTTGCAGCTCCCCAATCTCGAATCGCCGGTAATCGAGCCTTTCTAACAATAAAATCAACAATCAGTCTGCCAGTCCTACCATTCCCGTCTTCAAAAGGGTGAATTTCGATAAATCTTAAATGTGCCCACGTCGCCAAATCTGCAACCTGCCCAATAGATGTCGTAGCGGAAATTTGCGCCGTTTTCTCTTCAAGTTCACCCGCAAATTCGTTAAAAAATTCTGATAAAAAATAGGGGTCTGCCGGTGTAAAAACTGCTTCTCTCCTGATACCATTGATGGTACAACCAACTCTGACTTTAACCCCCCTCAAAACTCCAGTTCTTTCAGGATTAAAAGGATCATTCATCACCATTTTGTGAACAGATAAAATATCATCACGATTAAGACCATCCTCCCCTTCCCTGGCCTTTTGCTGGACAAATTGAATTGTTCGGTAAATACCCTCAACTTCTCTTTCCCAGGGCTCTTTTTCTATCTCAGAAGGCTCAAGAAGGTTTTTTTCGGGGTTCTCTTCGATTACACTTTCTGCCATGGAGTTCTCTTACTTTTCTTTTTATTCCACCTTCAGGGGGAATTGTCCCCTCAATCGTTATAGTATCATGTATTCGACCCACAATAACTTCTTGAGAACTATCAACGTTGTCCACCAAGTCATTGATACTATTATTCGTTTCTCTATTCATTTTAATTAAGACCTTATTTGCCATATTCTACCATACCTCTATTCTGCCCCATAATTTTTCATAGCCCCGTAGTGAAGAAATTTTGTTAAAATTACTAAACAAAATTTCTGAGCGAGGAGCGCAAAGAATTATTCAAATAACTAATTTTAGCATCGCAACGAAGTGAGAAGCTAAAATTATTCCGCTCCATAATTCTTT
>JBBTZR010000007.1:2156-8266 GCA_038078475.1 Patescibacteria group bacterium
TTCTTTATCTCTGCACGGGTTTTGGCAATGGCAGGATTTGAAGCAATCATCTCTTCCGTCTTGTTTTGCTCCACTAGCTGTTTCGTTTGCTCTTCTTGCTGTTTCGCAGCAACCTGCTGCTGTTGTTCTCGGGCTCGCTTGGCGGCATACTCCTGATAAATTTGTTTTATCTTCGCTTTAACTTTCTCTGATTCCACCTTTGAAAACTCAGTGTCTGCCTTGACCATTTTAGTGATGTCGCCAGAAGTCAAATCTGTATGTCCTGTAATTTGAGAAGTAAATGACTTTCCGAATCCGCGAACAACATCCTCGGCTGACTGATCGCCAGCCGAACCAGTGACTGCACTTTTTACCTTAGAAATATCGGCTTTCGCAGGCTGTCCTGCTGTCTGACCGGCATGTCCACTTATTTGAGAAGCGGCAGATTGTCCAAATTCCTTTAACTCATCTACAGCTTCGCCAGCAACATCGCCGACAACATCCGCTATCTCGGAAAGTATTCCGTCAGAATCGTCACCCATAATTCTATTCTACACATCTTTTGAGGTTCAAGTCGAAAGTCAAAGGGTAAGGTTAGAAAACGGAACTTTCAATATCAGCAATCCTTTGGATTCTGATATATCAGGAAGCCCCTTCAAGCGAAAGCTTGAAGTGAATGGCTGATATCAAAAAATTTAGTGACGCAGATTTTTTTAGAAATCCTTCCGACCTTCAAGCGCCCGGCGAATAGTTACCTCATCCGCATATTCCAGTTCTGCTCCAATTGGAATCCCCCGAGCAATTCTTGTAACTTTAACGCCGAGCGGTTTAACCAGCCTTTGAATATACATTGCTGTTGCCTCCCCCTCCATTGAAGGGTTAGTAGCCATTATTAGTTCCCGGACTTTAGTCCGCCCTGAGCTCTTCGAGTCTGAGCGGTTCGACTGAGCGCTCACCGTCGAATGTCCTGAGGGCTCGTCCCTCAGAGTCGAATGACCTGTCGAAGGGTTGAGCCTTGCTAAAAGTTCGTTAATCCTGAGATCCTCAGGTCCGATGTTTTCAAGGGGAGCAATTACCCCATGCAAAACATGATAAAGTCCGCTAAAGGCGCCGGACTTTTCAATCGCCCAAACATCTAAGGGGTCCTCAACGACACAGATGACGGACCGATCACGGTTGGGATCTTCACAAACTTCACAAGGATCAGTCTCCGTGATATTTTGGCAAATAGAACAAATTTTAGTTTTGGTTTTCAGGTCGCGCGCCGCATCGGCCAGTTTCTGGGAGAGTTGATCAGGCGCATGCAGTAAATAATAAGTTAACCTTGCCGCCGTCTTCGGCCCAATCCCCGGCAGCATCTCAAACACCTCAATCAAATCGCGAACACTTTTGGGGACTTTCATTGACCTAAAAAAAGTATATCACCAGGTCGCCTCAGCATAAAATGCTGATGGCGCTCCTGATATATATCAGGAAGCCCCTTCAAGCGAAAGCTTGAAGTGAATGGCTGATATAACAGCGAAGATTTGAAGTTTAGTTTAAACTTTTTCAGCTACCATCTGTATCCAGATTCGACGAGAAGCAGAAAGTTTTAGTTGCCCAAAAGCCCTTCTTACTCCTTCTATAAGAGCTCGTTTAGCTGTCTCCAAAGAGTATTTGGAAAGAGTACCTTGAACAAATTCATCATCGCAAGATATAGCCACAAAATCTTCCACCTCCATATCTACTTTCTCAAAAATTTGCGATTTGACATTAAAACCGTGAGCCTTCAGTACATCTTCATATTCAATTGGTTTTAAAAGATTGCGAGCTACAGCCCTTTTGGCAGAATTTTCCCCCTCTCCTTCTGCCTCGCGAGCAAGTTTATTGGCAATCACCATCCATAATCGATAAAGTCTTGATTCTGGCTGAGGCACAGCGCCATCGAAAAATGCTGAGTTGAAAACGAAAAGTCCTCCTCGTTTTAATAATTTACTGATTCCCTCAATAACATCGCCTTTATTGTCGAAATTATGTATTGCATTTCCAACTATAACCGCATCAAACCTTCCAACTTGAGTTTCGCTAAATAATTTCCCTATATCCTCAGCTTTTGCCTTTATCAAATCAATTCTAGTTCTGATGCCCTCTAAATTCCTTCTTGCTGCTGCCAGCGCTCTTTGCGAAAAATCAACAGCAGTAATCCATCCACCTTCTCCAATCTTTTCTACTACGAGTCTACTGATATTCCCGGGTCCACTAGCAAGATCAAGAACTCTTTGACCTTCCTCAAGAGAAGCAGCATTTACTAGTTTGCGATTGATATCTATATAGAAGGGCAAATTGGCAAAAATTTCAAAAGGATCAATAATTTCTAAAGCATTACTCTCAGTCGTAGTTTTACGTTCATTCATCTAACTTCCACCGCCAAACATACCTTTAAGGCCTTCTAAACCGACCATGCCCTGCATTTTGCGGGCGGCTTGTTTTTGGCTTTCTTTTACGGCCTCATTTACCGCTTCGACGATATCGCTATCGCCTTTTCCATTAGTCTCAATCGACACTACTCTTTGTGCCAGTGTTATTTTCACCTTCACTCCATGTTTCTCAACTTCCACAATCTGGGCATCGAGTGTGCGCTGAATCTGCATTGCCTCATCGCGCATTCTTTTGAGTTCCTTGAGCTGCTGAAGTTTATCGAACATCTTTCATTAATTGCTCGTCCTCCGAAGCTTTATGCGAAGGAGGATCAAACATGATGATAAGAGAGCTTGTATTGTCGCTACGCTCCAATATAGGTTACTAAGTTTAACACCAAAAATCAACAGCATGGTAAAATGTAAATCCAGTGAAGATAATCATCTCCGGCCTGCATCTTAAAAAATTTCCCGAGCTAGAAGTTTATGTCGCCAAAAGAGTCCAAAAACTTGGACGCTACTTCAAAAAGATTGTTAAATTAGAAGTACGTTTAATTTGGGAAAAATCGCACAGAAACGAGCTGCACAGCAGCGCTTGCGAAATCATCGCCGATATTCCGGGTCGCAATTTGGAGATTGTCGAGCGAGACAGGACTATGGATAAGGCAATAGATAAAGCGGTAGAGAGAATGAAAAGGTTACTGGTCAAAACCAAAGAGAAATCAATCACTCTAAAGCACAAGGAAGGGATCTCAAGAAAGAAAGTCGACCGAGCGGCGCTTTAGTTGAGTCGATTTTGATTTTTCAGCTTTGTAGGGCGCAAGTCTCACAACTTCTGTTTCGCCAAGTCCCACATTGGAAAGTTCCTTCTCTACTTCTTGTTGGCGAGCCCATTGGTCATAACCTAAACAAATAACATCCGGCTTGTATTTTTTAATCTCTTTGTAGAAATCCTTCTGGGCTCCTAAAACAGCCCTATCCACAACTCGTAAACTTTTGACAAGTGCCAATCTTTCATCTTCCCCAAAAAGCGGCCTCTTCCCTTTGATTTTCGCCACGTTCCTGTCTGTTCCTACAGAAACTATCAAAAAATCTCCGTGTCTCTTCGCTTGTCTAAAAAAATCCAGGTGTCCCGGATGCAAACCGTCAAAAGCCCCAAAAACCATAATTTTTTTCAAAAGCTCCCCTCCATTACATGCTCCTCGGGACGGTCGTCGCGACCTCTCTCAAGCGTAATCCAGACACCCTCGTATTGGGAATAACGATCGGTGTCCCTAAGTGACAAACTCCAAGAAGTCTTTGAACCTCTCATATAATCTATCGGCACCACGCGACCATCGCCCACTAGCCAAACTTGATAATTGACATTTTTGGGATCCGGCAAAGTAGCATCTACGGAGAGTATATAAATACCACCGCCAAATGATCGCTTGACAGTCGCCGTCGCTTCTCCCCCATGTTTAACATCTCGCATCAGAGCTGTTTGAGTTGTAAGCGCCACTCCCCCTTCTGTCGTAACCTGGCTATCTCCCATAGCAACAGGAGTTAGTCCTCTTGGTGCTTCTCTAAGTATCATAGAGGATCCGCCACCAGAACTTGTGACAAAGTTCAAAGCAAAATATCCGAGAGCGATCAAAACCGCTATTATTACAACCAACTTTATTCGCAGAAAAGCTTTGCTTATTCGCAGAAAAACTTTGTTGGTACTGGTTCGAAAGTTGGGGTCGGGCAAGACTCGGGAAAGGTCGCGCATGTACTCTCAAGGTTAACACAGAAAATCGCTGGGAATCAAACTAAAAAAAGACTAGATCGCTGGGAGGAATTTTTGCCTGCGTTCCCTGTCAGGCTTTTTGGAAAACTTGGAGTTTTCTAAGAGCAAACTGTAAATTACCGGCGTTAAAAGTATCAAAGGATATTTGGAAAAATTGCGAAAATCGGAAAAATAAATTGCAGCGTTCATATAATAAGGGCCGATAATCTCCAAGAAATCCAAAGCGGCAACAAACACGAACCAAACTACGGCCACCCACAAACCCATCGCCAGTGACTTATCTGTTTTTTTGAAATAAGTAGTCGTCAACCAGACAACAACCAGTGGCATAGCTAAATAAAACCAGGGCAAAACCACAAAACCAGAAACAACAATTGCGGCAAGCCACAAAACAACAGAATACCACGTTACACGCCAATTGAGGTGCAAGTTGAAATTAGATGATTTAGCTCTCATTTTTTCGAGCGTAGCGAGAAAAAATATTAAAAGTAAATTTTACTGAAAAGTTAACCTTTAAATACGCCTTTTTAGAAAAAGTGTCAATCCCGTAAAAAGTGTGGCAATAAATATCTATCCATCTCGAACATAATCAAAGAAACCATACTTTTAACGGGGAAATTGAGAAGTTTTTAAAGTTCACCTAGCGCTCTTAGGCCCGCAGGACTACAAGGACATTAAGTCGCGCTCGACATCACCGATTTCTGCATCCAGAGCATCAAGGTTTGTCAAGTCTAAGTCTTTCTCTATCACATCCACTTCATCAGAAGTTGAGAGAGTATTTAAATCTTGGACTTGTTGATCTTCCTCAACCTGGGTTTTTTGGCCTACATCCGGCTTTTTGATTTTGTAAAAATCCAAAACTCCAAAAGCTAAAACCGCCACTACCCCAACAATTGCTACTGCAACAATAATCCACAAAGTTGAGAACCCCATCCGAACTGTGAACTGTGAACTGTCAACTGTCACCTGTTTATTCTGCATCTTCTGTTGCCTCCCTTAACTCTCTGGCCGCTTTTAGCTCTCGAATCGCCTCGACCAAGGCCTTGTGATAATTCTTCAGTGCCCTCTTTGCGCCTCTCACCGCATCGCGGGCAGCGTGTACTGCATCCCGAACAGTACTCGACTCGGAATCGATTGCCTCAATTGCTGCGCCAGCATCAACAATAGCTTGTGCCGCTGCTGCGCCAGCAGTTTCTGCCTCTATAAGCTGTTGCTCCGCGGCTGTCGTATCCACACCCTTGTCTTTTAATTTATCAATTCGTGTGGCAATTCGCTCGGCAATTTTATCAAGACGTGTCAGCGCTGCCTCAAGTCTCTTAAGGATTTTTGCAAAGACTTTCTTAATACGCTCAACAACTCTCTGCCTGGCCTCTGCTTGACGAGTCGCCACTCTTTCTTGGATCGCTTCTCGCTGGCGCAATTCTTCTATTCTTCTTTCGTTTCTTTCCCGCAGCAGGTCAAGCTTTTCCTCTCTGCGATCACGCAAATCAGAAAGTCTGTCGCGGAAGTTCGCGAAGTCTTCATCTGTAGTTGCGCCGGCTGAACTTGCGCCAGTTATGACAGTCAGAAATATTAGGAAAAATAAGGTAGCAACAATCTTCTTGATCATAATTTAGCCATGTTAACACTATCTTTTGGAAACAGCAATCGTAATCGCTGTACTGCGACCATCCGCTGCAACATTGACGATCACTGAACCGCGATACTCCTGATTTCTGATATCAAAAACGTAATTTGACTCCGACTGGCTACCCACTTCCATCTCCCATCCAAGTTTAGGTAAGGTTTCCTGATAATATTTAAAAACTTTTGAAAAACTGTCCTCTGACATAAAAGAACCTCCGAAAGCATCTTCACTCGCGTAAGTTTCAACTGGCACAGCTTCTTTATAAAGGGGAACGTTTGCGCCAAAACCTTTGACTATCTCCCCTTTGGCAAATTCACCTTTTTCACTGGCAGTCCCA
>JBBTZR010000008.1:0-5570 GCA_038078475.1 Patescibacteria group bacterium
ACGACGTCTACCCGGGAAACGTTGGTACCGATTACATATCGTCCAGTCCAGACTGGATACCAAACCTTACTCCAAACTATATTCAAAAATTACCCGTGGAAGCAAAATCTGCGAGCTTCTATCTCTATAAAGTTGTCGGTTTATCAAAAAAAGACTTCGAACTTTGGGCCCAACTTGATAAAACCAACGACCAAGAAGCGATTGGTCAGCCAAACAGCACTTGCAATCTCACTCCTCCATCTGCCGTCTATAATTACTGTCTCCAGTCCCCAAAGTAAATAAGTTACTAAATTTGGGCAAATAGGGAAATTTGGGGTATAATTTCCCATGAGTACGGGCGTCGTTCAACGGCAGGACTGCGGTCTCCAAAACCGCCAATGAGGGTTCGACTCCTTCCGCCCGTGCCTTTTTCAGTGGACAATCGAAGATTAAAAACGGTTCTACAAGTCATCAAGTCCCACCACCTTGATGGTTTTATTGTTACCAATCCTATCAACATTTTTTACCTATCAGAATTTCGCGGCATCTCCCAAACCGAGCGTGAATCTATCTTAATCTTTTGTCCTAGCCCCGTTTTTTTAACTGCAAGTCTTTATCAAAATGAAGCCGGAAAAGTGGCCGGCAAGAACCTGAAAGTTAAAATCGTTCCCCAAAGTTACTTAATTCACCAAAAAGCTGCCAGTCTTCTTAAAAATTGCCGGCGAATCGGATTCGAAGAAAATAATTTAACTTTCCATGAGTACCAATATTTTAGAAAGGCGCTCGGTGACAAATTAGCGCCTAAAAATAATCTCATCGAAAATCTGCGAGTCACCAAAACTGAAGATGAAATTAAAAAAATCGAAAAAGCTCAAATAATTTCTCAAAAAGCTTTTGAGAAATTATTGAAAACTGTCAAAATTGGTCAGACAGAAGATGAAATTGCCGAAAAATTAGCGCAAGTTATTAAATCTTTGGGCGGACAAGATCTAGCATTTGAGTCAATAATCGCCTCCGGTCCAAACAGCGCTGTCCCTCATCATGTCACCGGCAGGCGAAAAATCAAAAAGGGCGACATTCTCTTATTTGATTTTGGGGCAAAATACCAAAATTACTGTGCCGATCTCTCCAGAACGATATTTCTGGGTCGAGCGGGAGATCGCCAGCGCAATATTTTCAACCATGTGCTCACTACCCAACAAAAAGCCATCGCCAAAATCGAAAGCGGCACAAAATCACCAGATGCCTACCATGCCGCGCTCGACCACTTCAAAAAGCACAGACTCCATCGGAACTTCCTTCACGGCCTGGGCCACGGAATAGGCATTGAAGTTCATGAGGCGCCATACTTGCGTCCCTTCGACTCCGCTCAGGGCCATGGCCTAAAACCCAAAACAACTGATGAGGAAATCCTGACCGAAGGTATGGTTTTTTCCGTCGAACCCGGCCTTTATTTTAGCTGGGGAGGCATCAGAATTGAGGACTTAGTAACTATTGCCAATGGTAAGGCGAAAGTCCTTGGGAAAACAGTTACCGAAATTATCGAAATTTAAGACCAAATCGTCTCAGTAAATTTTCGCCGTTTTGCCAAATATAGTCAGCTCTCTCTTGAATTCTTAGGTCTTCCATTCCTCTGACCACGTACCCAGTCGCCTCTGCCCCCAAATCTCTGGCTAAAATATAAAAAGCCAGACTGGTAATAGTCACTTCAGCTGAAGAATGATTGGTGATATCAACAGCAATCTCTAAGTGCTTTCTTAAACTATCGACCTTCTGGGTATAACCAGAACCAATTAGACGCTCGGCCATTAACAATTCGACTATACTCGCAGGAATTCTCTCAAGTCAACTAGTAACACTTAAGGCTCAGTCCTTGGCGGGCATGGCCTGGGCCATGGCGTCGGCCTTGAAGTCCACAAAGAACCCCACCTTCGCTCTGCCAAGCAGAGCTACGGTGGGCAAGCCCACTTGCGCTCTAAACCAGTCAGCTCCCGGAGCGTCAATCCAGAGGTGGAGGAAATCCCTACCAAAAACATGGTTTTTTCCATCGAACCCGGCCTTTATTTTAGCTGGGGAGGGATGCGCATCGAGGATCTAGCCACAATTGTTGGAGGCCGTGCTAAAGTCTTAGGCCGACTACAAAATAATTTGCTTCAGATCTACTAATCTTCGGCGGGTGGTTTTTCTTGACCGGCAGGTTCTGGCCCGGGTGACTGCGATTTTGAGCCAAAATTGTCTTGACGTGGTGGACGTGCCTCGGAAACGAAAATTTTTCTTCCTTCGACTTCTGTCCCGTTCAGGGTATCGATTGCTTTCTTGGCATCTTCCTCTTTCGCCATCTCCACAAATCCAAATCCCCTTGAGCGTCCCGTCATTTTGTCAGTCACCACATTCGCCTCTGTAACATTTCCTGCTTTAGAAAACATCTCTTTAAGCTGATCGGAAGTTGTTGTATAAGGCAAGCTGCCGACAAATAATTTCGTTGCCACTTTATATTCACTCTCCTTTCTTGGTCATTAGTTTGGGGAAATCATTGAAATTGAAGCATAAAACGATAATGCAGATTTTTAATCTTTTCTAAATAATATCAAAAATTCCGCTTTTAAATCAAATTACGCCTTAACTAAAAAGGCATCTGCCGCCATGGCAACGACAATTACCACAACTCCCCAAACAAGTGCGCTAGTGACAAGAGTTGGCACCAAGGCTACAAGTACGAGTCCCAGGCCAATACCAAACAAGTTGTGTAGTAGCGCGTGAGTCGTAAAGCAGCGTTTAAAATCCATCTTCATGTATGTTTCTCACCTCCCTCACACCATTAAATCTTCGGTGGCGCTGTCTCCTCCAGCGTCATATTAACACGCGATAGCAATAAATCCGGAGTAGTTTCCGACTTCAAGAGGTAACCGTACGCCCCCAGCTCCAAACCCTTGGCAATGCTGGCATCCTCAGCCACATTTGTTAACAAAAGAACAGGGATTCCCGAAACGGAACTTTCAGCCTTGATTTCGCGCAAAATATCTAGTCCCGAAACATTGGGCATCAAAATATCCAAAAGAACCAAATTCGGCTTTTGGAAAGTGATTTCTTTGACTGCCTCTGTGTCACTGACTGTGGAAACATTATGACCGCCAGCAGTCAGTTTCTGCTGGTAAATATTTGCTAAATTCATGTCATCTTCAACTATTATGATGTTAGCCACCCTAACTCCTCATTGTCCAACCTTTGTAGTCGTAAAATTTTTCAACAATCCCTGACCTTGCGGTACCACTAAATTTTGTCCCGCCTGATCTCGCTTGGCGCCTGCCGCCAGCGGTACCGTAAAGAAAAATGTACTTCCCGCTCCGGCACCTGCCGAATTAACCCAGATCTTGCCACCGACCCCTTCCACGATCTTTTTGGTTATATAAAGTCCCAGTCCAGAACTTTTTAGCTCCCCGTGGCCTCGTCCAGACTCAAGCTGCCCAAACTTAGAAAATAACACATCTGCCTGGTCAGCCTCTATACCAATACCAGTATCCGCAACCGACACCAAAATGTCAATCGGCGCTCCATTGACCTTCTCGACAGCGGCCAAAACTTTTACCGTTCCTGCGTCTGTATATTTAATGGCATTTGAAAGTAAATTATTCATCACTTGTTTAATCCTCACCTTGTCAAACCAGGCTGCAGGCAAATCTTTTTCTATATCTACCTCGATCAAGAGACCACGAGCCGCCATCTGCGGTTTAAAACTTTCAATTCTCTCAAGTATCACCTCGCCCAAATCTCCGCGATCGCAAACAATGTCAAATTTTCCGGCCTCAACTTTGGCCACGTCCAAAAGATCATTGACTAAATCAAGCATCGTCTCAGATGTCGAGGCAATGTTTTGCAAGTACTTTCCTAAATCTTCGGCGCCAAGCGTACCGACTCCGGCACTTTTAATCATCGCAACCGTTGATTTTATCGAGGTCAGAGGAGAACGCAGTTCGTGTACCATCATCGCCATGAAATCCTGCCTCAATTTCTCGAGCGCCTTAGCATCTGTAATATCATGGAAAAGCACTACCAACCCAATAGGCTTCTGTCTCCTTTGACTGGAAACGCGAGCCGCAGACACCGCCAGAACTTTATCGTGAAGAACAATCTCAAATGACGCAACTGGTTCGGCGCCAGACATAACCTCTTCCATTTTGATGCGCAGATCAAATGTCCCTGCTAGTGCGTTAACTATATCGAAAATTTTGGGAGACTCGATCGTGCCTAGAAGCTGCCGCAATTTTTTATTGGCGACAATCAGCTGGTAGTTTTTATCGACCATTAAAACTCCGTCAGACAACGACTCAACCGCGGCTGCCAGCTTGCCTTTCTCTTCCTCCAGAACTTCCTGCAGCCTGGAAACAGCCTCTGAGGCGCCGATAGCAATTCTGTAGAGAACCGCCGTATCATCGCCCACGTACAACCCTTCTGTTTTTGAAGCCACATTAATAATTCCGGCCAGACGACCGGATATGACAATCGGCAAATTAAAAAAAGACGCCACCGGCAAACTACCCGATTCATCAAGAATAGCACCGGAAATAGACTCGTCTACATCAACATCCAGCTTTACCTCCATGAGCATCTCCGAAAGAGCCGCCAGCATTTTGCCGCGAACATCATTTATGAAGCTGTGGGAAACCGACTCGTTGACGTTCGTAACAAAAGAGATGCGATCATCTTTAAGAATCATATGAGAAACAGTTGAATATGGAAGAAGTTGTCCGAGCGACCCGGAAATAATCTCGATAATCTTATTAGCGTCAAGTGAATAACCAATCCTCTCGCCGATTTCTTTGAGAACTGCTGTCTCGTAAACTTTTGTCGCCAGTTCCGCCTCGCGGGAGCGGCCTTTCGCCAACTCCCGTTTGTACTTGGACCTCATCAAAAAATAGCCGGCAATTCCCGAAAAAGTCCCGATTATTGTAACTGCCGCTAAACTAATTGTAATGTCCATGCTTTACTGATATAAAAATCAGCCGCTTGTTTGGCTTTTAATCTGTGGATACTTCTCCAAGAGACTTGCGAGTGTCGCCTGGGCAATTTGTCCGGAGAGATTCATGTACTGGTTAGCCAGCGCGTCGAGGGCAGCCTGGGGGTCTCCACTAATTGCCGTCACACTCCCGTCACCTGCTACTGTTAAGGCGCTAATCTTTCTGGCATTTGTTAGAGCCACTGCCGGACCCAGCATTACCATTTGTTTTTTAACCAGATCTGAAAGTAAACTCTGATAATCTTCGATAGTTGACAAAGTATTCACCTCCTACCTCAAGTTTAGCACAAATTTTGCGCCTCGCGATCCATGGAAGCGACAGCAATTATCGCCAGTCAAAAACATGACCCTTCGACTTTAGCTCAAGGCAGACTTCGCGAGGGGTGGCATCAGTGAAAGGGATCCCATAAACGCGCAGCTTGAACTTTTTCTTAACAACGGTAGTTGATTTAACATTTCAGACATCAACAAAAGTCAAGCGAGCATTTATGGGAATGAAACTGATGACAGGACCCCGAGCGGTGCGACTGGCCGAGCGTTTTTTGATGCCGGCAAGACTGATGCGCAACCGGGAAAC
>JBBTZR010000008.1:5670-9607 GCA_038078475.1 Patescibacteria group bacterium
TGCGACTGGCCGAGCGTTTTTTGATGCCGGCAAGACTGATGCGCAACCGGGAAACGACTGACAAGACCCGCAAAATTCACCTGTTACCATTTGATCCATTTACGCCATCTTGTGCAGGCGACAGTTTAATGCTAAATTCCAATCAGATTTTTTGTGTGTCTTATGTAAAAACCCCCACCATCATCAGCAAACTCCGATCGACCTTTCTGGTAATGAAGGATAAAAAATCTTTGGCCAGCACTCTAAAACTCATCAAATCTAAAAACCCTGATTATTTAATCATAGAAAAACCGCACGCATCCCAAATGGCAGCAGCACTGCTTTTACGACTTGCCGGCAAAAAATTTATCTGGATTCAAAATTTTCAAAATCCACCAGTTCCAAACTTCTTCTCCAAAATACTCTTAGCGCAAGCCGACAAAATAATCGTCGCCAACCTTGGCGACTTAAACAAGCTGAAAAGCTGGGGAATCAAAAAAAGCAAAATTCACACGCAGAGATAGTTGACCAGATGCCTGTCAACCTAAAACTACCCAGGGGCGAAGATCATGTTTGATAACTTCTGGCGGGATAATAAATTTAGTGACTGTTTTTATAAACATCAAGGTTGCATAATTTACCTTCTCGTGATCTAGCCAAAAAGTGCGCGCCAGTACCAGATCGCGTCCGTATTTCCTTTTAATTTCGTCAACTTCAAAGGCTCTAGGATGATCAAAAAACAACACACGATCGACTGTAAACTGCCCCACAATTTTCTCGCCGGCAATCTTTAAGAGAACCACATCGCCGGCCGCAACTTTTAAAAACGGCGGAATCCTGATCTGCGAAAAGCGACCGTCTATCTTCTTCCTCCCGGAAAATATCGCCTGCACCGCCTCGGGAGTAAATATAGCCAAGTGACGCATGGCTGATATTGTCAACTGTCAACCGTCAACTGTCAACCCTGAGTGTAGTCGAATGGGTCAACTGTAAACTTATAGCTTAAGGCTTTTGAGGTAGCGGCGCAGTTCACCATTGGTGTCTTCGTTAAGAAGAGCAAAATCGACAACCGCCTTCAAATATCCAGCCTTGCTGCCGCAATCATAATATTTGGCCCCTATTAGCTCGACCGCATAAACGTCACGCTTGGTGATGAGCTCGTCAATCGCATCGGCGATCCAGATTTCGCCATCGCTTGTTGGTTTGATATTCGCCAGTATTTCAAAAATATCAGGTGTAAATAAATAACTGCCATGTGTCGCCAAATCAGAAGGTGCGTGATCGGCATCCGGCTTCTCTATGATTTTGTTTATTTTAAAAATGTTATTCTCGACCGGTGTCACATCCGCAATTCCGTATTTGTTAATATCCTCATGAGCAATTCTGACACCGGCAATTGTCGGACATCCGTACTTTTCGTAAGCCGCAATTAGTTGCGCGGGTGCGGACGGATCGGCCTCAAAGAATTCGTCTCCCCACATCACCAAAAACGGCTCATCACCAACCACCTCACGGGCCACCAAAACTGCGTGTCCGTTGCCCAAAGCTTGCTGTTGCCTGACATAAACAAAATTGGCAAGCTCCGAAATTTTTCTTACCTGCGCCAGAAGTTCGTCTTTGCCGTCTTTTTCAAGCCTGGCCTCCAGCTCAAAATGCTTATCAAAGTGGTCTTCAATGGCCCTCTTATGCCAGCCGGTGACAATAATCACCTCTTCGATTCCGGCACCGACAGCTTGCTCAACTACATACTGCACGATCGGCTTATCGACAATCGGCAACATTTCCTTGGGCATTGCCTTTGTTGCCGGCAAGAATCGCGTCCCAAACCCCGCCGCAGGAATTACAGCTTTTCTAACTTTTTTGGCTTGGTTTCTGGAAGACATTTATATGTTAGTCTAACACCCTCTTTTGACCGTCGCAAGCCAGTTATGATAGTATAATGTTTTCATGGCACCAAACCCAATTACCTACGTCAAAGAGTCAAAGGCCGAGTTTGATAAAGTTATCTGGCCCACACGGCTTCAAACCTTAAAATTAACAGCAACTGTCACTATCGGCTCGCTTATTATTGGTGCCTATATCGCCGGCCTTGACGCAATTTTGACCAAAATAACGGAAACATTTTTGAGGTAAGTATGGATAGAATTAACAGCCTGTCCGTCGACGAGGCGGGTGGAAAAACCCAGAAGCTGTCCGATCATCGCGGGATCGACCCAGCGGCCCACAAACCCCCAACTGCACCCTCACGGGAAGACACAGATCAAAAAGCCAGATGGTATGTCGTCCATACCTACTCTGGGCACGAGACCAAAGTTGCCGCCACCTTAAAACAGCGCATCGGCTCACAAAGGCTCGAGAACAAAATCACGGACATCCTCGTCCCAACTCAAGAAAAAATAGAAATTAAAGAAGGCAAGAAGAGCACAGTCAAGGAAAAGATTTTCCCCGGTTATATCCTGGTGAGAATGATCCTCGACGATACAACTTGGCTGGCAGTTAGAACCACGCCCGGTATCACTAGTTTCGTCGGCAATGCCAATAGACCCACCCCTTTGCCGGAAGAAGAAGTTGTCAGCATCAGAAAGTTCATGGCGATGGAAGCGCCTAAGTTCAAAACCACTTTTTCGGTTGGTGAAGCTGTCAAAATCACAGACGGCCCATTTTCCGAATTTTTAGGCTCTATCTCCGAAATCGATGAGAGTCGCGGCAAGCTCAAAGTAATGGTCAGCATCTTCGGCCGCGAAACTCCAGTCGAGCTGGATTTTTTGCAAGTGGCGAAGCTATGAAAAAATTCAGCGAAGACCCTGAGTCTAATCGAAGGGTTGAATTAGACTTCCTTCAAGTAGCTAAATTATAATGAAGTCTAATGAAACCCTGAGCAAAGTCGAAGGGTTGAGTTAGACTTCCTTCAAGTTGCCAAACTGTGAGTTCCCCATTAAACTTGTAACGGTACTTGTCGTATGCCCAAAAATCTGTTCTCCCTTCTAAGAATTTCCTCTCTGGCGATTGCGGCAATTCTGATCAGTTACACGCTAACTTCCTATGATACTGGCAAAGATACGAATAATTTTTTCATCGGCAGCAAAAACAACCCACCGGCCCGCGTCGAAAGTCAAAGCAAGACCTACCAAATAACCAACCCGGAAATCACCGGTCTTGCAGGTCGTTGGGGAGTAGCAGTCAAAGACTTAAAAACAGACGAAACTTATCTTCTCGCAGCTGATGAAAAATTTCCCGCCGCCAGCATCTATAAATTAGCAACTCTTTATAAAGCCTACGACGCCATTAGCGCCGGTGAGCTCAAAAAGGACGACGTCGTCTCGGGCTCAATTAGCAGCCTTCAGGAAACGCTCTCCCCGGCCGACGCTTCGCCAATTAGAGAACCCAGAGACGAGCCGGAGTACACCTCAATGTCTGTCGAAAACGCGCTCAATCTGATGATTACCATATCCGATAACTCCGCCGCAATTCTCCTATCAGAGCGCCTGGGCTGGGGAAACATCGATGCCTTCATGGAAGCCCAAAATCTTGCGGGCATTGACCTTGTTGAAAAAGACTCGCCTACCGTAACCGCAGCCAGTATTCTGGCACTTTTGGAACGTATCTATCGTCACGCTGCAGTTGACTGGCAGTCTTCAGAGGAAATGCAACAGTTATTGTTTGCCCAAAAAGTCAACGATCGTATTCCCAAATATTTACCAGAGGCTACCCGCATTGGCCATAAAACCGGTGAGCTCGAAGACCTTCGCCATGATGCCGGCATAGTTCTAGGACAGCAGAGTCATTATATCTTCGTCTTCTTAACCCAAAGCGCTAATCCCACAGAGGCAGCCGAAAATATCGCCAAACTTTCCAAGGGAATTTACGATGCAATGGAAGCGCGGTGAAGCTTGAAAACGAACTCACTCTTAGCGTATACTTCCGTATAACAATTTATATCAGCAAAACTTTAATTTAT
>JBBTZR010000009.1:0-2618 GCA_038078475.1 Patescibacteria group bacterium
TATTGTACTTAAGAAAAATCTATAGTAGTTTTCTGATATATTTCCAAAACAGTAATTATTTAATGTACAAATAGAAAGTTTTAAAAATATGGCAAAGAAGATTAAAACTTTTATTAAGCTCAATGTACCGGCCGGGGAGGCAACGGCTGCGCCGCCTGTAGGAACAGCGCTTGGTCCCCATGGCCTACCAATCATGGACTTCGTAAAAGCCTTCAACGAAAAAACGGCAGACCAGAAGGGCAATATTCTGCCGGTTGTCATTACTGTTTATGAAGACCGCACCTTTTCATTCATTGTTAAAAAGCCTCCGGTTGCCGAAATGATCAAAAAGACCGCGGGGTTAGAAAAAGGCGCCGCGAATGTCGGTCGCGAAACTGTCGGTCGCCTAACCCGCGACCAAGTCAAAAAAATCGCCGAGGATAAAATGCCCGACCTTAATGCCACCGATGTCAATGCTGCAATTAAAATTGTCGAAGGCACTGCCCGTTCAATGGGGGTGGAGGTGACTGAATAAATGGGTACAACAAGAATCAAAGTCATCGATCTTTCTGGCCAAGAGCAGCAGATTAAAACTTCTCGAAAACACGCGGAAAAATTATCAGCACTAGCCAAGATAAAAGAAGAGAAGAAAGCCGAAGGCAAGGAAGAACCGAAGATAGAAAAAGCGATCACAGAAGGCGCTGAAAAGGAAACGGAAAGCGCTGAATCAGTACCTTCTGCCATTGGCTCTGTGCCTTCTGTGATCGCAAAACAATCAGCTCCGAAAGTTGCCAAACCGTCCCTTCACCACCGGGGCAAAAAATACCAAGAAGTCGCTAGTCTTATAGACAGATCAAAAGTTTACGAAACAAGCGAGGCTTTAGATCTTTTGGCAAAAAGTTCGCCCACAAAGTTCGATCCGACAGTCGAAATCCATTTAAACGTCACAGACAAAAATCTCCGAGGATCTGTCAATTTCCCTCATGCGGTCGGAGCCAAAAAAGAAAAGAGGTATTTAGTCTTTACGGACAAAAATATAAGGGGTCCCCAAACTGCCAAGCCCAGTGGGGTGTTAATTATTTGGGCCACGGATCTTACTATCGCCGATATCGAAACGGGCAAACTTAAACCAAACCGCGACTTTGACGCGGTCATCGCGAGCCCCAAGTATATGCCGTCTTTAGCCAAAATTGCCAAGATCTTGGGTCCAGCTGGTCTTATGCCCAGTCCTAAGGATGGCACCATTACCCAAAACCCCCAGGAGTTTATTGCCAAAAACCAAAAAGGCGGTGGAGTTGAGTTCAAAACGGATCCGACTGCACCCATTATCCATACAACTCTCGGCAAACTTTCTACCAAACCTAATCAACTTGAAGAAAATCTTAAAGCCTTAATCTTAAAAATTGGCGTAAACAAAATTAAAAAGGCGACTATCTCCTCTACAATGGGGCCGGGTATAAAGATCGACACGACAACAATTTCTGCGAATTAAACTGAAGGGTTGACAAATCCTCACCGAGTCTGCTACCTTTCGCATACAAAAATAGCCTGTGCCCCCTGCTCAAAATTACTAACGTATTTTGGCGCACAAAAGGCTAAATTAAGGAGAAAACCGTAGGTTGTTTCCTTAAAGAGAAAGGTGGTGAAACAAAAACCATGATCGATGACACGAACACAGTTAACGACCCAAACGGAGACGACAACGGAGACTCAGAAGAGAAGAAACCAGAAGAGGAATCAAAAGAGGAATCAAAAGAGTAATCGGCAAAAAGATCTCTAAAAAAAGCCTCAAGCGCATCCGGCAACTGACCGACTGCAAGTTGAGGCTTTTTTATGAGTCTTGGCGCCGGTTGTTGACAAACCGTCTGGCTTCCTGATATATTTTCCCAAACATCCAAAGACCGTAGGTCCATTTGGTTAATTCTGAAAGTGAGAGAACCTACGCAGGAGCAAATTATAAAATTCCCTCCTGACGCGTCCTTTGGGACGCTTTTGTTTTAGGCAAACTAATTATTTGATTTTATATCAGCAGGTCGCCTTGAATCTTCGATTCAATGGCGCTCCTCTGATATAATTTTTCGCGATACTCAAAATTATGAAAAACCAAAAAACTCTTTCGGCGCGCCAAATTAAAGAGGAAACGGTCAAAACTTTGGCCGAAAAAATCAAAAAAGCCAAAACATTGGTCTTTGCCGATTATCACGGCTTAACCGCACTCCAGATTAGCGATTTGCGTCGAAAAATTAAAGCTGCAGGAGGCGAGCTGGTTGTCACCAAGAATACCCTCATGGCCCGCGCCCTGGAAAGTAACCAGTTGCCAGATACTAGCAACCAGTTAACCGGACCAACCGCCTCAATTTTTGCCTATGAAGACGAGATTGCACCACTTAAAGTAACGGCTGACAGCGCCAAAACTCTTGGCTCCCCTAAATTTAAATTCGGTTTTTTCGGCCGCGATTTTATCGACATGACTAGTGTTGAACTCTTGGCCAAAATCCCGTCTCGCCCCGAACTTAACGCCCAAGTCGTCGGCACTCTTTCTTCGCCAATTTACAATTTCGTTTATGTACTTTGGGCCAACATTAGAAATCTTGTTTCAGTATTTGACCAACTCTCAAAGAAAGGGGTGTGATAAATAT
>JBBTZR010000010.1:0-4174 GCA_038078475.1 Patescibacteria group bacterium
GAACCGAAGCTAGTGAAAACTGCCCCCTTGACAAGATGTTTTCACTTGTTCTAATGTAAAAAAGGAAAGCAACTTAGCTGCCCTAAGTCGCTTCCCTTACACCTCAAAAGAGCATTGCTATTCGAGTTTCAGTCTGCGGTAGTGATGCTCTTTTTTTTTGGATTTTACTCGAACCCCACCAAATTTTCTCTAAAATCTGACTGGTTACGAGTTTTAAATAATTGCCACGTCTTCTTTTTGTAAAAACGCAGCACTTTCAGCCTGCACATTAACTCTAGCACCCCTCTATAATTTTTGTCAAGTCCCATACATGCCCGATAGTAAAAAGCCAAGCCTAAAATCGAAGTCCTAGAGTTATTTCAGGCGGATAGTTAACTGTTTATAGCCTATTTTAACAACCTAAACCACCAAAACACCAATCATCAAAATCAAATCTTGAAAAATAGCATTAGCCGTTAGTCGTTAAGCGTTTAGCAGCTAATAATTATGGCTAAATGAGACATTAGTATATAATAAAGGAAGTAAATTAGCTAATTTTTCCAAAGACCATCTTCCCGGCAGCTGTCTGGATAACTCTCTCAACCACCACATTAACTTTTTTACCAACTAGGCTCACCCCTTCCTCGACCACAACCATAGTCCCGTCCGGCAAGTAGCCAACACCCTGCTGCCGCTGTTGTCCGCGGGCAACTATTTGTAGTGACAGACGATCGCCAGGCAAAACAGCCGTCTTGACGGCATTGGCCAGCTCATTGAGGTTAAAAACCGGCACTTTTGAAACGCGGGCCACTTTATTTAAATTAAAATCAACAGTCACCAGTTTTGCCCGTACCTTTTTGGCAAAAGTCACAAGCGTCTCATCAACACTCTCCTCATTAGGTTCGCGCGAAACCGTCACCACCTTGATTTGCTTCTCATGAGCAAGCTCAGCTAAAAGATCCAGTCCGCGTCTGCCGCGAGCACGCTTGATGGCATCACTGCTGTCGGCCAGCTTGTGCAACTCACCAACTACCGAGGGCAAAACCAGAAGCGTGCCATACAAAAATCCAGTTTTCGCGATCTCCACTAGTCTTCCATCAATAATTGCCGAAGTATCCAGAACCATTGGATTCGTGTACTCTCTCTTCTTGCGAAAAGTAATCTTCGGCACCGATATTCTAGGCGCAGTCGGCGTCGGAATATGACTGGCTATTTGCCTAGCCAAGGCTGCGATTCCGGCACGGCCTGAGAGCTCAACAACTTCCGGTAAGATAAAGCCCAGAACCCCAAAGGCTAAAGTCGCCAAAACCAGAAAAAGATCCAGACCATTGACTGCAACCTCAACCGGTCTTAAACTGCGAGCAATATTTGCTCCCACAAAAGCCAAGACAACAGCCAGTGCTGGACGAAGAAAAACTTTGAGTTTCATTTTACCCTTCGTGTATCGCATACCCAATCGCTTCCTCAAGAGTCGCAAACCGCTCTGCCGTCACAAAATCACTAAATCCCAACCTTTTGGCCTCGCTCATCCGATTTTTGGAGTTCGTGACCGGCCGCAGCTCCCCCAAAAGCCCCACTTCGCCAAATACGCAAGTTCCTGTCTTGATCGGCTTTGAGAGAACTGCCGAGACTACCGATAGAGCCACTGGTAAATCCGCAGCCGGCTCACTAATTTTGAGCCCACCGGCTACATTGACGTAAATATCCAAGTTGGCAAGGGACAAGTTAGCCGTTTTGGAAAGAGCCGCAATTACCACCTGGACTCTGGCAAAATCCAGCCCAGCAACTCGCCTCGTAGGAATCCCAAACAAGGTTGACGTCGTCAGTGCCTGAATCTCCGCCAGAATCGGCCGCTGACCGGTTACAGTTGAGGCCACAACCGAACCGGGTCTAGCCTCTATCCTCTGAGCCAAAAAGACACCGGATGGATCGTCAACCTGGCGCATCCCAGCATCCGACATCTCAAATACCCCAACCTCAAAGGTTGACCCAAAGCGATTTTTGGCAGCTCGCAGGATTCTAAAGTTATGCTGGTGATCTCCCTCTAAGTTTAAAACTACATCGACTAAATGCTCCAAAACCTTCGGGCCCGCCACGCTGCCCTCTTTGGTCACATGTCCCACCATAAAAATCGGCACATCGCTCGACTTGGCGTATGCCTGAAGGATCTGTGCCGTTTCTCTCACCTGACCCACCGATCCAGCCGGCCCGGAAAGGTTATCACTCGTCAAAGTTTGGATGGAGTCGATAATTAAAAGGCGAGGATTAAGCGCGGCTGATGCCGCTACCGCCGTCTCAACATTGGTCTGCGGCAAGATGTATAAGTTATCAGTTAACAGTTCACGGTTAACGGTTTTTTTAACTTTCTGTGAACTGTGAACTGTCGACTGTGAACTTGCGATGAGCCTATCGGCCCTAATTTTCACCTGCTGCGGTGATTCCTCGCCGGTGACATACAATACTGGGCTCGTTTGCCACTTTTCACCTACTGGCCTACCAGCCAACTTGCCCACTTGCCCTCCTACAATCTGCATCGCAACTTGCAAAAGCAATGTGCTCTTGCCAATTCCCGGGTCTCCGGCCACCAGCACAATCGACCCCGGCACAATTCCTCCACCCAAAACCCGATCAAATTCGCCAAAACCTGAAGTCAGCCTGGCCACCTGCTGACTTTTGACGTCAGAGAGCTTAACTATTTGCCCCTCAAATTTGAGATTTGAGATTTGAGATTTGAGATTTTGGTCCGAAACGACAGTCTCCACAAGGCTATTCCATTGCCCACATTGGGGACATTTACCCAGAAAAGCTGAGGATTTATAACCGCATTGCTGGCAAACAAATTCGGAGTGTTGCTTCATATAAGCTAATAGCTAACCTCTATCTATACAAAATCGGCTTCTCTTTGATAATCGGTACCAGCGAAATTTTCCGCCCGATGACATCTACGGCTTCGATCTCACACTCAACCTCCTCACCTACCGTCAGTGTCAAATTAGGCGGAATCTTGGAATTATGCATCAGCCCCTCAATCCCCGCCGACAGAGTCACAAAAACACCGTAAGGAGTCACTCTTGAAACTTTTCCGCTCACCTGTTGGTCTTTGGTGTATTTTTCGCTAGCTTTGGCAAAAGGATCCGCGAGCAGCTGGCGAATCGAAAGATTGAGTCTGCCAGTCGTCATATCACAATTAGTAACCATAACCTCGACCTCATCCCCAACGTTAAAAGATTTACTAACATCCTCAACCTTCTCCCAGGAAATCTCCGAAATATGCACCAAACCCTCGATTTTAGAGGCACCAGAAGTATCAGAAGTTTTTTCTTTCTGGTCGGCTACAGTCTTCTTTACCTTTGGTAATTTTATCTCGACGAATATCCCAAATGGTAAAACCGCAGAAACAGTCCCCTTGTATTTTTCGCCGATTTTAACCTTGGCCAGCTTCTTTAAAAGTGCATCAAGGTCGCGTTTACCCGGCAATTTTTGTGAGAAGATCAGCCGATTCGTAGCCCGATCCGCCTCAACTACCCGTACTGACAGGGTACTCCCTACCAAATCCTCAATTTTGGCAGGTGGGGCTGCCAAAAGTGACGCTGGCAAAAACCCCCGCAGCCCGACAAACTCAGAGATTAGTCCGCCGCGGTTTGCCTCAAGCGCCCGAACCTCAATCTCTTCGTTGTCGCGCTTTTTATTCTCCAGCTCATCCCAACGCTTCCCGCTGGAAAGTTTCGTCAGCGACAAAACTACCTGCCCGGCATCATTTTCCGGGTAGAGGACCGTGGCATCGAGACTGTCTCCTACTTTTACGCTTGAGATGATATCGCGGGCTTCCGTAAATTCTCGACCGGCAACTATGCCTTCACTCTTGGCACCGATATCAATAAGGATTTCAGCGGGAGAAACCAAAACTACTTTTCCCGATACTTCCTGCCCCCGTCTCAAACTCGGTATTTTGTAATCTGTGGCCGCCAGAAGATCAGCCATCGTGGGGTTCTTCCCAACTGGCTTAAATTTGGAGTTTGGAGTTTGGAGTTTGGAAATTTTGGTAACTGTCAACCATAACCACTTCCTTATTTGAAGATGCCGCCAGTATATCAGGTTTTTGGAGATAAAAAAAGTTACCTAAAGACTCTACCCAAAATTGGAATCCTCGCCAGAATTCCTTTGATCCCAGAAGGCGCGACAACCGGCGCTTGAG
>JBBTZR010000011.1:0-4689 GCA_038078475.1 Patescibacteria group bacterium
TGAGAGGACTACCAAAGGGTTTTGTCCCGAGGGAATGCCTCTCTTTTTTTAGGCTTCAATTTTCCCTCTAAACAAATTGACATTCACAATGAAACTGCTGAATTTTCTAAGAATTGAGGAGTATTTTAAATTAGGCACAATTATTTTCTTTAATTTACCCTTTTGTATAAGATAATCCGCAAGACAATAAAAATCTCCATCTCCTGAAACGATAATCGCCTTATCGTAATTGGGAAACTCAATCAGAGTATAAAGAACAAGTTCTGCATCTACATTACCCTTAACTTTAGCCTTCTTGTGTTTGCTCGATTTTAGAACGGGTTTAAAAATTATGTTGTAGTCTGATCTCCTAAGATAATCATAGAGTTTTTTGTTTGTTGGTATGTAGCCTATAAACAAAAACGCTTTTTTAACACTATATTTTTCCTCCAAAAATATTCGGAATTTCCTAAAATCAAGCTTCCATCCCTGGCTTTTTACGCCCAGGTTAAGATTTTGACTGTCAATAAAAGCATAAACTGCAGGTTGCCTACTTTTTGATGTTTTCTTCATTTCCGTATTTGTAAATTCTAGCATATGAGATTGTAGAAAGATTATAAAAAGTTATCTTGATTCTGAACCCAAAAAGTTCTACCCATTCGACAGGCTCATGGTCTTCGACATCGTCCACGTATCGGCACACAACCTATAATAGAGATAACCCTCTGTTTTTGATATGATAAGTTTGTGCAGGCAATAATTTTTGCCCTTGTTTCGTATTTGGGATGGGGAATAGGAGATATCTTCGGCACTGTAGCTACCAGAAGAATTGGCGCTTACTCAACCACATTTTGGTATATATTACTTCAAGTTCCAATTTTCGGTACTCTAATACCATTTTTCACTAGTCATCTCCAAAATCTTACTTTAGAAGTATTAATTTTAAATACCGCCCTTGGTCTTATCGGCACAATTGGTCTTGTGGCTTTTTACGAAGGCTTGAAAGTTGGCAATGCTGCTCTAGTTGGAACAATTGCTGCATCTTTTGCCGTTCTAACGGTGTTGCTTTCAATAATTTTTCTCAACGAGAGTATTTCATCTTGGCAATCACTGGCAATTGTTACCATTTTTATTGGTCTTATTGGTTCAACTCTTGACATCAGAAGTTTAATAAATCGCAAGTTAACTATCGACAAAGGAATCTTGATGGGTCTGATTGCAATGCTTTCGTGGGGAATCTACTGGGCATTTATCAAAATTCCTATAAAAGAATTGGGCTGGTTTTGGCCCGGCTATATTTCAGTTTTGACTTCTTTACCTGGAATATGGCTATTCATTAAATTTAGAGGAATTAAATTGGCGAAACTTAATTCTAAAGGATCTTTTTATCCCTTATTTGCAAACGCCTTGTTATTAGGAATTGGGGCTTTGAGTTTTAATTTGGGAATTGAAAAGGGTTTTACTTCAATAGTCGCCCCAATCGCCGGTTCTTACCCGACGATTTTTGTATTACTTGCCTATCTAATTTTCAGAGATCCAATCACAAGACAGCAAATTGCTGGAATTCTGATTACCATTATCGGCATTGTGTTACTTTCAATTTTCAGTAGTTAAATTGTTGATTTTGAACCCAAAAAATTCTAACTTAGTTTACCCTGAGTTTGATCGAAGGGTCTACGTGCCGACACTTCTTTACGCTGCTTCGGCAAGGGGCATTTCTTCCTCAGAAGGAGGTGTGGGTTTCGCTCTCCTCTTTTCCACTCCGAAAAACTTGACTCGCTTGTCGTTGAAGTAAAGATCAATCTCGCCAGTCGGTCCGTTTCGGTGTTTTTGAATATCCAGCTTTACCTCTTCATTTTTCTCCGGATCAACTCTCCACAAAAACATAACCACATCAGCATCCTGCTCAATTGCTCCGGATTCTCTTAAATCCGCCAATTGCGGCCTGCGGTTACCCCGCTGCTCAACCGCCCGAGACATCTGTGAACAGGCCAGGACCGGAATCTTCAGTTCCCTTGCCAAATTTTTAAGAGATTGCGAAATTTCCGTAACCTCCTGCACCCGATTCTCCAGATTCCTTCCATGCACAAGTTGCAAGTAATCAACCACCAGAAATGACAACCCCGACTCAACCTGCAAACGCCTGGCCTTAGTTCTCATTTCCAGAATATTGGCAGCCGGTGTATCATCAATAAAAAGTGGTGCATCTGCCAGAATCCCCATCGCCTCTTGAAGGCGATCAAAATCTTGGTCGTCAAGATTACCGGTTTTAAGTTTCCAGGCATCGACATCTGACTGGACTACCAGAAGCCTATCCACCAACTCTTCGCGGCTCATCTCCAGCGAGAAAATCCCCACCGGCAATCCTTCATCAACCGCCACGTGGCGAGCGATATTTAGGGACAACGTGGTTTTTCCCTGCCCGGGACGCGATGCCAAAATCAAAAGATTGGAGTCTTGCATACCGGCAAGTCTGGCGTCCAGATCCACAAATCCGGTCGGCACGCCACGCAGACCTCCGGCTTTTTTGTGCAGCTCGTCTAGCCTGTCGAAACTTTCAGCCAGAGCATCCTTAATCGGCAAGAAATTCGTTCGCAAATGTTCTTGGGAGAGACCGAAAATGACTTGTTCCGTATCGTCAAGTATTGTCCTTATATCGCCTGTCTCGTCAAGAGCCATCTCCGAAACCCGAGAAGCAGTTGTCACCAATTGTCTTTTAATGAAATGGTCCCGAACAATTCTGGCGTATTGAGAAATGTTGGCGGCAGTAGGCACAGCCGATGCCAGCTCTGCCAGATAAGCAGCACCGCCGACTTTTTCAAATTTGCCGTTTTTCTTAAGCTGCGCGGTTAGAGTCACCAGATCAATCGGCTCACGCCTCTCGTACAGCTCGTAGATGGCACTATAAATATCACCGTGGACAGGCATGTAGAAATGTTCCGGTTTTAAGGTCTGCACAACATTGACAATAGCTTGCCAGTCAAGAAGGATTGCACCGATTATCGATTTTTCGGCCTCTAAGTCTTGTGGTGGGATACGACCTGCTACCTTTGGCATCTTTAGGTTTCCAATTATTGCTTCGCTAAGAGTACCACTTCTGGTTCTTCTGGAAGTCGCTCAACTGAAACTGCAAGTTTAGGCACAGCCGCCAGATTCTCACGACCGACCGCTGAAAGAAAAACACTAACATCGTCAAGGTCGAATTTTAAACCCGGGATTTTGTAATGCATTGGCACAATAATTTTGGGTTCAATTTGGGCAATTACTTCCGGTGCGTCGCGGCCGCTGATGGTATAAACTGACCCAACCGGTATGAGAAGCACGTCGCAAATAGAAAGCAGCTCAACTTGCTCTTGGGTGAGCCTTTTCTGGCCTAAATCGCCAAGATGCACAATATTGACATCATCGACCGTTGCCAGATAGATGGTGTTCTTACCGCGATCCTTGCCATTGCTGTCGTCGTGGAAACTGGCAATTCCCACAATATTGACCCCCAAAATTTCATATTCCCCGGGACCGGAAATTACAAAAGGAGTTTTGCCCTCTTCCGTGGGAACCACCGCTGAGGCATTATTGTGATCCTGATGCTGGTGGGAAACACAGACAATGTCTCCGGCGATCTTAAGTGGAGGAAGTCCGGTAAACGCAGGATCATACGGATCAAAAACCACACTGGCATTTTTGCCTTTGACCTTGAAACAAGCTTGACCATGCCACCAAATATCGACCATCGGATAAAAATCATATCACACCAAAAAACCCCTATCAATCGGTAATCTCATGGGGCTTGATAACTAGTAGACTCCATGCTAATCTAGCTCAGGCTTCCATGTTAGGATCAGCCCCAGTTAAATTCCTCACGACTCTCGCCCTAGGCATTGTTTTTCTGGCAATTATTATCTGGCTTTGGCAACGTCAGCCGCAACCCTCCCCGCCACCAGTACCGGAAGAACAAGCGACTGACTCTGCCCGCCAGATATCCCCCCAGGGTCTGACCATAAATTTCAAAGACAACCAAGTCATGAGGTCGAAAGAAATTAAAATAGATGGCCGCGCCAATGCCGGTGAATTTGTTGCTATCGCCTCAAACACCGCGCAAGTTGTTGAAAAAAGCGACTCGGGTGGTAATTTCAAAGTAGAGATAACACTAGAACCCGGTCTCAACCTTATTGAAATCATCACCATCCCTCAAGGGGATAGTCGATCTTATCAAAAATCACTAACGCTTTTTTATAATCCAGACGAAAAAGAGGCCAAAAGCGTCTTTGCCGGTTCTGTCAAAAGCATTTTCGATACGCTATTGACGCTTACAACAGCCGCCGGTGATAAAAATGTCCGCACGTCGCAAAACACTGAAATTTTAATTCCAGAAGATAAAGAAGAATCAAAAAACGCCACCGTCAAAAGTATCAGAATTGGCGACTATGCTATCGCTCTAGGGAAACCACCTGAAGGCGGATCCAAAAATGGGGTAAGCGACCAGGATTCACTCGTAGCTACCAGTATAGAAATCTTAAGAGAAAACAAACCGCTAAACTTCGTCCAAGTCGCAAAGATCCAAGTCATCACTCCCATTCGCCAAAATCTTTTTTCCGCAAAGAATCTTCAAGATCAAAAAATCATTGAGCTGACGTTGGCGAAAAATTCCCGGATTCAAATCGAGGGCACTACCGGCAAAAGTTCAGATGTAACACGCGACAAAAACGCCAT
>JBBTZR010000012.1:0-6782 GCA_038078475.1 Patescibacteria group bacterium
TGGCGGTTCTGTAAATTTCTGCTCGCTGGTAACTTTGACTAAATCGAGAATCTCCACAACCGCCAGCCCGGGCAATTGTTGCTCTTTGATTTGAGGTTTGTCATAAGCCTTGTACCATCCGTCAAACTTGATCTTTGCACCATTGGCCCGAAGCAGGTAATCAGGACCCCGAGCGATCGATGCCAACACATCTACTTGCGTCTCGGCAACTACCGCTTCCGCCATCTGACAAACAATCATCCTCCTCCAAATCAAATCGTATAATTTTTTATGGTCGTTACTGTCAACTGTCAACTGTGAACTGTCAACTGTTATATTCGTCGGCCGTATCGCCTCATGTGCTTCTTGAGACAGACGTGACCTGGCTTTATATCTGCGCGCCACGGGCGGTAAATAATTTTTGCCGTATTTTTCTTCGATATAAATTCTCGCTTGGGAAATTGCCTGATTTGCTAAATTTACCGAATCGGTTCTCATATAAGTAATCAGTCCCATCTCGTATAAATCTTGAGCTATCCTCATAGTCCTTTTTGCAGTGAACCCGTAACGATTGGCAGCAGTCTGCGTCAGCGTTGAAGTCGTAAAGGGGGGATTGGGGTATTTTTTAACATCGCGCGACGCCACATCCGAAACTTTGTAATCGGACCTTTCAAGATCCGCAACAATCTTACGAGCAGCCTCTTTATTTTTAATCTCGGCTTTCTTATCTTGGATTTTGACCAAACCGGCCCAGAAGTTTCTTGTTTTTTGTCTCTCATCTCTTGTTTGAAGCTCGACTTCAATCGTCCAATACTCCTGTGACTTAAACGCTTCGATTTCTCTTTCTCGATCAACAATAAGTCGCAATGCAACCGATTGCACTCTCCCCGCAGACAGCCCGCTCTTAACTTTTTTCCACAACAGCGGCGAAAGTTTATAGCCCACAAGGCGATCTAAAACTCTTCTGGCCTGCTGAGCTTCAACCAAATCATCATCGATCTTGCGCGAATGGGCAAAAGCTGAAAGTACCGCATCTTTGGTTATTTCATGGAATACTACTCTGTCATAATTTATACTTTTTGCTTTTCCCTTTTCTCTTATCACTTGCAGTAAATTCCAGGCAATCGCCTCCCCCTCGCGATCCGGATCTGTCGCCAAAAAAAGATGTTCGGCTCCCGCTGCCTCTTTTGCCAGTAAATTTACGCTTTTGATTTTTTCTTTAGGAATGACATACTGTGGTTCAAAGTCATGTTCAACATCCACCCCAAATTCTCCTCGTGGTAAATCTCTCACATGCCCCATTGAGGCGGTGATCGAATAATCTTTCCCTAAAAAGTTCGACAGAGTCCGAGCTTTTGTCGGCGACTCGACTATTACTAAGTTTTTCGACATAACTTGCTTTTAACTCTCCACCATTTTTATCACGCTTGTCAAGAGACGCTAAACTCCCCAGATTCCTGAACCGTAGTTTTTGACTAGGCCGCGAATTTCCATGACAGTTAGAGCTGCAGTTACTTTATCTATTTTTATTCCCGTCTCGGCGACTATTCTATCGATATGTAAAGTCTGGCTGTCCAAAGCTTTAAGAATCGCGGTTTCAATCTCGTCTTGCGGCAAAACAACATTTTTGGTCACTGCCTGTTTCTGCCTCTTTTCAATATTCAAAATCTGCAAGATATCTTGGGACTCTGTGACCGGATGGACACCTTCCTTTATTAAATTATTGGCCCCACCACTCATTTTACTGTTGATCGGCCCGGGCACCGCAAAAACTTCGCGGCCTTGTTCTGCCGCTTGCCCGGCAGTAATCAAAGACCCGGAATCAACAGCCGCCTCTGTCACCAAAACTCCCAAAGAGAGTCCACTAATTATTCTATTTCTGGCCGGGAAATTAGCAGCTTTGGGTGCAAATCCTAGGGGGAATTCACAAACAACGGCCCCATTTTTAATAATCTGCTCTGACAAATTTTTATTCTCCGGCGGGTAGATAACATCAATACCGCTTCCCAAAACCGCAATTGTCCTACCACCGGCGGCCAGGGCTGTCCTATGCGCGATACTATCAATTCCTCGCGCTAGTCCACTGACAATTGTTAAACCAGCATTAACAAGATCAAATACCAATTTCTCCGTTACTTGCCTACCATAAGCTGTACAATATCTTGCGCCAACGACTGCTAGTGCTAAATCGTCTTGCGGGGTCCCCTTATTCGTAGAAAAGGTCCCCTTATAATATAGTACTGGTGGCGCATCGGAAATTTTGCGTAAGTTAGCCGGATAGTCCCGATCGACGACCGAAACTACTTTGATTCCCCTCTCGTAAACAGTATCAAGATAGACGCGAGGATCGACCTTTTGCCGAAATTCCAAAATCGCCTCGCGCGTCTTGGCATCTATTTTTAATTTATTAATTTTTTCTGCTGGTGCTTCCCAAAATTTTTTGAGGGTTTTAAAATGTTTAAGAAGATAATTAAAAGTTGCCGTCCCAACACCCGGTATCGCTGAAGTCGCCACCCAATATGGTAGATCCTTGCTCACTTAAAATATTTTGCTTCCAAGTTACATCTTTTTGCAATAAATTTTGCGGCGGATTTTGCTTGTTTTAATCGAAACGCAAACAGGGTCATCCCTTGATTAGCTTGAAGGTGATTGGCTAAATCGTCCATGCTTTTTGCGTCATATGCTAGGGCAACATTTTTATAATTTTTAACAGCCGCACGAATTAATGCTTGTCCGCCAATATCCATACTTTCTGGAAAATTTTTAGTGTCCGGTGCGTACAAATCAACAATTACCAAATCAATCGGCTCAAGCTTTAATTTTCTTAGCTCTGACAAATGTTCTTTATTAGATCTGTCAGCAAGAACTCTGATGAAATTTTCGCGGTCTAGACTTTTGACTCTGCCATCGAAATCAAAACCGGAAACTATCGATTCTGCCTTAAAACCTTTATTTTTTAAGTATTTAACAGTCCCTTCTGTCCCCCAAAACTTCGTTGATTTTGGATCCAAAAGTTTTAAAAGTGGATCAAGTACTGATTTATCAGAGACAGCGGCGAAAATATTCTTGACGTCAATTCGGTCCATTCTTTTAGATCCTTCGTCCGGTAAAGCCGGACTCAGGATGACAAGGGTGGGGGCTAGTGCTTAAAATGCCTCACTCCGGTAAACACCATTGTCATTTTGTGTCTTTTGGCAGCGGCTATCACATCCTTATCATGAATTGATCCCCCAGGTTGTAAAATTACTCTGATCCCTGCTTTTGCCGCGATCTGCACATTATCGGGAAACGGGAAAAAAGCATCCGAAGCGAGAATTGCTCCGCTGGCGCGTTTTTTTGCTTGCGCCAATGCCAGTTTTACAGAATTGACTCTGTTTGGTTGGCCGGTCCCCATACCAATCATAATTTTATCGCGCACAACGACTATTGCATTAGAGCGTACATGTTTGACAACCTTCCAGGCAAATTCCATATCATCATAAACTGATTTTGCGGGGTTTTGTCCGGTCACCACTTTCCACTTTGACTTTGGCTCAACTATTATGTCAGGGGTCTGAACTAAATAACCGTTGAAAACCCGAGTAAACTCCAACTGATGCGGTGGCTTATCTGCGCGAATAACTCGCATCTTTCGACTTCTTTTTTGCAGTCTTTCCAAAACACGGGGAGAATAAGCGGGCGCCACAATAAGTTCAAAAAAAATACCGCGCATTTTCTCAATCATCGAAATAGTCGGCGGCCTATTCACCGCTATAATTCCACCAAAAGCACTTACGCGATCGGCGCCAAATGCCAAAATATATGCTTCTTCTATTTCATATCTTGATGCCAAACCGCATGGATTTCCATGTTTGATAATCGCAACCGTCGGTTCATCAAATTCATTTATTAATCTCCAAGCATGATTGGCATCACCTAAATTGTTATGAGAAAGTTGTAGTCCCCAAAGCTGCTCATAGCCGGGATCATCGTCTTGTAAGTAAAAGGCGCTTTTTTGATGGGGGTTTTCACCATAACGCATATCACGATATTTTTTGAGTTTTAGAGTTAGGTTTTTAGGCAAGGACAATGTTTTCATCTTACTTATCTTTCGCAAAATACCAATCGAGGATTTCTTTGGCAACCGGAGCAGCAACTGTTGATCCCTCACCACCATTCTCAATAATAACTGTTATGGCAATTTCTGGCGATTCATACGGCGCGAAAGCCGTAAACCAGGCATGGGGATTGCCTTGGGCCTTCTCCGCAGTTCCGGTTTTACAACCGACCAAGTAACTGGCGTTAAAAAACGGCCAAGCAGTTCCGCCGCGCTCACAAGCCAATTTCATCCCCTCCCTAACAATTTTTAAGGTTGACTGGGCCACAGGCAAGGTAGACGAGCGAACTTTGATATCTGTAACGCGACCATCTTGGCGGACGCGCAAAGCCAGATGCGGTGTCACTTTGCGGCCACCATTGGCAACAGTGGCAGTTGCCATGTTGACTTGAATCGGGGTTGCTTCGATAAAACCCTGGCCAATCGCCAGATGCATCGTATCACCCAAAAACCAACTCTCGCCACGGTTGGCAATTTTCCACAGCTCATCTCCGACTATTCCGCTTGCCTCAGCAGGTAAATCGATGCCAGTCGCCTTCGAAAATCCGAACGCGACAGCCCACTTCCTCAGATCGCTAAGACCAACTCGCTCCCCAAGTCGATAGAAAAAAATATCATTGGACCTTGCAATTGCGCGATCAATTTTGAGGATTCCGTCACGCCCGCCATAGTTTAAAAAGTACCAATTGCTAAATTTAAAATCGCCAATTGAAAATTCGCCGACATCTTCAATCTCCGTCTCTGGTGTTATCTTGCCTGATGCTAAGCCAGCAACAGCCGTTACTATCTTAAAAACAGAACCGGGTGTATAGGCTCCCGTTATTGCCCTGTTAAAAAGCGGCTGACGCGGGTCAACCACTGCTTGACCGACTTTGTCCGGATCAAAAGCAGGGGCCGATGCTAGAGCTAGAATTTCTCCGGTGTCAACGCGAGAAACAACTACCGCACCCGCCTCCACCGAACTGCGCAAAAGAGCAGCGGACATTGCGTTGTAAACTTTTTCTGAGAGCTCCAGATCCAGTGTTGTCTCTAAATCCGCGCCGGGATCCCCGTCAACAGCGGCCAAAAGCGCAATAATCCCCTCTGACGCATCTACCTCGACAACACGAGCGCCATTTTGACCGCGCAAAACTTGGTCATAAATCTCCTCAACTCCTAACCTACCCACAAAATCAATATTTGACAAATTTTTCCCCTTCGCTAGATCTTCTTCTTGGACGCGACTCATATACCCCAGAGCATGAGAGAGAGTCTGACCATATGGATACTCGCGAACTACCTCACGTCTAATCCTTCCTAATTCGCCTAAAAAGTTCTCACCGGCCAAGCCCGAGGCCTCCAAATCATCTGCTTGCATCCCCGTCACCTCATGGGACTGGCCGCCAATCTCTTGAAAAAATTTCTCGCGGGATTCGGCCAGCACATTTCCGTGGCGATCTAAAATCTTGCCACGGGCAGCCTCCACCTCTTGATATCTTATACGATTTTCATCGGCTAACTGGCGACTGGCAGACCCGCGAATTACAGTTAAGTAAAACAGTCTCGCCAAAAGCACTAACATCAAAAGAGTCAAAAAAACTTTAAAGTTAGCCAGTCTTCCCCAACCTTCGCGCGCCAACGCTTCTCGACCCAAAAATCCCTTCAGCGTGAGCTGTTTCTTGTGCACCATCTTATGCTTGGGCAAGTTTTACCTTTGCCAAAAGAGAGCGATCCGAAACCACCTTCATTGCCCCCAGAACAACACAGCTTGTCGGATCATCCGCCAGAACTACCGGCATCTTAACCTCAGAAGATACTAACTTTGGCAGCCCCGAAAGTTGACTACCACCACCGCAGAGAACCACTCCCCGTTCGAGAATATCGGCGACCAGCTCGGGTGGTGCGTCTTCAATTGTTTGGCGAATTGCAGCCAAAATAGTGGCACAAGCAGGCGAGAGTGCCTCGCGAATTGCCCCCGAGGAAACCTTGATTGTTCTGGGAATTCCTTTTTCTAAATCCCTGCCTCGCACTATCATTTCGCGCTCGGTTGTCGCCGGATAGGCGCTGCCCAAGTTTATTTTTATCGCCTCGGCAGTCACCTCTCCAATCGCCAGTCCCCAACGACTCCTTATGTAAGCGATGATATCCTCATCCATTCTATTACCGGCTACAGCTAGTGACCTACCACTAACGACTCCACCCAAAGAAATTATGGCAATTTCACTTGTTCCTCCTCCAATATTAACAATCATCGAACCGACCGGCTCGGTCACCGGCAGATCGGCTCCAATTGCTGCTGCCATCGGCTCATCCAACAGATAGGCAACTCTAGCTCCGCTTTTAACAGCCGCCTCAACAACTGCACGTCTTTCAACTTTACTGATTTTTGTTGGCACACCGACAACCATTTTGGGTCCAAGCGGTGAAAAATGACCAAAATTTGCCCGGATTTTGCCAACAAAATAAGAAAGCATCGCATGCGTCAGCTCAAAATCCGCAACCACACCGTCTTTTAAGGGTCGTAAAACTTCAATCGTGCCAGGTACACGCCCCAGCATCTTCTTAGCGCTAGTACCTACGGCAATGATGGTTTTGCTCTTTTTGTGGCGACAGACGATCGTTGGTTCCCGCAGCACTATCCCAATGTTGCCGACTCCCACCAGAGTATTGGCGGTCCCCAGATCAATCCCTAAATTTTGAGAAAATCGGCAAAAGATGTTATCGAGTA
>JBBTZR010000013.1:0-2270 GCA_038078475.1 Patescibacteria group bacterium
AATTTTCATAAAAGACCGGCTTTTTTATTAAGAAATATTTTCAGTCTGGCAGGAAATAAGTACGTGGTTATTAAGCTACGTATCAAGTAAGGAAGAAACAGAATTGTTAAGTTGCCTTTTAAAAAATGCTGCCACCTAACTCTAAGAGATTGTCTATATATTTTTTCTATGTCGCTTTGTGAGCGTCTTTGCTGTGGGTTTCTCCAGAGAAGCAGTTCTTTTTCTATATTTGCCATTTTAAAATCTTTTGCTCTGATTAAAAAATCCAAATCTTCTGCCATGTCATAATCGGGATTATAACCTTTGAGTTTTTCGAAGATTTTCCTTCTGCCTAGCCAAGTTGGATGAATAATTCCTGTAATCCATCTACTCATTTTCTTGATATCTTTATCTGCTTTTGGCTTATGAACTCTTCCTATTACCTTATTGTTCTCATCTATTAATTTGGCCCAGACGCCGCAAAGTTCTATCGATTGATCTTTTTGTAGTAATTCCAATTGGGTTTCCAACCTTTTTGGAAGACTAATGTCATCGGCATCCATACGAGCTATGTACTCTCCGCTAGATTTTGCGAGTGCAATATTCAGTGAAGCAGCAAGACCCAAATTTTTTTTATTTTTAATGGGTTTGACCCTTTTGTCCTTGACGCTTTTTAAGTATTCCCATGACCGGTCGGTTGATGCATCATCAACAATGATAAACTCAAAGTTTTTATAAGTTTGGGTAAGAATACTCCTTATGGCCTTTTTTAAATATGGCATGCCGTTGTAAACAGACATGATGATACTAATTTTAGGCATATTCATTGTTTCTTCAAAATCAAAATGTAGCTTGCCGGAAAAAGCTTAATGCTACTGTCTAATTTTACAATGGAACTAACTATTTTGTTGTGAATATTTATGGCAGTTTTTGACCGATGGTATCTATAAATTGTGCTTGAGATTAATTTCTTTGAGAACTCTCCCCAAGAAATTTCTATAACCTTGAGGGTTTTTAAAACTTTGTAAATAACTAAAGCGGGTAGAAGCAAAAAATAACGCGGCCAATTATAAAGAACCATAAATATGAAGCCTAGAATACCTGCAGAAGAGTAGGATTCCAAAATTATAAACCCATTTTCTTTAGTCAGTTTTTCAAGATGTGCAAAACTATAATAATGATGACCGTGCCTCCCAAACTCAAATGGCCATGACCAAATTGAAGGAGCCGCAATTACAAATATACCACCTCGTTTTAGAGTTTTACTTGCTTTACTAATTGCCCGGTCGTCCTCCTTAATGTGCTCTAAGACCCATAGACAAACAACTAAATCAAATCTACTGCGTATGGGATATTTTAAAAAATCTGCCTTTACCGTCTTGGCCTGGAAAGGTATTTTACCTAGCTTTGGCGGACTTTGAATATCAATACCAAAATAGTATCCGTTAAAATTTGTGTCTTTTAAAAAGTTAAAAAAGAAAAGTTTACCGCAACCGATATCTAAAATTTTTTTTGACCGGCTTAAATATTTAGACAAGTTCTTTTTAAAAAAGACCGTAGAATCAAGACGGGATGGAGAATATGGAATTATGGTAGCCTGTGATCTCATTGTAAATTTCTAGAGTTTTTTGGGCTGATTTGTTCCATGAGAAATTTTCCTTGACAAGATTATAACCATTTTGGCCCATATGAGCTAAGTTGGGACTCTTGAGTGCTTTCTTTACAGTTTTGGAAATTTCTTCGGGGTTGTAAGGATCTTCTATAAAATATCCACTGCGGCCGTTTTTGACCAAGAACTGACAGTCTCCGGTCTTGGTGACAATCACCGGCAGCCTGGCAGCCCAAGCTTCTAAGAGCGTCAATGGCTGACCTTCATAAATCGACGGCAGAACGAAAACATGGCTTGACTTATAGAGTTTAATAAGGTCGGAGCCAAATTTCTCGCCTAAAAATTTGACGTTTCCTGTAAGTCTCATCTTGCCAATAAGTCGGCGGAGTTCTTGTTTTTGGGGCCCCTTTCCAACAATAAGCAGCGTTACTTTCGGGAAGTCGCGTATTAAGCTGCTGATGGCAACAATTAAAGTTTTCAGGTTTTTTTGGGGGTGAAGTCTGCCGACAAAAATCAGAGTAGGGTTTTTAAATTTGGCGGCCTTAACTTTATCGAAATCGGATATGGAAACAGCATTAGGAATATAGAAAATATTTTTGTTGATATTCTTTATCCTTAAAAAATCTCTTGACGTAGAAATCTGGGCGCTGTAGCGAATTTCGGTTAGAATAAATTTTTCAAT
>JBBTZR010000014.1:0-10515 GCA_038078475.1 Patescibacteria group bacterium
AAAATTTTAGTCGTAATTTTTCCATTAATTTCACCTTTGGGACCTGATTATCCGGCCAGACATGTTCATCAGCTCATGGCAGAAACTTTTAGGTCAAATAATGTAGAAGTATTAGATTTACAAAACGTTTTTGGTAGGTTTGATAAGCAGAAATTGATGGCCAGTAAATTCGACCCGCACCCAAATGAAATAGCCCACAAATTTGCAGCCGAAGAGATTTTTTCAAAAGTCACTGCCTACCTTGAGTAAATCACTTGTTTTTGGGCATTTGCCCAGTCAGTTGAGCTACACCCCAGCCAGCAGCAGTTACCACGATTGCTGCTATAAGTACAAAGAGGAAGCTCGAGACACCTAGCCCTGTCACCTGAGCGAGTCTCTTAATAACCCAAATTCCGACAAAATTGACTACTAAATAAATTGCCGGCCAGGCGTTTTGGTTTTTGATCTTTAGGCCCGCAATCTGCACTGCGGATGAGGACCGTAGGCTTTCTAAAAATCCACTTTTTTCTAAAGCAGGCTGCACCAAAAACTGTATGATCGTCAGTATTAGACCAGACAAAACTGCAGCCATTGGGGCTGTTATCTTGTCATTTCCCAGAACGACATTTCCCGGCAGAATCATCGAAAGCACCAAAAAAGTGACCGCATTTGCCACCCAAAATCCCAAAAAGCTAACTAACATTTTTTGATTCAACAATACTCACCTCCAATCGCCAGTTTGCGCTATATTGCTATATATTATATATAGATCAAGTACCAGTTATAGTCAAATGAAAAAGCGAGTCCCAGGTTTAGCGATTGTAGCAGCAATCATCTTGTCCTTTCTCGTGATCATTTCAAAGAATAGTCTGCCGGCTGTTCTGCCACCAGCGAAAGTTTTGCCAAAAGAGGAAATAGAAACTGTCAACGAGAGCGATTTAAAAATCCCACCGAAATTTTCCCTCAGAATTTTTGCCGCGAGCCTCAAAGGAGCCAGGGACCTGGAACTTTCACCACAAGGGACAATCCTGGTCAGTCAGCCGCAAGAAGGCAAAGTCATTGCCCTTCCGGACGCAAACGGTGACCACAAAGCGGATAAACAAATCACTGTAGCCTCCGGCCTTTCTCGACCGCATGGCCTGGCCTTTTACGGTGGCAAGCTTTTTATTGCCGAAGAAACCAAAGTCAGCCGTTACAGATGGAACGAGGAAACCTCGTCCGCTACTCTTGAGAAAAAACTTTTTGACCTGCCAAAAGGTGGCCGTCACTTCACCAGAACCATGGCCTTTGACAGTCAGGGCCAACTCTTCGTCACGATCGGTTCTACTTGCGATGTCTGCTTTGAAAATCACCAGTTTCTAGCAGCAGTCATCGTCTCCGACTTTGAAGGGAACAATCCGCGCCTTTTTGCTAAAGGTTTAAGAAACGCCGTCTTTATTACAACTCACCCCCAAACAGGCGAACTCTGGGGGACCGAGATGGGCCGGGACTTTTTAGGCGATAATCTGCCTCCGGACGAGGTGAATATCATCAAAGAGGGTCGCGATTATGGTTGGCCTCTTTGCTATGGCAATCGAGTTCACGACACCGATTTTGATGAAAAAGTCTACATTCAGATAGTTCCTCAACCGCCTTGCGGCGAAACTGAACCACCCGTCTATGAAGTCTGTGCCCACTGCGCACCACTAGGCTTGCAATTTGTGACAACCGACAAATTTCCCAAAGACTGGCAGGGAGATCTTCTAGTTGCTTATCACGGTTCTTGGAACAGATCAACTCCGATAGGCTACAAGGTAGTCAAGATCAATCTGGAAAACGGCAAAGCCGCCGGCGTTGAAGATTTTATTACCGGTTTTCTTACGGGTAGCCTTGTAGTCGCCCGTCCTGTCGACTTGATTTTTGATCAAAACGGCGCCCTTTATGTCTCAGATGATAAAGGTGGTTTCATCTTCAAAATTAATTACCAAAATTGACTTCGAACTTGCATCTTGGTAAAGTATAGACAGCCAATGATTTCCCAAGAACAAATCATCAATAAGCTCCGAGAATGTCTTGATCCAGAACTGGGTGTCAATATTGTCGATCTTGGCCTCGTTTATGGAGTCAATATAGAAGGCAACAGGGTTAATGTGTTGATGACCTTAACAACCCCTGGTTGCCCCTTAGATTCTTATTTTACCCGCGACATCACCACTAAATTAAAGGCCCTAAAAGGCGTTTCGGACGTTTCCGTAGAGCTCACCTTTGAACCACCCTGGAATCCTTCCAAAATGTCCGATCAAAGCAAAGATTTTCTCGGCTTCGTTAATTAGCCCATTGACTTCGGGTAATCTTCGGTGTATATTTTAATTTGCCCTCTTGACAAGGTCAATATTTAGTGTCTAATCTGAAAGTAGACCACAAGATATTGTGCTTTTAGCGAATTCGTGAAACCGAGTCAGACTCGGGGAAATAAGGCCTGCTGCTAAAAGCAAGTTTTCATTTTAGGGCAGTTAAAAAAGTTTTAGGCTGACAGGGGATTGTGATTTGTCCTTTTTGTTCAAACGACGGCACAAAGGTAGTTGATAAACGCGAGGGAGATAGTGGCAAAACGACCAGGCGTAGACGTGAATGCACTAAGTGCGGTCGTAGATTTACAACTTTTGAACGGGTTGAAACACTGGATCTTTTAGTTGTTAAAAAGGACGGTAAACGTGAGCCGTTTGATCGGGTAAAGTTAAGGGCCGGAATTATTAAATCTTGCGAGAAAAGACCGGTTTCAGCCGCAGATATCGAGAAAGTTATCGACGAGATCGAAGCGGAACTTCGCAAGAACGGCCAAACAGAGGTCTCAAGTAGAAAGATCGGTAATTTAGTCATTAAAAAACTTAAAAAATTGGACGAAGTCGCCTATATCCGCTTTGCCTCAGTTTATAGACAATTTGCTGATATTGGTGACTTCGAAAAAGAGCTCTCCAAACTCTCAAAGGGGTTTAAAACTAGATGATCAAAAAATCTAAAAAAATTAAAAATTTATCGAGGCCCCCATTGCGTAGCAATGGGGTGTTAGTTGATACCAGACAAAAAATAAGAGACCGCGCGAGACAAATTGGTCGCCAAATTCCCAAACCGCCGGCCGATCTTCCCGAACCCACGCTTTCCGAAAATGCTGCTTATATCGCTAAAACACGCTACGCCATGAGAAACGAAAAAGGCGAACCGATCGAGTCCCCAAAAGAGATGTTCTGGCGAGTTGCTTATTACATTGCCGCAGCTGACACTATCTACCTATCTCGCCGAAAGAGCCATGGCAAAAAAACCCACCAAAACACTGCTCGTGAGTTTTATAGCCTGATGGCTGCCCAGAAATTTATCCCGAACACCCCAACCATGGTCAACTCAGCCAAAGTTGGCCAATCGCTTTCAGCCTGTTTTGTGTTGCCGGTTGAAGACGATATGCAATCAATCCTCACGACCATGTCAGACATGGCTATGATCCACAAAATGGCTGGGGGCACCGGCTTTTCCTTCTCTCACCTGCGTCCCAAAGACGACATCATCGGTACCAGTCGCGGTAAATCCACCGGACCGGTTGCCTTTATGCAAGCCTACAACGATGTCTGTTCTCAAATTCGCCAAGGTGGTGTCAGACGCGGCGCCAATATGGGTATTTTGCACTATACCCATCCCGATGTGCTGCGCTTTGCCGTCCATAAAGTAGACGAGTTCTCGCTTACCAATTTCAATATCTCGGTCACAGTTGATGAAAAATTCATGGAACAAGTTAAAACCGATGCCAAATATATTGAAGAGGTCGAAGATTCTGAGCGAAGTCGAAGAATTGAGGAAATTATCGAAGACATTAAAGGAGCCTACGCTATCCGCGACCTCGATCTCAAAAATGTCCGTATCGAGGAAGGCGTCACCAAACTTTATGAAATCTGCCGTGCCACCAACGGTGACGAAGGTTACGACCTAGTCAATCCCCGAACCGGCCAAGTTGTTGATCGTATGAGCGCCAAAAAAGTCTTCGATCTTATTACTAAACTTGCCTGGCAATATGGGGATCCGGGCATGATCTTAATCGACAGAGTCAATAATTCCCGCTCTAACCCGACACCTAAAATCGGCCAAATTGAGGCCACCAACCCGTGTGCCGAGCAGCCGCTTTTACCCTATGACGCTTGCACACTCGGGTCTATCAATCTTTCCAAGTTTGTCGAAGACACTGAGCGAAGTCGAAGTGTCGTAGATTCCGACGAAGGAGGAATCGTAGATCCTGTCGCAGACCCTGAGCAAAGTCGAAGGATCGATTGGCAGTCTCTCAAAAATGCTATTCACACAGGCATCCACTTCTTAGACAATGTTCTGGATATGAACGAATATCCGGTCGAAGAAATCGACAAAATGACCTCGGCTATCCGTCGGGTTGGCCTAGGCGTTATGGGTTGGGCAGACATGCTAGTTATTCTGGGCATCGGCTACAATACAAAAGAAGCCTTCGATTTGGCCGAAAAAGTTATGGAATTTGTCCAAAGCCAGGCCGACAACGCCAGCTGTGACTTGGCGCGAGTTCGCGGTGTCTTCCCGGCTTATAAGGGTTCCATCTACGACAAGCCCGCCACCGGCATCCGTCCCAGAAACGGTGCCAGAACCACAATTGCTCCAACTGGCACCATCTCCATGCTTGCTGACTGCTCAAGTGGTATCGAGCCTCACTTTGCCCTAACGTATGCCAAAAACACCATTGAAGGTAAAAGACTTTTCACCACGAACCCTTATTTCTTAGAGGCATTAAGAGAAAGAGCATTGGAAAGCGACGAGCTCTTAGGGAAAATCGAAGAAAATCGCGGCTCCACCCAAGGTTTAGATGAAATCCCCGAAGACCTTCAAAGTGTTTTTGTGGTCGCCGGCGACATTGCTCCCAAAGATCATGTCAGAATGGCCGCTGCCTTCCAAAAGTTTACGGACAACGGAATCAGCAAAACCATCAACTTCCCCAATGAGGCCACAGTTGATGATGTCCGCGAAGCTTACTGGCTCAGTTACGAGCTTGGCTGCAACATGATCACCATTTATCGTGATGGTTCCAGGGTTAAACAAGTGCTTGAGGTTAAAAAGGATAAATCATATTACGATCAGCTTGCCGGCCATAGGTCCCGAGAGGATTCGAGGGACAAAAGGTTCGATGACGCAGGCAATGTTTTACTGCCCCTTCCCAGAAAGAAACCGACACCGCAAGAGGCTTGGGGCATGCGTGTTAGGAAAAAAGCCGATGTCGGTTACGTCTATACCTCTGTCTTTAGGGACGCCGAAGGCGCGCCAGTAGAAGTATTTGTCACCATCGGCAAAACCGGCGGTTACGTGTCCGGCGCCGCCGAAGTTACCGGACGTCTTGCCTCTCGTGCCCTCAAGTATGGGGCCTCGCTCGAGGAAATTGCCTCAGACTTAGTTGGCATTTCCTGCGGCACGCCCTATGGTCTTGGTCCTGACAGCGTTCTCTCCGCCTTTGACGCAGTTGGCAAGTCGTTAATCGAAATCTCCAATGCCAAACAGCTGATGTTGCCAATCACTCAAGAACAGTTATCAACCGAGCAAGCACAAAAGCCAATCGCCAACGGAGAGTCAAGCGCGACTTATGGGGCAACTAGCGGTAATGGCATCTCTCAAGTATCGTCAAACGGCCCGCCTGGCGAAGCGGGTAACGGACAAAGTCTACAGATGACAATTCCCCAAGCAGCAGAAACACAATTGGATACCGGCCTAGTCAGCGGCATCCATGAAGAAAAAATTATCGAAAATAAATTTATAGTTTGTCCTGATTGCTCCAGCCCGGTAATCTATGCCGAAGGCTGCCGCAAATGCGTCAATCCAACCTGCGGCTGGAGCAAGTGCAGTTAAAGTGGATAAATTAGAGTTATGCCGCGCGGCTTTGCCCATGCCCCCATCTTGCTGCTGATAGCAGTTATTTTAATCTGGAGCATTGTTTTTTTAGTTTTTAAAAGTAAGTTTTTAGACTCTATTAACTTACTTACACCCTCGAGCGACCAAATCTTGATAGATAAATATTATGGCTGGAAAAGCTACGAAAACGAAAAACACAAATTTACTCTCAAATACCCCACCCATTGGTACGTTCGCGAGTTTGACAATTTTGACGCAAATTTTCAGGAAACCGATCCTCGGATGGCAGAAGCTACGCCAGCTGCCATTAAAGTCCGGTTTAACGTCGGATCGGATCCTCTCTTCTTAAAAGAATTCGAAAAAATTGATAAAGCTCAAGAAGGTGAAAAGATTCGTGAACCACTGGATGTTGTATCAATTATTACCAAAATTAGAGGTTTTAAGGTAGAAAACAGTGGGGCACTTGAGTACACGACGGATCGAACATTTTCTGCCCTACAAGGCCCCCCGAAAGAGTTTCGTCATACTTATGCAATCGCCAAAGATGGAACAATACTCAAATTTACAGCCTCAGCAGGCACAGAGGAAGAGCTAAAAGTCTATGAGAAACTTTTCCAACAAATGATTCAATCATTTAAGTTTTACTAACTATCTGCCTCTGCCTTTCCAAGGAATTTCCGTAACTTTCTCCATTTTGTTTACATATCTCGCTAAAGTAAAAAGCCAGTCGGAAAGGCGATTGATATAAATTTGCGCGTTGTTATTTATTTGCTCTTGCGACGATAAATCAACGATCGATCTCTCCACCCGTCTGGCAACAGTCCTTGCCAGATGTAATTTTGCCCCAACTCTTGGTCCTCCTGGCAAAATAAATTTTTTGAGTTGGGGAAGAGCTTTACTCCAGACATCGATTTCGCGCTCAAGTCTTGTCACAAAATTTTTTGTAACTCTTGGGATTTTGATCTTGACTTCCTTCGGAGTTGCTAGATCAGCCCCTAAAACAAAAAGTTCTCCCTGTATTCTTAAAAGTTTTTTGACAATTTCATCTTGAGGTTTTTCCGACAAAATTACACCTATCAGACTATTCAACTCGTCAACCTCGCCATAAGCCCTAATCCTTAGCGAATTTTTATCTACTCTTTTGCCCCCAAAAAGAGAAGTCGTACCGCGATCTCCGGTTTTAGTGTAAATCCTCACCATTGCGTGCAGATTCTAACTCGATATATACTCAAGTGCAAGAAATGCCGCTGACATCCCCCAAGATCGTTTATCTCCTTTTCTTTTTTTCCGGCACTGCAGGTTTGATTTATGAAATCGTCTGGGGCAGACTTTTAGTTTTAATTTTTGGTTCAACTACCAATTCGATCGTCGCCGTAATTTCGGCATTTCTAGGAGGCTTGGCAATTGGTAGCTTAATTGCGGGCCAAATCGCCGATCGTCTTTCCGGCAAAAAATTAATCAAAACCTATTCGTTTTTGGAAATCGGTATCGGATTGTCAGCCGCCTCAACCCTCATTCTTCTGGAAACTATTAAATCTACTTATGCGCTTTTTTCTGACGGATCTTCGGTAACCCTGACTCTTTTATTTATTAAATTTGCCCTAACCATTTTCGTCTTATCGATACCAACGATTTTGATGGGGGCAACGTTACCTATCCTTGTGCGCTTTGCCGAGTCAGAAAACCAATCTCTTGGCAAAAGCGTCAGTCTTCTTTATGCCACTAACACCATCGGAGGCGTTGTCGGTGTCTTAATCTCAGCATTCGTTTTGATTGAGTTATTTGGCCTCTCAAATAGTCTACTTTTGGCAGTTGCCATCAACCTTTTGATTGGGGCAGTGGCGTTTTTCGTAAGCGCTAAAGATTCGAAAGTAACAATTCAAAAATCTCCAAATCTCCAAATCACGAAAGTAATTTCCACCCCAAAACTAATAGTTTTGGGGGCTTTTTTTATGTCCGGTCTCATCTCAATAGCTTACGAGGTTTTATGGAGCAGAATTTTTACACCGACAATCGGTACCTTAATTTATGCATTTGCAACAGTTCTGGCAATTTACATTTTGGGGATTGGTATTGGCAGCTTAATCTACCAAAAGTTTGCAAGAATAATAAAAGGTAAAAATTTGGCTTTTGCAATTTGCGAAGCAGGTATTGGTATCGCGGCGATTGCTTCGGTTATTCTGACTCACAAATTTGTCATCGATAATGGTTTTCGAATTGCCGCAATTGTTCTACCGGCAACTATTCTCATGGGTCTGACCTTTCCGGCCGTTGTCGCCCTACTGTCGAACAACAAACATACCGGCAAAATTGTTGGAGCCGCCTATTTTGCCAATACGGCAGGTTCCATAACCGGAGGCTTTCTGGCATCTTTTTTGTTTATCCCAACCTTTGGTAGTTCCCCAAGCATCATAATTTTGGCAATTTTCAATCTCGCTATCGCCATCTATTTTATTTTAAGAGAGCGAGAAGTCACGAGTTTTCTCAAATATCTATCAGCGACTTTTGTCCTCATCCCTCTTTTAGCGGGGTTATGGCTTCTAACTGCAAAAGGTAACCGCCTCACCCAATACACAACCGACCTCCAAATTCTAACTGCCAAACTTAACAACATAAATTATACCTTTGCCGAGGACGAGGTTGCGTCAATATTTGCTTTTGTCGATCCCAAAAATAACGATCAGGGATTATTTATCGATGGCGTCGCCACCACCTCAAGGGTTTCCGAAACCAGATTTATGGCCCATATACCAATTGCCCTTCACCCAAACCCCGAAAAAGTCTTAGTCATTGCCTTCGGCATGGGAACAACTTTCCGCTCAAGTCTTGCCCAAAATTTAGAAACTGACGCTATAGAACTCGTTCCCACCGTCCCCAAACTAATGCACTTTTTCCACCCAGATGCGCAAGAGGTTCTTTTAAGCCCCAAAGGAAAAGTAATCATCAACGATGGCCGAAATTACGCCCTCTTAACCGACAAGACTTACGATATTGTCACGATTGATCCGCCTCCGCCTTTCAATGCCGCCGGCACAACCGTTTTGCATTCCAAAGAATTTTATGAGGATTTGACCAAGATACTAAACCCGGGCGGCATTGTCAGTCAATGGATTTATTATAATGGCTCAAGAGTTGACGATATCTCACTGGCCATTAAAAGTTTCTTAGATGTTTTTCCTTACGTTTTAGCCTATCAAAAAGTTGGCAGCGTCGGCGGCATATTTTTACAAGGATCAATAACTACCCTCGATTCCCAAAGAATAAATTTGATGTTTGAAGACGAAGAAGCCGTCAAAGATTTAGAAGAAGTGATTCAAGTTAGGCCAAACTCGACCCTAAAAGAAGAAGTTACAATTGAACTAGTTGGAGACAGACAGAGTTTAGCCAAAAGATTTAGTCAAAGTCTCCCGGTTTCAGATAAACATCCCAGGACCGAATACTTTAAGTTGCGACATAAATTTACCGATGCACCCGTACTGATAGGCGATAGCGCCCTCGCATTTATAGAGCAGCTAAAAGAAGATTACCAGCAAAGTAAATAACTTTCGGGATAATAAATTTATATCCTACTCTCTCTATTGACAAACCCTCCCCACCGGGGTAGGATATAGCCATGCAAGCACAAGTCAAATCGGAAGCCATCAAAAGACTGCGCACCGCCAGGGGACATCTAGACCATGTAATTTCAGCAGTTGAAGCTGAAAAATATTGTATCGACATCCTCCAGCAATCGCTCGCCGTTCAGTCTGCCCTCCGCGCTGTTGATCACATAATACTCAAAGGGCACCTAGAAGAACACGCCTCGCACGCCATGCAAGGGAAGAATAAAGATAAATCAATTAAGGAAGTCATCGACATTTTTGATAAAGCAAGGAGGTGAGCAGGATGTTACTCGCAGGCATGATGCGATTCGGAACAGAATCTGCAGATAAAGTCCTAGACGACAGGTACTTTAGATATCACCCGATGATGGGCTGGCTTGGCGACGGTGCAGGATTTTGGATCTGGGGTTTGCTTTGGCTTGTCACCTGGGTTTTAGTAATTGCTGCCTTGGCTGCTTTAGTCCGTTGGCTTTGGAAAAAAGGTGATAAAGTTCGTTAATCTCTATGATAAATACGCGAACGCTGTTAAAAGTTGCCATTTTCTCTGTGGCGTTTGCTTTTGTTGAAGCATCAGTTGTCGTCTATCTTCGACATCTTCTAGGATCAACTCAACCAGATGTTGGCCGCTACGAAATATTGTTTTTGGTTCCAGGCATTGCTTTTTTGGAACCTCAGACCGCTATCAAAATTATTACGGATTCGGCCCTGTTAAACATTGAACGAACGAGAGAACTGGCCACATTAATTTTGTTAGCAATCGTAGCAGCCTTAGCCGGCAAAAACGCCAGACTTCAGGTTGCCTATTTTTTCCTAACATTTGGAATTTGGGATATTTTCTATTATATATTTTTAAGATTAACAATCGGCTGGCCCAAGGCCCTAACTGATCTTGATATTTTCTTTCTCTTACCAACCCCTTGGGTTGGGCCAGTGATTGTACCGGTTGCTATTTCTTCATTTTTAATTGTGGCATCACTTTGGTATCTCAAAAGAAGCTCACAATGATTAAGTACTACCCTAAACCAGTAACTCTTTACACTTGCCCGATGGA
>JBBTZR010000014.1:10615-19070 GCA_038078475.1 Patescibacteria group bacterium
TTCTGGGGACCTTTATTTTCGCCTTTGGGGGCCTGCCATTTTTCAAGGGCGCAAGGGCAGAGTTATCAACCAGAAATTTTGGCATGATGACTTTGGTGGCTTTGGCTATCACCGTTGGCTACACTTTTTCCGTCGCTGCCACCTTTCTTTTCCCCGGTGAGTCTCTATATTGGGAAATCTCTACATTAATTTCTGTCTTTCTGGTTGGTCACTGGCTGGAAATGCGTGCTGTTCGCCAGACGACATCAGCACTGGGCGAGCTTGCTAAACTTATTCCTGCGACAACCCACAAGATAGTTGGTCAAAATATTGAGGATATCCCAACCGACCAAATTGTCAAGGGCGACAAGGTGCTGGTTCGTCCCGGAGAAAAAATTCCGGTAGATGGGGTAGTAATTGTTGGCCAAAGTTCGGTCAATGAATCGATGATTACCGGTGAATCTAGGCCGCAAGAGGTGCGAAAAAACTCCAAAGTGATCGGCGGCTCAATCAACAATGAAGGGTCTTTGACGGTTGAAGTTACCAAAACCGGCTCCGAAACCGCCATTGCCCAAATTATGGATTTAATCCGTCGCGCTCAAGAGTCAAAACCCAAAGTTCAGGAACTAGCAGATCGGGCCGCCAACATTTTGACTCTTGTGGCCATCTTTGTTGGCAGTGCCACATTTCTGTACTGGTTTCTCGTGAGTCCTCAGGGAGTCATATTTGCTACTACTTTGGCAGTTACTGTTGTCGTGGTTGCCTGCCCTCATGCGTTGGGTCTGGCTATTCCAACCGTAACCACAATTACCTCTACCCTTGGCGCCAAAAACGGTATCCTCATAAAAGACATGAAAGGTTTGGAAATCGCCCGTAAAATCGATTATGTAGTCTTTGATAAGACGGGTACGTTGACATATGGCGAGTTCGGAGTTTCGGAAATCTTAAAACCGAAAAATTCAAAAATAACACAAGAGGAGATATTAAGACTGACCGCTGCGGTTGAGCTGCACTCACAGCACTCGATTGCCCAAGGGATCGTTAAGGAGGCCAAGGCAGGAAAAATTAAAATTCCGCAAGTTTTAAACTTTAAATCGTTCCCCGGACGGGGTGCCAGAGGCAAGCTTCAGAATAAAGAAATTATCGTTGGTAACAGCAAACTTTTGGAAGAAATGGCAATAGGCGAGCAAGAAATTAATCTTCTGGTGCCCAAAATTGTCGGGACGATTGTTTATCTAGTCATTGACAAAAAATTATCCGGGGCAGTTGTCCTTTCGGACTTAATTCGAGACGAATCAAAAGAGGCAATTAAAAGATTGCATGAAATGGGTATTAAAACCGCTATGTTAACAGGGGACAGACTCGATGTAGCCCAAGCTGTGGGCAACGCCCTAAATATCGATAGCGTTTTTGCCCAGGTTTTACCAAAGGAGAAGGTGAGTAGAGTAAAAGAATTGCAAAACAAGGGTCATGTCGTTGCAATGGTCGGCGACGGCGTTAATGACGCACCGTCTTTGACTCAAGCCCATTTGGGGATTGCCATCGGTGCCGGCACGGACGTAGCGGTGGAATCGGCCCAGATTGTGCTCATGAGAAATAATCCCCTGGATGTGGTCAAGGCAATTGCACTCTCTCGCAAAACTAATGAGAAAATGACCCAAAACTTAGCTTGGGCTACCGGTTATAACCTAATCGCCATTCCAATTGCCGCGGGAATTCTTTATTCTTTTGGTATTCTACTCCGCCCTGAATGGGCCGCACTTTTAATGAGTGCTTCCTCAATTATTGTAGTTATCAATGCACTAACTCTCAGGCGTGTTGTGTTGACGGTTTAAATTTGAGTTTCTAACTCTTGCACATCACCAAAAGTTTTGTATGACTCCACTGTAATCTGGGCAATCCAGACCGGCGGCTCGCCGAATTCGCCATTTCTCGACGACTCGAACTCTCCGCAGAGCTCAGCCTCGACGAATTTAGCCTTCGCTCCCGGAATCCTTGTAATAATTTCAAGATTTCCAGTTATAACCCAGGCGACTCTTGTATAACGGTCTTCAGCCAAACTCACCTTCAATAACCTAAGCTTCTCATCCTCAACATAATATCCACGAGTACAAACGCTTTTTCCGTTGTAAAAATTTCCGAAAGACAAAAGTTCGACCAGTTCCATCCGAATATATTTAGGCTTACCAAAAACCTGGCCATATCTGGCAAAATTGACCAGAGCATAGATCGAAAAACCCACCAGAATTACCAAAATCAAAAGCCTCATATGAAAGTTACCATGAGTTGTGCCAGGGCGACCTGCTGATATAAAATGTTCGCATGGAATCGGTCGGTCTACCAATATTATATGCTACCAAGAAGCTTTGAAGTTGGGCCACTCATCATCCATCTGTATGGTGTAATTATCGCCATCGCTATTTTTGTGGGCTGGTATATCGCCAAAAAAAGAGCAGCAATATACAAAATCCCAAGAAACCTATTCGATGATCCAATACTTCTCCTGCCGCTTGTTCTGGCCCTTATCGGCGCCAGAGCTTATCATGTTGCCGACTATTGGAGTTTCTATTCCGCGAGTCCATCATCCATAATCAATATCTCTGCCGGGGGTTTAGGCATTTGGGGCAGTCTTGTCGGAATTTTTCTTGGTTTTTGGCTAGTTGCCAAAGTCAAACGCATTGATTTTCTCTCACTTCTCGATCTGGCATCACCATCACTTCTCTTAGGGCAGGCAATTGGCCGCATCGGCAACTACATTAACCAAGAAGCTTTCGGCCCCCCAACAAATCTGCCTTGGGGAGTTTTTATCTCTCCCGAAAATCGACCGCCACAATTTAGATTCTCCACTCATTTCCAGCCAACTTTTTTCTATGAGGCTATGATTGATGCCATCTTTTTCCTTATTCTTCTTTTTTTGTCAAAAAGGTTAAAAGTCCAAGGCTCAATGTTCGCTATGTACTTAATCTTGTATGCCATCGGGCGTTTCGTAGTCGAATTCTGGCGCATCGACACTTGGGTTATTGGAACAGTCAAAGTCGCACACGTAATATCTTTAGCCGCATTTCTACTTGGTCTCTATCTTTTAATCTCAAAAAGAGGACTTGACACCTATTAGCACTCGTGGTATTCTGTCTGCTAAATCGCTAGCACGCGAAACCCACTAGCCAAAGCTGGTAAAATAGAGTAGGATAATAAAATTAAATTTAAATCTAGCTCTGCTAGTTTAAATTTGACCATTCAAGGAAAAGGAATATTAAGGAAAAACCGTATCAGGTTTGCCCTTAAAGTCAAATGGCTATATTCTTAGATCAGCAAAAACCCAGAATCAAAAGCGAGTTGCCCATAGTCCCGCTTCGAGATACTGTTGTTTTCCCTTCCTCGATGGTTCCCATAACCGTTGGTCGCCCAAAAGTTAAACTCGGTCTTGATGGCGCTTACAATTCCGACAGGCTGGCAGTTTTCGTTGCCCAAAAAAATCCCCGCATCGAAAACCCAGCACCAAACGACATCTATTCCGTCGGCACAGTCGGTTTAATCCGTCGACTTTGGAAAGTCGACAACGAATACAACCTGGCAGTAGAGGGAATGTCCCGCGTTTATCTCAAAGAGTTTACCCAAATCGATCCGTTCTTAGCAGTTAAAGTCGAGGAAGTTCCTCAACTTTCTCAACGCACTGAAGAAATAGAAGCCATGTTTAGAAATATCCTTGCCAAGATCAAACGTTATGGCGAGCTTGGCGGAACACTGACACTTGAATCCTCAATCCACATTTTCTCAACAGATGACCCCAATCAGTTAGTTAACATTGTCGCCGCTTCAATTGACCTTAAAACATCCGACAAGCAACAAGTACTCGAGATGATTGACACTAAAGCCAGACTCGAACGCCTTTCAGAGCTTTTGACTCGGGAGATTAGAATTCTCGAGATCTCCCAAAAAATCGATACCGAAACTCAAGAAAGAGTCGGTCGAGTCACCAAAGAAGCCATACTACGCGAAAAGATGAAATCGATTGAAAAAGAGTTGGGAGAAGACGAAGACGGCAGAGACATCGCTGAACTGAGACGGCAAATTAAAGCCGCCCAAATGCCCGATGAAGTCAGGGAAAAGTCCGAGCGCGAGCTCTCCCGGCTAGCCAAGATGTCCTCATATAACCCGGAATCTTCGTATGTTCGCACCTATTTGGAGTGGCTCGTTGAACTGCCCTGGCAAGTCAAGGATAAAAAGACCACTAGTGTTGATCTCGCAGCCAAAGTCTTAGACGAAGATCATTACGGCCTGCCCAAGGTTAAAGAGCGCATATTGGAGTTTTTAGCGGTTCACAAATTGGTCGGCAAAATGAAGGGCCCCATTCTTTGTTTTGTTGGTCCACCCGGTGTTGGTAAGACTTCCGTCGGCAAATCAATAGCCCGAGCCTTGGGGCGCAAATTCATCAGAGTCTCTTTGGGTGGTATCCATGACGAAGCCGAGATTCGCGGTCATCGTCGTACTTATGTTGGCGCGCTGCCTGGCCGTATCATCCAGGGGATCAGAAATGCCAAGACCAAAAACCCCGTCTTTATGCTTGACGAACTCGACAAAATCGGCATGGACTTTCGCGGCGATCCTTCCTCAGCACTTCTGGAGGCACTCGATCCGGAACAAAATAATGCCTTCTCTGATCATTATTTGGAAGTTCCTTATGATCTTTCCGATGTCATGTTTATTACAACTGCCAATATTCTGGACACGATCCCTCCGGCTCTGAAAGACAGACTTGAGGTAATCGGCTTCCCAGGTTATACCGAAGAAGAAAAGTTCCACATTGCCAAACAGTTTTTGATCCCCAAGCAGCTTGAAGCCCATGGGCTCGACAACAAAAAAGTCCAACTCACAGATAGTTCAATCAAGGAAATTATCGCCAGATACACGCGCGAAGCCGGAGTCAGAGAACTTGAGCGTGAAATCGCCTCGATTTTTAGAAAAATCGCCAAAAAATTTGCCACCAAACGCGATCTTGCAAAGATTCGTGTTGCACCAAAGCAAATACCCACATATTTAGGTCCTTACAGGTTCACCAAGACGCTGGCTGAAACGCGCGATGAAGTCGGCATGGCTACAGGCCTCTCAGTCACACCGGCTGGCGGCGAAATTCTTTTTGTCGAGGTAACTTTGATGCCTGGCCGCGGTAAACTTATATTAACAGGGCAGCTCGGCGATGTTATGAAAGAATCGGCTCAAGCTGCCATGTCATATGTGCGCTCACGGGCCAAAGTCTTGGGACTGACAGAAGATTTTGCCGCCAAAACCGATGTCCATATCCATGTTCCTGAAGGAGCCGTACCTAAAGAAGGTCCATCCGCCGGCATCGCCTTAACGACCGCACTTGTCTCTGCTCTGGCCAAAATTCCCGCCAGACGTGAAGTTAGTATGACTGGCGAAGTTACACTGCGCGGCAGGGTTCTAGAGATCGGCGGAGTCAAAGAAAAAGTTTTAGCAGCCCACAGGGCAGGACTTACCACCATTATCCTCCCCAAACAAAATGCCAAAGATCTGGAGGATATTCCCAAAAACGTCAAACGCGACCTGCAATTTATATTTGCCGAGCACATGGATGAAGTCTTAAAGGTCGCACTCACAAGATCTCTGCCCAAAGAAAAGAAGCTAGAGGAACCTAAATCGGAAAAGAAACCAGCACCTTTTTCTGTCCCCCCGCCAGCAAATTGACCTTTAAGGTCATCCTGAGCCGATTCGGTCTGAGCTCTTCGAGTCCGAGCCTCAGAGTCGAGGACCTCACGGTCGAAGACTAGTTTCAGGATCTCTGTTGCAAATTTTAAGTAAAGTTTGTATTATCAGCTGAAACTGTGGATCTTGCCAGCATCAATCCCGCACTCGGTCTGCCCCTCGCCCTCACTGCTGCAACAGCAGCTATTTTGTATGGCGTAATTACTTCTTTTAGAATCATTACCAAGCCTGCCGGCACCCCCAAAATGCGCGAGATTGCCGATGCCATCGCCGAAGGCGCCAGCGCTTATCTTGCCCGCGAGTACACGGTCATCGCAGCAGTTGCTATCGTCATTTTTATTGCCCTGGCACTTTTAATATCCACCTCAACAGCCATCGGCTTTTTAGTGGGCGCCATAGCTTCGGGAGTCTGTGGCTTTATCGGCATGAATATCTCTGTTCGCGCAAACGTCAGAACAACTGAGGCAGCCAAAAAAGGACTGCGAAGCGCGCTTGCCGTTGCTTTTTCCGGCGGTTCGGTAACCGGCCTTCTGGTCGCTGGACTCGCGCTGCTTTCAGTTAGCGGTTACTTTGGCGCTACCGGCGATTTAGTTGGCCTCGTTGGTTTAGGCTTTGGCGGTTCTTTAATTTCCATATTCGCCAGACTCGGTGGCGGCATTTACACCAAAGCCGCCGACGTCGGGGCAGATTTGGTTGGCAAAACCGAAGTCGGCATTCCTGAAGACGATCCCAGAAATCCGGCTGTCATTGCCGATAACGTTGGCGATAACGTTGGCGATTGTGCCGGCATGGCCGCCGATTTGTTCGAGACCTATGCGATCACGCTAATTGCTGCCATGCTTCTCGGTTCTCTGCTTTTCCCAAGCTCGCTTGGCGCCATACTCTATCCAATAGTTCTAGGCAGTGTGGCCATTGTCGCTACCATTATCGCTACTTTCTTTGTCAAACTTCCCAAAAATAAGAGCATCATGGGAGCACTCTACGTCGGCCTTATCGTCGCCGCGGCCATCTCAGCCCTGGGATTCTACCCCGCCACCTACATGATGATGAATGCCAACGGTATCTATGATCCTACGAATCTTTATTTCACATCCCTAATTGGTATCGCCGTCACCATCTTTATGGTTCTTATAACCGAATACTATACCGCCACCAAATTTAGCCCGGTGCAAAAGATCGCCGCCGCCTCAACAACAGGCCACGCTACCAATATCATTGCTGGACTGGCGCTAGCCATGCGCTCGACATTTTGGCCGATTATGATAATCACCCTTGCTATACTTGCCGCCCATACACTGGCAGGCCTATACGGAATCGCCATCGCCGCGGTCTCCATGCTCTCCCTAACTGGAATTGTGGTGGCAATCGACGCCTATGGTCCAATAACCGACAATGCCGGCGGCATTGCCGAAATGGCCAACTTGCCCAAATCTGTCAGAAATGTCACCGACCCCTTAGATGCGGTCGGCAACACCACCAAAGCTATAACCAAGGGCTATGCCATCGCCTCGGCTGCTTTGGCAGCCTTGGTCCTTTTTGCATCCTATTCTCAACAGCTCCAAGCCGAAGGGCTAATTGTAGAGTTCTCGCTCTCAGACCCCCAAGTTTTAATTGGGCTTCTAATCGGCGCATCATTGCCGTTTTTGTTTGCATCATTTGCCTTGGAGGCTGTGGGAAAAGCGGCAGGAGCGGTAGTCGACGAGGTCAGACGTCAATTTCGCGCCAGTCCTGGAATTTTAACTGGCCAGACTCGCCCCCAGTACGACAGGGCAGTCGACATCGTAACCAAAAAAGCCTTGAAACTGATGATTGTCCCCGCGCTGGTTCCGATAGTTGCGCCGGTCGTGGTCGGCTTTGTTCTTGGCACGACTGCTTTAGGAGGACTTTTAATGGGCTCGATTGTTTCAGGTATTTTTGTGGCCATTTCCATGACAACCGGAGGTGCTGCTTGGGATAATGCTAAAAAATATATCGAGGCTGGTAATTTCGGAGGCAAAGGTTCGGAAGCTCACAAAGCAGCAGTCACCGGCGATACTGTCGGGGATCCCTACAAAGACACCGCCGGACCGGCGATAAATCCCATGATCAAGATTATCAACATCGTCGCACTTCTCCTCATTCCACTTCTAGTCTAATTCTCTAGAAAATTATTCTTCTGGGTTTTCCCGACGGCGACGCTTCTAAAACAGGTGGACTAACATAAGGAAGAATTACGTCATCCGTTCCTTTATCTACTACTAGCATAAATCTGTCTTTAAGTCCCGGGCGAACGTTATCAATCGCCAAGGCCATTTTTGAAAATGCCGAGACTGCCCCCGCCAAATTGGTGTCGAAATCATAAGCGTCTTCTTGCCCCTGCCACTTCTGGTTGATTGCCGAAAGCAATGTTTCATGATCCTTTAGACCCTCAGCGATTCTATCTGCCAGTGGTACCACTTCCTGATTTTGAGATCGCGCTTTCTCAAACTGGAAAACTAACTTATCAAGACGCTTGCTATAGTTGAAAAGCCCATGACTGGCGTTTTCAAAATCGCCCGATTGTGTCAAAAGATAAGCCTCCTTAATTCTTTTGCCGGCAAGTACCAAATCAAAACCGGCTCGAGTGGCGGCAGAAGGTTGCAAAAAGCGCTGCAAGGTTTCTTTTGTCAGAATCAAAAAATGGAGTGGGTGAGAGGGCAAAAATCTCAGTGGCACCAGCCTGGCCTCTGCCTCTTGTATCTGTCCCTCGCTTGCCTTCGGGAACGAAAATTGC
>JBBTZR010000015.1:0-14635 GCA_038078475.1 Patescibacteria group bacterium
ATCTTCCTGTAGCCTGTGCGTCGCACAATAATACTTTTACGACGTAAAGCGTGCGCAGATAGGGCGCAAAGCGCCAAAATTAGTTTCTAGTTTCTAGTTGCTGGTTTCTGGTTTTATTTCTTTATTTATCTGACTTTTGACTTTTGCCTTTTAACTTTTAACTTGTCCTTATTTGATCCATTTCTCCCCCATTTTTACCAATGTGTTTATTTTAGCCTCTCTTTGTTCCTGATTTCACAATGCAAACGACCGTTTGGCCTATTAGGACGGCAAAAAAACCTTTCTAGAGCCTTAGGCGTGGTCTCAGATTCGAATTTGGGCCATTAGAATTGGCTTTTTGGTCTAATTTGAGGTAAAATAGAGCCTAAATCGGCCAGCTTAGGCCGATTGGTTTTTCTAATGGATATTAAGATTTTAGAAGATCAACTGGCAAAATTCATTTACGATCTTGAGACTGAGGATCGGCTGGTTCGGGTTGGTTTAAAAGAAGTTGCAGAAACTTCCAAAATCTACAAAAAATACCAAGATTTATTTACTCGCCAAACAATAGATGAAGTTCACGGCGAGATTGAATCCGCCAAAGATTCGAAAAAGAAAGATATACTTGAGAGAATTTACTTTACACTAGCGGGAAGTTTTATAGGCCAACAGTTGGCGAGGCTTCAGGATGAGGTAACAACTTACTTTATCAAAGCGACAGTTAAGGTAGGCACCGAATCATTGCCATATTTTCAAGTGCTGCCTATGATTGCCAAGGAGCCTCAATTTGCGCGTCGTGAGACTCTGGATGATGCTGCCGAAAAAGTCACTACAGCCGCCTGCGCCAAACAGAAAAAGATTTTAGATACCGAAATAAAACTTATTAAAAGTCTGGGGTTTTCGGGATATGTGGATTATTTTGCCCGTGGCAAAAAAACCCACTACGATAAGTTTTTTGGCCAGTGCCTGGAATTGGTTAAGGCGACAGACAAAATTTGGCAATCAGTTTCTTCCGCTGTGGTGGCCGAGGTTTTGGGCCGTCCCTTTAAGAGGATTCGTTCCTGTCATACCCTGTATCTGCGCTCCCTTTCAATGTACGATAATTTTTATCCCGGAAAACAAATTGTCTCAACCTTTGAAAAATGGGTGCGTGACGCCGGACTTTCGACGCTTCTGACGAAGATCAAAATTGATGATGTTGCGCGTCCCAGGAAAAATCCGCGGGCGGTTTGTTATTGGCCCAATCCCCCGTCTGAGATTCATTTGATTATCAAACCTCTGGGCGGTGAGCAGGATTTCGAGTCCATGTTTCATGAAGGCGGCCATGCACTTCATGGGGCGGCAATAGACGAAAAGTTGCCTTACAGTCTTAGGATGCTTTCGCGCTCAAATGCGCTAACAGAAACATACGCATTTTTACTCGAGGATCTGGTTTTTAATCCGGACTTCTTGACGACTTACCTTAATGTTTCGGCATTTACGGGTGCCAAAATCAAATGGCAGGCTTATTTTGTCAATTTGATGATGCTTCGCAGATATTTGGGCAAGTTTATTCACGAGTATGAGATGTTTGCACAGATGCGACTCCCAGCAGGGCCAACTCACTATGCCAAGACTTTGGAGAAAACCACAGGATTTGTGCATAAGAAGACTAATTGGCTGGTGGATATGGACAGCGGATTTTACAGCGCCGAATATTTGCGGGCTTGGATTGCGGCCGCGCAGATTCAGGATTATTTGGTTGGGAAATTCGGTAAAAAGTGGTTTGTCATTCGTCGCGCAGGAGAGTTTTTGCGCAAATTATACTCGCGAGGAGTGCAGGACGAGGTTGAGGACGTGGTGAAGCGGCTTGGTTATAAGCCGTGGGATGTAAGCCTTTTGCTTAAAGGATATAAGGATATTTTAGGCTGATACCTACGCTGCTTTTAATTTGGGCCCGGAGACAGTTACCAAGGAGACAGTTACCAAATTAAAGCTACCTCGAAATCTAACTCGGGCAATGGGTGGTTTTTTCTCTCTAAAACTTTTACCGCGGTCATAAATATCTATTGGAGCCTGGTTCGCCTCCTCCGGGTAGAAGGATCTAAAAAATGCGGGTAAATGTTTGGCAATTTGGATAATGGCTGCCTGTTTATCTGCCTCTTTTTGCTCAAAAATCATGATCTCCCAAGGGCTTGGTCTTTTGCCCAGCCCACCAAGAGGTGTTTCGGAGGCAAAGATGACTTCTGCTAAAAATGGATTAGCCAAGCCTCCGTAATCTACAACGCAAATTTTGGCATTTCTCCCCACATTACCCAAGATCAAGTTAATTTTTCCATTCTTGGCAGCTCTCTGGATAATTTGCCCTCTTAAGGTATACGCTTTCCTCAGCTCAGAGGTAAGTTCGGTACTTGTGAAACCTAACACTTGCTTAAATTCTATAGTCATGACATTCATTTTATCACATACCCAGCATGATCACTATAGGGTGGCTTAGGATAGAAGAGAGCTTGTATCCTTTCAGGATATGAGGGTGCCGAGTTTTTCGCCTGCGACAGCTTTGGCGATATTGCCTTCTTCAAGAAGATTAAAGACTAAAATTGGGGTTTTGTTGTCCATACAGAGCGAGAGAGCACTATTGTCCATGATCTCGATTTCGCGATTAGTGATGGCTTCTTTGAAACTGATATGATCGAATTTCCTGGCACCCTTAAACTTAGTCGGGTCATGATCATAAACGCCGTCTACCTTTGTGGCTTTCATGACTATGTCGCAGTTGACCTCCAGCGCTCTTTGCGCTGCCGCCGTATCGGTGGTGAAATAGGGATTGCCAGTGCCCGCCCCAAAAATAACCACTCTCCCCTTCTCCAGGTGGCGGATGGCACGCCGGCGAATATAGGGTTCGCAGACATCCTTGATTTCAATAGCGGAGAGAACTCTAGTTTCTTGGCCTTCTTTTTCTAAAGCAGCTTGAAGGGCCAAAGCATTCATGACAGTCGCCATCATGCCAATATAATCGCCGACTGTGCGTTCCAGGCCATGCTCGGCTGCTGAAGTGCCGCGAAAAATATTGCCGCTGCCAACGACGATGGCAATTTGGGCTCCACTCTTTTGGGCCTTGATGATTTCGCGGGCCAGCCACTGACAAAACTTAGGATCAATACCATATTCTCTTTTGCCTAAAAAAGTTTCTCCGGAGAGCTTAAGAAGGATGCGTTTGTATTTAGGGTTAGCCATTAGCTTGTATTGTAGCAATTGCCAGATGAGAATGTCGACTGTCTTGTCGTAGTCGCACAATTTTCACACCGGCTTCCCTACTTGTTGATTTTAAGGTAAAAAGCGTCGTAAAATATTAATATGTTTAATCTGCCCGCTTTAGTTGATGAATTTTTAGAATACCTTGAGATTGAGCGCAATCTTTCTCCCCTAACGATCCGCGATTACAGGCATTATTTAAATCATTTCTTAGATTGGTCGCGCGCGAACTCTCCTATCACCAAACCGCAAGATATTACAGTTGAGCTGGTTCGCAAATATCGTGTGTATTTAGCCCATTATAATAGTCCAAACGGTAATTTACCTCTTAAGAAAGTGACGCAAAATTATTACGTGATTGCCTTGAGGTCTTTTCTGAAATACTTAATAAGGAAGGATCTTGCCGTTGTGTCGCCTGACAAAATCGAGCTTCCCAAGGCCGAGAGCCGTTCGCTAAAATTTTTGGATCGAGATCAGCTGGAGCGGCTTTTGGCGCAGCCTGATATCTCGACCGAGCGAGGCGTAAGGGATAAAACCTTGATGGAAACGCTTTTTTCCACAGGGCTTCGTGTTTCCGAATTATGCAAGCTGAATCGCGATCAAATTAATTTAGAAAGGCGCGAATTTGGGGTGATCGGTAAAGGTGGACGCGCGCGAGTTGTGTTCCTTTCGGATCGGGCGACTATTTGGCTTGAGAAATATTTGGCAAAGCGTCTCGATCAATCTAAAGCTTTATTTATACGTTATGCCGGTAAGGGGGAACCGACTGAGAATATGGAAAAACTGAGGCTTACTCCCCGATCTGTCCAGCGGATTATTGAAAAGTATGTGCGTGCTGCACGGTTACCGATTAAAGCCACACCCCACGCTTTGCGTCATTCGTTTGCAACGGATTTGCTTTTAAACGGGGCAGATCTTCGCTCGGTGCAGGAAATGCTCGGTCACAAAAACGTTTCTACCACCCAAATCTACACCCACGTCACTAACGCCCAGCTGCGTGATGTGCATAGGGCCTTCCACAGCGGAAACAAGTAATTAGAGAAAATCGTTTAAGATTAAAACCCGGGGTTTTTTGACTTTGCGAAATTTTTCATCATTGGTGATAAAAATTGAAGCATTGGAAATTAAGGCCGTTGACACTTGAAAGGCATCTGGCAATGTTAGTTGGTATTTGACTTTTAATCTGGCTGCAACTTCGGCAATCTCCAGGCTAACTGGGACATAAGTTAGATTAGGAATAGAAAGTAGGGCTGATTTGAGAATATTGGTAACTTTTTTGTTTTTGTAAATATTTTCTTTGGCTAAACTTTCAGCAAAAGTTGTTGTTGAAGTTATCCCCAGAGTTTCCCCTAAACGGCTAAAAACTATATCCGTTAATTTCGAGTACTTTGGGTTTTGCTCAAAATGATAAATAAATGGAGTGGTATCAAGAGCTAAAATCTTGTGCTTACTGAGAAAGTTTTTTAAGACGGTCTTCCCATTCATTGCGCAAACTTTTAATATATTTGGTGGAATCTTTTCCCCACAAATTCTTTCCAATACCTTTGGTAGCTTTTAACCACTCTTCAATCCTAGGTTTGGTAGAGATTTTGACACTCCATTCATCAATCGGTTCAACTCTGACTTTTTTCCCAGGTTTTAAGCTTTTGGCAATTTTTCTGGCCTCTTTTGGGATTACTACTTGATAACGGGCGCCTATTGATACTTGTTGCATTTTATCATACAATTTATCAAAAATTTCATACACTGTCAATGGGTCACAGAAATATCGCCACCACCCAGATTTACACTCATGTGACCAATGCTCAACTTCGTGATGTGCATAGGGCCTTCCACAGCGGAAATCTCAAATAAAAATAGTTTTTAGTTTCTGTGGACAACGTAGGCATTCCAGGGGAGGCTTTGTAAATCAGCCAGTTTCTTTTGGGTGATGGCTTCCACAAAAAGTTTGGCGGTTTGCAAATTGGTTAAGATTGGTACACCAAAATCGACAGCGGCACGTCTTATCAGATATTCATCATCAAAATCTTTTTTAAAATAGAGATCGACGATATTGATGACCAAGTCGATCTTTTTGGCCAGTAAAAAGTCCAAAACATTGGGTTTTTTGTGCTCGTGGATTTTGTAGAGTTTTTGGGCGGCTACCGCGTTTTTGGTCAAAAATTTAGTTGTGCCTGCGGTCGCATAAATTTTAAGACCTAAATCTTGCAAATTTTTGGCGCTTGCTAAAAATTCATGTTTGTTGTCATTGCCACCTAGAGAGATAAAGACGGATTTTTTGGGCAGTTTCAACCCCGTTGATATAAGTGATTTTAGGAAGGCTTCGTGGACATCATTACCGAAGCAAGCGACTTCACCGGTTGAAGTCATTTCGACTCGCAAAATGGGATCGGCACCGCGGACTCTGGCAAAAGAAAATTGAGGAGCCTTGACTCCTACATAGGAGATGTTATTGCTTTCGTAAGCTGGCGGACGCATTCCCAGTATTGCCTCTGTGGCAATTTTGACGAAATTGACACCGGTGACTTTTGAGACAAAAGGGAAACTGCGAGAGGCTCGGAGATTGCATTCGATAACCATAACCTTATTGTTCTTGGCCAAGAATTGGATATTAAATGGTCCAGTGATTTTTAGGCTTCTGGCAATTTTTTGGGCGATTGCGATTATTTGTTTTTCTGTCTCTAGATAAATTTTTTGCGGTGGCAAGACCATAGTCGAATCACCGGAGTGAATGCCGGCGTTTTCGACATGCTCTGAGATGGCATAGGTCAAAATTTTTCCTCCCGCGGCTACTGCATCGATCTCGATCTCTTTGGCGTTTTCGTGGAATTTGGAGATGACGACCGGGTACTTTCGCGATATATGGGCGGCGGCTTTCAAATATTTCGTCAGATCGCTGCTGTTGTAAGCAACGTTCATGGCCGCACCTGAAAGAACATAAGAGGGTCTGACCAAAACCGGATAGCCAATTTCTTGGGCAAATCGGAGTGCATCACGGGTAGTTTTGAGCTTATTCCAAATAGGCTGGTCGACAAGAAGACGATCACAGAGACTGGAAAATTTATGTCTATCCTCAGCGTTGTCAATCGACACGGGCGATGTGCCCAGAATTTTAACTCCGGCTTGCGCCAAACTCATGACCAGGTTGTTGGGGGTCTGGCCGCCCATGGAGACGATAACTCCTCGTGGATTTTCTTTCTCATAAATTTCCAGAACCGACTCCGTTGAAAGTTCCTCAAAATAGAGGCGTTTTGCCATATCAAAATCAGTGGAGACGGTTTCTGGATTACAATTAATAACGACGGCTTCAAAACCAATTTTTTGGGCAGTTTGAGCACAAGTGACAGAGCACCAATCAAATTCAACGGATGAGCCGATACGGTACGGTCCAGAGCCCAAAACAAGAACTTTTTTGAACTGGACTTTGGGAATTTTTTCTATATCGTCGCTTTCTCCGTTATAGGTAAGATAGAGGTAATTGGTCTGCGCCGGATATTCGGCGGCCAGAGTATCGATAAGTTTGGCGACGGGTCTAATTTTAAATTTGTGGCGCAGTCTCGTAATTTTATCTTCTTTGATACCTGTGAGTTTGGCCAGCCTTGCGTCAGATGTGCCAAGTTTTTTAGCTTCCAACAAGTTCTCGTTGCTGAGTTTTTGATTCTTGATTCGTTTTTCAAAGTCGCAAATGTTTTTAATTTTCGCGAGGAAAAATGGGTCGATGCCTGTTTTTGTGCCAATGTGGCCAATAAATATGCCGCGCGCGAGTGCTTGTGCAATCGAGAAAATACGCCAGGGTGTTGCAGTGGCCCAGTTGGGTGTAGGTGCTTTTTCGTCTAAGATTCCGTCAAAACCAAGATCAAGCATTCTGGTGGCTTTTTGGATGGCCTCTTCAAATTTGCGGCCGATGGCCATAACTTCTCCGACAGATTGCATTGATGAGCCGATAAGACTCGCGGACCCGACGAATTTACCCAAGTCCCAACGAGGTATTTTGACCACCAGATAGTCAAGGGCCGGTTCAAAGCAGGCGATGGTTTTTTTGGTGACCGAGTTTTTAAGTTCGGTTAAGGAATAACCGAGGGCGAGCTTGGCGGCAACGTAAGCGAGTGGGTAGCCGGTAGCTTTACTGGCCAATGCTGAGCTGCGGGACAGTCGAGCGTTGACTTCGATAATGTGGTAATCCAGTTGATCATGTTTTTGAGTAGTAGTTCGTCTGCCCTTCGTATTTGGCCGCGGATTTATTGCAAACTGAATATTGCACTCCCCCACTACGCCGAGGTGGCGGATTACCTTGATGGCAATTTCGCGCAGAGTGTGATATTCGAAATTGTTGAGGGTTTGCGAAGGCGCAACGACTATTGATTCACCGGTGTGGATACCCATTGGGTCAACGTTTTCCATGTTGCAGACAGTGATGCAATTGTCGTATTTGTCTCGAACAACTTCGTATTCAATTTCCTTCCAGCCGTCCAGATATTCTTCGATTAGAGCCTGAGAGGTTTTAGACAAAGCCCGAGTTACTGTCTTTTCAAGTTCGTCTTTTGTGTAGCAGACTTGCGAGTCTTGACCGCCAAGCGAAAAAGCGCCTCTGACAATAGTTGGGAAAGGGATTTTGCTAATCGCCAGTTTGGCTTCTTTTGCAGATTTGACTGCCCGACTTTTGGGAACAAGGAGGCCGATTCCTTTGAGGGTTTGGGCAAACAAGTGTCTGTCTTCGGTTTTTTCGATAGCATCGATGGGTGTTCCAAGGACTTGGACTTTGTACTTTTCGAGAACCTTTGTTTTGGCAAGAGCCAGCCCACAATTGAGGGCAGTTTGACCTCCGAACGAAAGCATAATAGCCTCAGGTTTTTCGCTTTTGATGATCTCTTGGACGAAATGAGGATCGACCGGCAAGAAGTAAACGCGGTCGGCAAAGTCTTTGGAGGTTTGGATGGTAGCGATGTTGGGGTTTACCAGGATTACATCCTTGCCTTCTTCTTTGAGGGCTTTGATGGCTTGAGAGCCGGAATAATCAAATTCTCCCGCTTGGCCGATTTGTAGGGCACCTGACCCTAATAATAAAACTTTTTTGATTTTGTTCATCTAAATTGTTCCATAAAGTAAGCTAAGTTCTTTTTTTCACTTCGTTCAAAAAAGGTCACACAGTTCTTTTTTTCACTTCGTTCAAAAAATAGTCGAATAAAAATTCGGCATCTTTTGGTCCTGGCGAGGCTTCGGGGTGGAATTGGACGGAGAAAAATGGCAGTTTTTCATGGATTATACCTTCATTGGTATCGTCGTTGGCGTTATAGAACCAGCGACGGAACCCATGAGGCATTTTCTTTTCGTCGACGGCAAAGCCATGGTTTTGGGTGGTGATAAAGCATCTTTTGCTGCCGATCCTTCGACTTCGCTCAGGATCTTCGACTTGGATGGTAGGTTGGTTCTGAGCCCTGTGGCCGAATTTAAGTTTGTAGGTGTTGCCGCCAGCTGCCAAGGCTAAGAGTTGGTTTCCGAGGCAAATTCCGAAAGTAGGAATTTTTTTGGCCAAGGCAATTTTAATGATTGCAATAGATTTGTTGGCCATTTTAGGATTTCCGGGACCGTTGGAGATAACAAGGCCATCAATCGAAAAACCATTCTCAAATGGATCATAGTCCCATGGCAGTTCATAAACTGTTGCGCCACGAGCGAGCAAATTGCGCAGGATATTTTTCTTGGCGCCGCAATTGAGAAGAGCAATTTTTAGTCCGTGGACTTTTGCAAGTTTGCCGTCCACGATTGGTCGATGGATCTTTAATTCTTTTGGCGAAACTGCTGCAACCAGATTCGTAAGGTTGGGGTCGTAAAGTTTGACGTCATGATCCCCTACTACGATTTTGCCCAGCATCACGCCCTTCTCACGCAGTTTTTGGGTGAGACGTCGGGTGTCGATATCGTAAATTCCTGGTATCCCCTCGTCTTTAAGCCACTCGTCAAGTGAACTTTCTGATTGCCAATGGCTGGGTACTGAAGTTAGGTCAGAAATTACAAGTCCGGCGACTTGAATTTTGTCCGATTCCCAAACGTCTTTTGGTGGTACCCCCCAGTTGCCAATCAGGGGATAAGTGAAGGTAAGGATTTGACCAGCGTAAGAGGGATCAGTAAGTGAGAGGTCGTAGCCGACCATACCGGTAACAAAGACGACTTCACCGGCGCCAGATTTAGCCGCGCCGAAGGATTTGCCTTCGAAAATCGTGCCGTCTTCAAGGATTAGCTTCGCCTTCATATGGAGAGCATATGGTTCGCTTCGCTCACGTAATTTACACTTTTTAACAGCAAATTAGCAAAAAAAGAAGCCCGTAGGCTTCTTTAGCGATAATACGATCTTGAATTTTAGCAAGTATCATTTCTTAAATTTTCATTCTAGCGTCTTTTGAGTCGTCTGACAACCAGCTTTGATTTTGGTTTCAGTTTGGTTTTGGGCTCGGGTTTTGGCTTAACTTTTGGCGCGGGTTTCGGCGAAGTTTTTGCTCTTCCCACCACCAGCGATCTTGTTTTACGGGGTTCTGGTCTCGTTACTTTTTGCACGCCGCTTGCTTTTGGCGCTTGAGATGGCGCAGAAACTTTTAGGGGTTTTTTCCGATTTTCCGGTTCTTCTTCCTCCTTTTTTTTGGCGACGACCGTGGCCGCGGCAACTTCATCACCGGCAGTGAGTCTCATGACAATGACGCCCTGTGTATCGCGGGTAAGTCTGGGAATGGAGCGAATGGTGGTTCTTATCACTTGGCCTTTTTGGGAAGTGAGAATTAAGCCTTCCTCTTCACGGGTCAAGATTTGAGCACAAACGATATCGCCGGTTTTTTCAGTCAGATTGGCAGCCTTAACGCCTACTCCACCCCGTAGTTGAAGCGGCCATCCAGAGACTTGAGTCTTTTTGCCGATGCCGCGGTCGGTTATGACCAAAAGATCCGCTTTTTCATCGCCGGCTGAAATAACATCCATGCCGACCAGTTCGTCGACAGGCTTCAACTTGATGCCGCGAACACCCATGGTGTCACGGGCCATAGGCCGAACGTCTTTTTCGTTGAATTTGATAGACATACCGCGTTTGCTGACCAAAAATACAATGTCGCCTCCGGTAGTTAACTTGGCCCAACGCAATTGATCGCCGGGAGTTAACTTGATGGCGATGATGCCCGAGCGACGAATCGATTCGTAGGCACTGATGGCTGTTTTTTTGACCACACCGTTTTTAGTGGCCATTATCACGAAACCATCTTTAGTGTATTTAGCTGCCTGTTTTTTGATGGGCAAAATCGAGAGGACTTTTTCTTCTTGGCTAAGATCTAAAAGATTAACGATGGCGACTCCCTTTGAAATTCTTGAGGATTCTGGTAAGTCGTAAACTCGAAGTTGAAAAACCCGCCCCCGGTTGGTAAAGAAAAGAAGATTATCATGAGCTGTCGCGGCAAAGAGTTGGGCAACCACGTCTTCCTCTTTGGTAGTGATACCGGCAATACCGCGGCCTCCCCTTCTTTGGGTTCTGAAAGAGGTGATGTCTTGCCGCTTGACATAACCGCCTTGAGTGATAGTGACGATTGTCGGTTCGTTGGGAACGAGGTCTTCTTCTTTGAATTCCCCGACCTTTTGTTTGAAGACTCGGGTTCTTCTGGCGTCACCGAACTTTTCTTTAAGTTTAGCAAGCTCGTCTTTGGCAACTGTAGCGATTTTTTCCGGATGCGCGAGTAAATCTTCCAGATAAACAATTTGCTCGCGCGTCGCCTTTAACTCTTCCTCGATCTTTTGGCGCTCGAGTGCTGCCAGCCGTTTAAGTTGCATGTCCAAAATTGCCAAGGCCTGGGGGTCGGTCAGCTTAAACTTTTGCATAAGATTGACTTTGGCATCTTGCTGGTCGCGACTCTTTTTGATGGTAACGATAATGGCATCAATATTGTCGACGGCAATTTTGAGACCTTCGAGGATGTGGGCATGCTTTTTGGCCTCGTCGAGTTCGAACTGGCTTCTTCGGGTGATGACCTGTTTGCGATGCAGGATAAACTGCCCCAAGATCATCTTTAAGGTCAGCGTTTGTGGAACTCCATTAACTAGAGCGACTATATTAACTGGGAATGATTGTTGAAGTGCTGTATGTTTGTAGAGGTTATTGAGAATAGCTTGAGGTCTGGCGTCACGCTTAAGCTCGATTACGACTCGCAGACCTTTCCTGTCTGATTCATCACGAAGGTCCGAGACCCCGTCGATCTTTTTGGCGCGGGCCAGCTCGGCAATCTTGGTGATCAGGGTCGCTTTGTTGACTTGATAGGGAATTTCACTGACAACGATTTGGAACTTGCCCCCGGCTTTGTCGGACTCCTCAATATCAGCACGGGCGCGCATGATAATTTTGCCTCGGCCGGTGGCGTAGGCGGCGGTGATTTCCGACTGGTCAAAGATTTGGGCGCCAGTTGGAAAATCGGGACCGCGGACAAATTGCATCAGATCCTCGACCGAAGCTTCGGGGTTGTCGATTAAGTGGATTGTGGCATCGACGACTTCGCCTAGATTATGCGGCGGAATATTGGTGGCCATACCGACAGCGATACCGGAGGCACCATTGATTAAAAGATTTGGTAAGATTGCCGGTAAAAAGACCGGCTCTTTGAGGCTACCGTCAAAATTGTCGATCCAGTCAACGGTATTCTTATCCACATCATAAAGTAAAGCTTCGGCAATGTGCGCCAGTTTGGCCTCAATGTATCTCATTTGGGCTGGAGGATCTCCATCGATTGAACCAAAATTTCCCTGCCCTATAATAATTGGATAGCGCAAGGAAAAATCCTGTGCCATACGCACCAAAGCTTCATAAATTGGGGCATCTCCATGTGGATGATAGCGACCCATAGTCTCACCTACTATTTTTGCCACTTTTGTGAAGTGGGCACTATGGGTTAGTCCCATACGATACATGGCATAAATGATTCTTCGCTGGACTGGTTTTAAGCCGTCACGGACATCCGGAAGCGCGCGGGCGACAATAACGCTCATGGCGTAGTCGAGGTAACTACGCTGCATTTCTTCCGTGATTTCTACCGCTTGAATTTTGCCGATATCGGCCATATTTTAAGTGAGTTTTTTTAAGAGCAGTCCTGAGATTGTCAGTAAGAATAAACCGATGACAATTTCAATATATGGTGAAGATAACTCGGGAATGGAGCTAATTAGGTTTTCCACGCCGAGTGCAAACATAACTAAACCGATAGTACCAGCAATTCCGGCTGCGATTTGGTTGTTGCGAATTTGAGCTATTGGTTTTTTGGCAAGATCGGCTGCTCCAGTTGGGGCTCTGGTTAATAATTGCGCCAATTTTTTAGCCGTTTCTTCACTGAGTGGTTTGTTTTCCATATCTTGTGACTAGATATCTAATGTGGCCATCTTGGTCCGACTAATCTTACTTCTCGCCTTTTCACTACTATTCGTAGACGGCTCGAAGAGCGATTTTAGTCGGACTCCGCTAGCGTTTTTATCATATGTCTAGGGTAGCTAGCTTCGCGTGGGTTTGAATAAACCGCTTTCTTGGTGGGACTTCGTTGCCCATGAGCATGGAGAAGACTTGGTCGGCTTCGGTTGCGTCTTCGATATTGACCTTTTTCATAATGCGGGTTTGGGGGTTCATGGTTGTTTCCCAGAGCTGTTCTGGGTTCATTTCTCCAAGACCCTTGTATCTTTGGATACTGACTGCTTTTCCATTAGCTTTTAATTTGACGATATTATCTTTTTCCTCATCACTGTAAGCATAGTAAACTTCTCGGCCGGGGGTAATTTTGTAAAGTGGCGGTTGGGCGATATAGAGATAACCTTTTTCAATAATTTGTGGTAGATAGCGGAAGAAGAAAGTTAAAAGTAAGGTTCTGATGTGTTCGCCGTCGACATCGGCGTCGGTCATGATAACGACCCTGTGATAGCGGATTTTATCGACATTGACGGTATCGCCAATGCCGGTGCCAAGGGCGATTATCAATGTTTTTATTTCTTCAAATTCCAAAATTTTGTCGAGGCGAGCTCGTTCGGTGTTTAAGATTTTGCCGCGAAGCGGTAGAATCGCCTGGAATTTGCGATCTCTTCCCTGCTTGGCACTGCCACCGGCACTGTCTCCTTCGACAATATAAATTTCGGATTGAGCCGGGTCCCTTTCCTGGCAATCGGTAAGTTTGCCGGGCAGAGTCATACCCTCAAGTGCGCCTTTGCGCAAGACCGCTTCTTTAGCAGCGCGGGCGGCAAGGCGGGCTTTGGCGGCGAGAGTGACTTTTTCCATAATCCTGCGGGCTTCGGTGGGATTTTCTTCAAGATACGTGTCGATGGCTTCTTTGACGACAGTGAGCACTGCCGGCTGAACCTCGGCGTTACCCAGCTTGCCTTTAATCTGGCCCTCAAACTGCAGATTTTCGGAGTTCATTTTGATGGCGATAACGGCAGTTAGACCTTCGCGCATATCCTCGCCGGTTAAGTTCTCGTCTTTCTCTTTGAGATAGCCGTTTTTGCGGGCGTAATCGTTGATGGCGCGAGTTAAGGCCATTCTAAAACCGGTTAGGTGTGTACCGCCCTCGTGAGTATTGATGACATTGGCGAATGATTCGAGGGTTTCGGTGTAGCCGTCGTTAAACTGAAAAGCGGCTTCGACCAAAATACCGTTGGTGTCTCGACTGATATAAAAGGGTTTTTCATTGATGATCTGCTTGTTCTTGTTGAGGTGACGCACCAATGACTCGATGCCGCCGTCGAAATAGAAATGGAGAATTTGGTCGCTGCGCAGGTCGTACATATGGAAGAAGAAGCCGGCAACCAAGTAAGCTCTGTCTTTGATTTTCTTGGCTAGAGTTTTGAAATCCGTTTTGATAGTCGAGAAGATCGATTTGTCCGGAAGGAAAAATGTGGCAGTGCCGGTTTTGGCGGTGGGAATAAAGTTAGGGATAAGTGTATTTTTAACTACGTCTACTTTTGTTTGCGGTTTACCGCGCTTATATTCTTGGGCATAGATTTTTCCGCCTCGTCTGACTTCGACGCGCATCCAGTCGGAGAGAGCGTTGACGGCGGAGGCGCCAACACCATGCAAGCCGCCGGAGACTTTGTAGGCACCTTGGCCAAACTTGCCGCCGGCATGGAGCATAGTCATGGTGACTTCAAGTGAGGATTTTTTAACTTTGGGATGGGGTTCGACAGGAATACCGCGGCCATCATCGATGACCATAATTTTTTCGTCGCGGTCGATTACGATATAGACGTTTTTGGCATAACCAGCCAGGGCCTCGTCGACAGAGTTATCGATGATCTCTTTGACCAGTTCATGAAGCCCGTTCGTGTCGGTTGAGCCAATATACATGCCGGGGCGTTTTCTGACCGGCTCTAGACCTTCTAAGACTTGGATGTCGCGGGCGGTATAAGTATTTTCAGGGTTTGGCAT
>JBBTZR010000015.1:14735-21077 GCA_038078475.1 Patescibacteria group bacterium
GACCTTCTAAGACTTGGATGTCGCGGGCGGTATAAGTATTTTCAGGGTTTGGCATGGGGAATTATTAACATCATACCATTCTGTCAATTTAATTCGATTCTCTCAGGTAATTTCTTTGCAGAAATTAAGTTGTCACGTAATTTTCGCTTTACTCAAATTATATCTGATGTAATTTTCGCTTTACTCAAATTAAGTTGTCACGTAATTTTCGCTTTGCTCAAATTAAGTTGTCACGTAATTTTCGCTTTGCTCAAATTATAACAGATTTTTAGCTTCAATTGCAAGCTAATTGGAGGTTTTGTTAAGAGAGAAAATCAAGTTTGCCAGAGCGAATTTGGGATTGACATTTTGCTCGATCATTCTTTTGGTTCCCTGGCATTTTTCGATCGCTGCGGTGATTTCTCTAACTGACTGGTCCTTTTTGGCCTTCCGCATTAAGAGCTTTGTCAAAATCAGTATCTGTTGGTCCAAAAATGCGACGGGATTTGCCAGATTTGTGACAACAGACAGAAGTCCTTTAATATCTTGATCTAAAATTTGGGGAATTTGATCTCTGACTTTTAACTTAGTGGGGATTTTAACAACTCTGGAGAGAATAGTTGGTAGTAAGCTTTCTTTATTTTTAGCCTCAAGAACAATGATGGCATGACTGGGAGGTTCTTCGAGGGTTTTAAGGAGCGCATTTTGGGCTTCCACAGTGGCTAGGTGAGCTTCTTCGATGACAATGAATTTGTTTTTTGATTTTAAGGGTTTTTGACTAATGTGCGACTTAAGATCTCTTATTTGATCGATGGTCACAGATTTAGCGATCGGTGAGATAAAAAAGATATCAGGTGAATTGGAAGCAAGGTTAATGCCTATTTTTTTAGCCAGCTCGATGGTTTTTTGCCTTACTTGCTCTGGTTGGGGGCCGTAAATTAGGTAGGATTGGAATGCCACCCGCTCATTTTACTTTTCCATTGTACTATTTTCAATTTGTATAAAGTATTTGTTATGATCGAGGTAGAGTCTAAAAACTAGCACGCGCCTAGATACTTTCTGGTATTCAAAACTTATGGCGACTGCCCAAACAATCACAAGAGACATAAAGACCCAAGCACGGCCGACATTTATCGAGGATGTCCTTCAAACTCGCGGTCAGTTAACTGCCCAACAGTTGAAGTTTATTAAAAGCGAAGCCAAGCGCCGACAGGAATCACCTGAAAAACTTCTTTCTCAGATGGGTTGGGTAACACAGGAGGTTCTAACCCAGGCAAAAGCGGAAATTATTGGAGTACCCTTCGTTGCCCCGGACAAAAATCCCATATCCCCGGAGGTTTTGGCGTTTTTACCTGAGGAAGTTGCCAAAAAATTTGTGGTTATGCCAATCGCCAAAGAGGACGACACTCTCTCTGTGGCCATGGTTGATCCCCTGGATTTACAGACCCTGGAGTTTATTGAGAAGAAAACCGGTTTTACTGTGCGGCCTTATATTGCTACTGCCGAGGCCATTGGTGTCGCTATCTCCGAACAATACACTCGAGGCCTTTCGATAGAGGTCGGTGAAGCCTTAAAAGAGGCTGTACCAGGACTGACTGCTCCACTGACCGCAGCCGGAGCCATCTCCGGGGTTATAGGTGAGGCGCCGGTTGCTAGGATTGTTTCGACTCTTTTGGAGTACGGAATCAAAGTGAGGGCTTCCGATATTCATATAGAGCCACTGGAGAATGAGACGCGAATCCGTTACCGAATCGACGGCATTCTGCATGAGAAGTTGATTCTGCCCAGGCGTATTCACGACGCCATCGTTTCCAGAATTAAAATTTTAGGCAATATGAAGATTGACGAGAAGAGACTGCCGCAGGATGCCCGTTTCAATTTTAAGGTTGGCCAGGAAGAACTGGATCTAAGACTTTCAACGATGCCGACTTCCCATGGCGAGAAAGTGGTCATGAGGCTTTTGAAAAAGACAGGAGCTGTACCATCACTGCCGGAGCTCGGGCTACGCGGAAATGCGCTGTTGAGGCTTGATGAGAATATTGCCAGACCGCACGGGATTATTTTAGTTTGTGGACCGACCGGTTCCGGTAAGACGACGACTCTTTATTCCGTACTCTCGAAACTTAATTCGACAAGGGTCAATATTATGACTCTTGAAGATCCTATCGAGTATCAAATTGCGGGTGTCAATCAGGTCCAAGTCAATACCCAGGCAGGTTTGACTTTTGCTTCAGGACTGCGGTCGTTTTTGCGACAGGACCCCAACATTATCATGGTTGGTGAGATTCGTGATACGGAAACTACCGATTTGGCAATTCAGGCCTCACTCACGGGGCATTTGGGTTTTTCGACGCTGCACACTAACAATGCCTCGGGTTCTCTGCCGCGACTTTTGGATATGCAGGCAGAGCCGTATCTAATTGCTTCGACAGTAACTTGCGTGGGGGGTCAACGAGTTGTGCGAAGGGTTTGCCAAAGTTGTAAGATTTCCAGAAAGATAGAGAAAGATGTTTTTGATAATTTTGCCAAAGTTCTTGGCAATCTGTACGATTTTAAGAAAAACCCAAACCCCACCTTCTATGAGGGGAAAGGTTGCCGTGAATGCAATAACACCGGATATTTGGGCAGAATCGGCATTTTTGAGGTTCTGGTGGTTTCCGAGAAGATTTCCAGGATGATTCTTTTGCATGAGACTGCCCAGGCGATCGAGGACCAGGCAATTGGTGAGGGGATGATAACCATGAAACAGGATGGATTTTTAAAGGTTATTGAAGGAATTACAACGGTTGAGGAGGTACTGAGGGTTGCCGAAGAGTAATCATGTCTATACAAGAATTTTTGGAAATAGTAGTTAAAAAAGAGGCCAGCGACTTGCATTTGGTGGTCGGTATGCCGGCGATGGTGAGGATTGATGGCCAGTTGATGCCGGTTTCAGCGGCACCACTAACGCCTGAGGAGACGGAAAGCTTGGTTTTTGAACTTTTGTCTCCCGAACAGCGGGAGATGCTTCTTGTTAACAAAGAAATCGATTTCTCCTTTGCTCTGGGTGAAGTAGCCAGATTTCGGGTCAATGCTTACTATCAAAAAGGTTACCTTTCAGCGGCGCTGCGGCTTATCCCTTCCTACATTAAGACGATTGAAGAGCTGAATTTGCCTCGGATTTTGCATAATTTTGCCAAGATGCGCCAAGGTTTTGTTTTAGTCACTGGACCAACAGGGCATGGGAAATCGACGACCATAGCCTCGATTATCAATGAGATCAATCAGACAAGACCCGTGCACATTGTGACGATCGAAGACCCGATTGAGTATGTTTACCCTAAAGGCAAATCCTTAATATCTCAACGCGAAATGCATCTGGACACGCATTCATGGGAAGTAGCGCTGCGGTCTTGTCTAAGGGAAGATCCGGATGTGGTTTTGGTCGGTGAAATGCGCGATTTTGAGACAATTGCTTCGGCAATTACCGTTGCCGAAACCGGACACTTGGTTTTTGCCACGCTACATACGAACTCGGCAGCCCAGTCTATTGACAGGATTATTGATGTTTTCCCCCAAAATCAACAGGCGCAGGTGAGGATGCAGCTGGCGGCAACAATGGCGGGTGTTATTTCTCAAAGACTGGTACCGGCAATCGGTGGCGGTAGGTTGCCGGTTTGCGAAATACTTTTGTCCTCGCCTGCTGTTTCAACGGCAATTCGTGACGCCAAAACTCATCAGATAGACAATATTATTCAGACGTCTGGTGAGAGTGGCATGATTCTTTTTGACGCGTCGTTGGCTTATCTGGTACGCGCCGGCAGAATCTCGCTTGATTTGGCCAAAACTTACAGTTTGAGACCTGAGGAGCTAGAAAGGCTGGTGGGAGGTAATCAATGAAAATTTTAAATTTTAAATTTTAAATTTTTAAGATGGCTCTTTATTCTTTTGCGGCCAAAGACGCAACCGGCAAAAAATACACGGGCGAGGTAGAGGTAATCGACGAGAAGTCGCTGGTTGTGACCCTGCAGAAGCAAGGCCTTATTCCCATCGAAATTAAACAAAAAAATGCGGTAGCTATTGGCACTGTTCCCCTCTTGCCAAAGTTCTCAGGCCATATTAGTGCCTCCGACATCGTAGCTTTCACCAGGCAGTTTTCGACCATGATCTCCGCAGGATTGCCGTTGACCGATGCCTTAGTAATCCTGGAGAAACAGGCCAAAAACACGGCATTTGCCAGGATAATTGCCGAAATTGTCGCCGATGTTGAGGGTGGCATGTCACTCTCGGCTGCTCTTTCAAAGCATAAAGGTGTTTTTGATACCGTTTATGTAAGACTGGTGGAGGCTGGAGAGACTGGCGGAGTTCTCGACAAGATTCTGGCAAAACTGGCTGAGACACTGGAGAAAGAGCGAGAGTTTAAGTCAAAAACCCGCGGCGCCTTCGTTTATCCAGTAATAGTAATCGGAGTGATGATAATCGTCATAACGATCATGATGGTTTTTGTCATTCCCAAGCTCACCAGTCTTTATGAGGAGATAGGAGCTGCCCTACCGCTACCGACAAGAATTCTGATTGCGGTTTCCAATTTTATGCGCGGCTATTGGTGGTTACTCTTGATTCTTTTGGCTGCAGCTATCAATGGACTACGCATTTTTGCCAAAACCCCTGCCGGAGCTATCCTTATCTCCAGACTTGTTCTTAAGCTGCCCATTTGGGGCAAGATCAGAAAAACTTTAGTCCTGGCCCAATTCACCAGAACGTTGGGGCTTCTCATTGGTGCGGGGATTCCGATTATCACTGCCCTTCGTGTGGTGGCAGATCTTTTGGCGACGCCTCAGTTTCGCGAAGCCATCGAATCTGCCATCAACAGAGTAGAGAGAGGTTCGCCCCTGTACCAACCTTTGGCCACCAACCCAATTTTTCCGCCGATTATCGGTCAAATGTTGCGGGTCGGTGAGGAAACCGGGAAGATGGATGAAGTTTTAGTAAGACTCTCAGTTTATTTTGAAGGTGAGAGTGAAAACTTAATCCGTAATTTAACCACGGCACTCGAACCGGTGATTCTGGTTATTTTAGGTGTAGGTGTGGGGATTTTGGTTTTGTCGATCATTTTGCCAATCTACAACCTGACAGCGCAGTTTTAACGGCCCTTGACAAGTGAAAATATATTGACCGATACTTAAAGAAGAAAGTGAAAATTGAGAAATCTTGAGAGGAGGTGAAGAGTTTTTAATGATAATTCCTGCCCTAAAGAAATTTCGTGGTTTTACACTCATCGAGCTTCTTATCGTTATTGCCATCTTAGGTATTCTGGCGGCAGCAGTACTGGTGGCAGTCAATCCGACAAAGAGACAGAATCAAGCGAAGGATGCCACCATAAAGGCAGACATTGGTTCGATCGCTACAGCCGCGCAGGCATATTACACATCGCCAGGCGCAGGTACTTACCCTGTTGATCTTAATACTCTAGTAACTAATAAGGATCTGAAGAATTTACCGACTCCGCCAGCTGGAGGCAGTTACGAGTATGCGAAGAATCCGGGTACTTGTCTTGGAACAGCGGCTGATCTTTGTACGGATGTTGCGATATCCGAACCGCTCTATGATCCGGTTACGGCCGGCAATGTCTGGTGTTGGCAATCGTCGACCGGTAAAGCAAGTGAGCTTGCGGCAGCAGCTTGTACTGCACCATAAATTTCACCGTTTCGTAATGCGGCGGTGAGTATTATGGGGATTTTAGCGGCCGCGGCGCTTGCGGTGGTTAATCCGACCAAAAGGCAGAATCAGGCTAAAGATACTCAGATAAAGACTGATGTCGGTCAAGTTGCGACTGCCCTTTCGGCAAGCTATACATCTGGTGGGAAGAACACATACCCCCTTGACTTAAATACTTTAGTATCAAGTGGTGATTTGAAAAGTTTACCGACTCCTCCTGCCGGTGGTTCATACGAGTATGTAGTTGATCCAATCGGGTGCTTGGGAACGGATACTAGCCCTTGTACTTCTTCTGGCGTATCGGAGCCGCTATTTGATCCAACTTCTTCCGGAAATTTGTGGTGTTGGCAGTCTTCAACAGGGCAGGCGCAAGAGCTATCTCCTGCTGTTTGTACTCCTTAAAATACGACTCTTGTAAATTGTCTAGGTTAGTGGTTATTCTTTGGTAAGTGGTTTTTTACTTAATACTGTTTTTCATCTTAGGCAGTGCTATCGGTAGTTTTTTAAATGTGATTATTGATCGGACGGTGCGTGGTGAGCATCTTTTAGGACGATCTTATTGCGATCATTGTCATGCCACCTTAAAAACTTTAGATTTAGTGCCAATTGCCAGTTTTGTGGGTCTTGGCGGCAGGTGTCGGTATTGTCGGCGTTCTATTTCTTGGC
>JBBTZR010000016.1:0-17898 GCA_038078475.1 Patescibacteria group bacterium
TCGATTTTACCTTTTTTGATCCTAAAGAAAAAAGTCACTTCGTCACCACATAGCGGGTTAACTTGCTCGACAACCACATCAGGCACATCCATTACCCCGAAATTCTGCGGGTTCTGCCAATGCTCTAAAATTTCCTCTCGGTAAATGTCCATCGCTAAACGCTTATAGACTTGCGACTAATGCTATTCGGAAATGGCTTTAGTCGTTTTGCGTTAGTCGTTAAGCGAAATACTTCCTTAACTTTTTCTATGCCATCAATGAGCCTCTGTATTTCTTCTTTCGTATTGTAAATATAAAAACTCGCCCGGGCCGTTGAACTTATCCCCAAAAACTCCATTAGCGGTTGCGCACAGTGATGCCCAGAACGAATAGCAATCCCTTCGCTATCAAGAATCGATGCCACATCATGCGCATGAATCGTAGATCCTGAGCGAGAGAAGCGAGTCGAAGGACTTCCAATATTAAACGCGATAACACCACCTCGTTTTTTTGCATCCTTCGGTCCGTAGATTGTTACTTCCGGAATTTCTGATAACCTCTTCAGTGCATATTCCGTCAATTCAACCTCATGCTTTCTAATGTTCTCCATACCGATATTCGACAAATAGTCTACAGCCGCACCCAACCCAATGGCTGCCGCGACATCCGGTGTCCCCGCCTCAAATTTCCAAGGTAACTCGTTCCAAGTTGACTGATTAAATTTGACCTTCGAAATCATTTCTCCTCCATACAAGAAAGGCGGCATTTCTTCCAAAATCTCTCGTTTTGCCCACAAAACACCTATTCCCATCGGTCCGAGCATCTTATGCCCGGTAAAAACATAAAAATCACAGCCGATTTTAGAAATATCCACCGGCATATGCGGCACAGCCTGCGCACCATCTATCAAGACCAAAGGTCTTGATAACCCTGAGCGAATTCGAAGGGCCACATATTGCTTATTAATTATTTCGACAAGTTTTTCGACCGGATTAATGGTGCCAAGGACATTAGAAACATGGAAAAAAGTTACTAGCTTTGTTTTTTTAGTTAAGGCCTTCTTAAATGCCTCAAGATCAATTTCTCCGTCTTCATCAACCGGGACGATTTTCAAAACCGCCCCATTCTCAACTGCCAGCTGCTGCCAGACCACGAAATTGGAATGATGCTCGGCAACTGTTAAAACAATTTCATCACCGCGACTAATATTCAACCTTCCCCATGCATAAGCGACAAGATTAATTCCCTCCGTTGCATTACGCACGAAAATAATTTCGGCAGGGTCTTTTACCCCTACAAATCTGGCAACTTTTGTCCGCGCCGCCTCGTAAGCTTCAGTCGCCTCTACCGAAAGAGTGTGAATTCCCCGATGAACATTGGCATTGTGCAATCGGTAATATTTCTGGATTGCTTCCAAAACCTGTCTCGGCTTCTGCGCAGTCGCCGCATTATCAAGATAAGCCAAAAGCTTACCATTAACCTTGCGATTTAAAATTGGAAAATCCCGTCTAATCTTCGGGGGGGTCATGCTTCAACAAAAACTTCATCGCCTTCAATCGAGACCTCGTAGGTCTTCAGCGGTTCTGCTGCTGGAGGCAAAACATTGGCACCGGTTTTGATGTTGAATCTCGAACCATGGCAAGTACATTCAACCTCTTCTCCATGAATCGCGTGGTTTTCATCCAGCTCACACTGCTCGTGAGGACAGATATTTGTCGTGGCAAAAATTTCTCCACCAATTTTGAACAAAGCCATTGGCTGATCGTTAACATCAACCTTCTTTAGGTCGCCTTCGGGAATTTCGTTAACAGTTGCAACTTTGACTTTTGCCATTTCTACACCTCCTTTTTTACCCCTCGAAGCTTTAGCGGAGTGGGGCTTCCTTTAATCCTATCGAGTATCGGCCTAACAAATCCTTCCACCAGCATTTCCTCCGCTTGTTTTCTAGATAAACCTCTCGACATCAAATAAAACAACATCTGCTCATCCACTTTGCCAATGGTTGCCGCATGGCCTGCCTTCACATCCGGCTCCAAAATCTCCAAAGCCGGAGTATCGTCACCCATCTTGGCATCGTCAAACAAAAGCGCGTCGGATCGCAAGTATGCATCCGCTCCCTTTGACCCTTTTTCTATTTTGACATTCCCACGAAATGCAAACGTCGATTTATCCTTCAAAACCGCCCGCACATTCACATTCGACTTCGTATTCGGCGCCGCGTGAGTTATGTATGCTTCCAACGCCTTCTCATCACTACCCTTACCGATAACTAAACCAACTATCTCCACGCTCGCATTCTCTCCGGCCAAAACAACCTCAAGCTTTTTCCCAATTTCAATAAGCTTAAATGGAATTATTTCTCTCTGGTTTGCTTTCAAAATGAACTTTCCCATATTTTTGTGACTATCTTCTCTCCCTAGACAAATGACTCCCCTCAAAACCCTGTAAACCTCTAGACTCACCGATCTCACTCATCAATTCCGAATTAATGACTTCAAATTCAATGTTAGGATCCAAAAAGTCTTGGACTCTATGATTTGCTCCTATTATCAAGACCCCAGTTTCACCGTCACGAAGCCTCCTGTTAATCCAACCTGCAATAAATTTATCCCTGGTAAATCTCTTATTTGTAATTTCTTATTAAGAGCACTGCTCGAGTGTGACATTGGTACGTATACCAGTTTTCTCATACCTAATTCCCTTTCTCCCCCTGTTCTAAAAACACCTCTTTAAATCTTTCAAATTCGTCATCCAAAACATAAACGGTTTCATCATTCCCCTGAGGTTTGACAAAAAAGACTATGGCTTCGCCTTGTTTTGAACAAGTCCAAAACATTCCAAGATTCCTAGACGGGTGAGGATTGACTCCATCCATCTCATATCCTCTACTTCCAGCAATTGCCCTCAACTCAGCCGTGGAAATTCCGATCGGTATGACACCATTTACCCCACTGTTTTTGAGATTCTGAACAGTAGTCTCGCTAAAAACTTCCTCAAGCGGTCTTATAACTACCTGTTCCTGCTCAGCCATTTATCCCACCGCTCCTTCCATGTTAAGTTGTATCAACCGATTAAGTTCTACTGCATACTCAAGCGGCAGTTCCTTTACAATCGGCTCAATAAAACCATTTACTATTAAGGAAGTTGCTTCAATTTCGCTAAGACCTCGGCTCATCAAATAGAACAATTGTTCTGCATCTATTCTGGAAACTGACGCCTCATGTCCTATTCGTACGTTATCCTCCGCAACTTGCATTGTGGGGTAAGTATCCGATCGCGATAACTCATCCAGAATCAAAGCGTCGCAGCGCACATTGCACTTTACCCTTTCGGCATTCTTAATAACCTTCACCAATCCCCGATACGAAGTCTGACCGCCTGAATGACTGACTGACTTTGAAATAATCTCACCAGAAGTATCCGGCGCCAAAAACATCAGTTTTCCGCCAGCGTCTTGGTGCTGTCCGCTTCCTGCCAAAGCGAGAGAGAGGACCTCACCACGGGCACCTCTGCCAACTAAATAACAGCTAGGGTACTTCATTGTAATTTTACTGCCAATATTGCCATCCACCCACTCCATTGTGCCTTCTTCTTCCACGAATGCCCTTTTTGTCACCAAGTTATAAACATTAGCAGACCAATTTTGGATTGTCGTGTAACGACAGCGCGCGCCTTTTTTAACGAAGATCTCAACAACAGCAGCATGCAAAGAATCAGTTGTATAAACGGGTGCCGTACAACCTTCTACATAATGAACATAGGCACCTTCGTCCACAATAATCAGCGTTCTTTCAAACTGTCCCATATTGGCAGCATTAATCCTAAAGTAAGCTTGCAGTGGAATATCAACAGAGACGCCGGGCGGCACATAGACAAAGGAACCACCGGACCAAACCGCGGAGTTCAAAGAAGCGAATTTATTGTCTGCGGGAGGAATTGCCCTGCCAAAATATTGCTTGACTAAATCCGGGTATTGGCGCAAACCCGAATCCATATCTAAGAAAATTACTCCTTTGTCCTCCCACTGCTTTTGGAAAGAATGATAAACGGACTCAGATTCATATTGAGCTGTCACTCCTGCCAAAAACTTTTTTTCTGCCTCCGGAATCCCAATCGCATCATAAGTATCTTTAATTTCTTTCGGCAAATCACTCCACGATTTTTTCTGAGAATCAGTAGGCTTTATGTAATAGTAAATATCGTCAAAATTAATAGTGGAAAGATCTGCGCCCCAAACTGGCATTTTCTTGCCAAAGAAGATCTCCAAAGCTCTCAGCCGAAATCCCCTCATCCATTCCGATTCACTCTTCATTGAAGAAATCTGCTCCACCACCGACCTATCCAAACCCTTTCGAGATTTGAAAACATAATTCTCCGGCTTTGAGAAACCGTATTGGTATTCATTTGGTACAACTACACCGTTTGCCACGCGTTGTACCCCCTCTCTTCAATCTTTTTCGCCAAGTTCATTTTTCCGCTTTTAACAATCTTCCCATCCACCATCACATGCACAAAATCCGGCTTTAAGTATTTGAGGATTCGCGCGTAATGGGTTATTAGAATTACTGATGACTGTGGGCTGTGGGCTATAAACTGTTCGATCGCGCTCGCCACCACCTTAAGTCCATCTATATCGAGTCCGGAATCAATCTCATCCAATATTACTAACTTTGGCGCTAGTGCCATCATCTGCAAAATCTCGTTACGCTTTTTTTCTCCGCCGGAAAATCCCTCATTCAAAGAACGTCGTAGAAAATCTTCCCCTAGTTTTAAAGAGGAAGCATACTCTAACAACTCTTGACGAAATCGTGATAGATTGTGGCCCTTAGCGGGTGACGCGGAAGGGGGCACCGCTGACGAAGGAATTTCCGTTAATCCGGAAACTGACTGAGATGGCGGGAGTGCCTTCCGCGGCAGGACCCGCGAAGTAGTGGAGCTCCCAATCGCTTGCTTCGCCCTGCGAAGCATATTAAAAACAGAAACTCCCGGCACTTCTACCGGATGCTGAAATCCCAAAAATATTCCCACTCTCGCCCTCTTATCCGGCGTCAGCTTTCCTATGTCTTTACCGTCAACTGTTAACTGTCCACCGTCAACCTTATAGCTCGGATGCCCTGCAATCACCTGTGCTAATGTACTCTTTCCGCTTCCGTTCGGCCCCATCAAAACATGGATTTCACCAGGCCTGATTTGTAAGTTAACTCCCTTAAGAATCTCCTGGCCGCCAGTGCCAGCTTTCAGATTTTTAATGATTAGTTTCATGGCCTTTTTCTGATTTTTTGGCGGGTTTCTTCCGAGATTCCCAGTGACGGAACTCAGCTTGGAGAAAAGCTGCAATTCCGATAACCGATATACCACCAAAAATTGATCCGAGAATGATCAGCAAATAAGCCTCTGGTGAAACTGAGCTCCAAATCAATGACTTCGGTCTCAGTCGATATTCTTGCTTCGCTATCTCGTTGAATCTTTCGCTCATTCAGCCCTCACTTTCTCCTCCAAAGAATCTTCGGCATTCCAATGTTTGTTGATACCGATTGTCTATGAACATATTCTTTTTCAGTAACTTTTCTGACATTATCTTCAAAACGTCTCTCCCTCAACTTAACAACGCCCACATAGACATAGCTCCCAGCATCTGGAGTAACCAGAGCAAGATCATCGCTTAAAACTTGAACAGTTCCTGCTTTAGGCCCAGTATGAATTCGCACAAAATCACCAGGGCTTAATCTATGTTCGCCCTCGTAAAAGGGTGCCATTTTAAGTCACCAAATCCGCAACCGTCTTGCGGCCAATCGTTGCCTCAATCTGTTCCCGCATTTCCGCAAACATTCCCTCTGCTCCGCAAACACATTCGTGATTTTCTTCAAAACACTCACCAACTAACAAGTCGCCCTCTAAAACCTTCAGAACCTCCAAAAGATTAATCTTTTTGGGATCTTTTGCCAGTGTATAACCGCCGGAAACGCCTTCCTTTGCAGTAATAATTCCTGCGCGTTTAAGCTCCTGAGCTATCTGGGAAAGAAACTTAGGGGAAATCTTGTTTTTCTTAGCAACAGAAGATACAGAAACAAGTTTGTTTGAGTGAGCCAAGTTTGAAAGCAAAATTAAGCCGTAATCAGCACGGGTGGAAAGTCGAAACATAACTGCTACTAACTTAGTAGAAGTTTAGAGGAAAAGGAATTTTATGTCAATCCTGACTTTCTAACCATCTCTCCGCTTCCATCGCCGCAGCACAACCATATCCGGCGGCGGTGGCTACTTGCCGGTAATGATAATCGTGGACATCACCAGCAGCAAAAACCCCTTCAACCGAAGTCATCATTTGAAATGCAATTGGCCTTTCGCCATTCGCTTTTCGTATTACATAACCTTTCTCATCAAGTTCTATTTGACCTTTAAAAATCTTCGTTTGGGGGCTATGACCGATTGCTACAAACATACCGTCAAGTGCTATCTGTTTTTGCGATCCGTCCTTTACATTTTTAGTCTTGACGGCTTCGACTTTATCTTTTCCTAAAACATCGACAACAACCGAATTTAATATAAAAGAAATTTTCTTATTGGCACGAGCCCGGTCGATCATGATTTTGGACGCCCTGAAATCTTCACGCCGATGGATAATCGTTACCTCGGACGCAAATTTAGTTAACGTCAGCGCTTCCTCCATGGCACTATCACCGCCGCCAACGACAATTACTTTTTTATCCTTAAAGAAAAAAGCATCGCAAGGAGCACACGAAGAAACACCGCGACCTATTAACCTCTGTTCGTTGGACAAACCTAACCAATTTGTTTCTGCACCTGTTGCAATAATCACCGCTTTTGCGTCAAATGTCTTACTGCCTGCGCCAATAGTAAATGGCCGTTTTTTGAAATCAACAGAAGTCACATCCGCGGTCAAAACTTGCGCTCCGAATCTTTCCGCCTGATGCCGGAAATTCTCCATCAGCTTCGGCCCCAAAATTCCTTCAACAAAACCCGGATAATTTTCCACATCCGTCGTCAACATCAACTGCCCGCCCCACTTTACTCCAGCCAAAACCAGCGGCTTAAGCTGCGCCCGTGCATTGTATAAAGCGGCAGTAAAGGCCGCCGGCCCAGAACCAATGATAATGACGCTACGAATGTCATCAGCCATAATGATTAAAAGGTATCACAGGTATCAAGAATATCACAAGTTTTTTAAAAAAATTGGCAAACAAAAATTTCGACTGCTATACGAGTCAAAAAATTACCCCGAAATTAGCTTCATTTGGGTAAAAATAAATCACTATTGACAGTATTTGTGGGGCTGTAGCATAGTGTCTCCTGTCATCATCATGAATCGAATTTTGCGCGCAACCGCTGCCGCCGGCGCCATTTCCCTTTTTTGCGCAACTGCCATCTTCGCTCAGGGTACGGCTACACGCCCCACTCTTACTGTCATTACGCCTTCCGAGGGACAAACTATATATGGAAATAAAGTACCAATTCTCTTGTCGGTCGAAAACTTCGAGATCGTCGATTACGGGCAAAATCCTACCAATGTCGCAGGAGTTGGTCATGTCCATCTCTGGCTCGATGACCAAAACCCGACTCGCGACTCAGCCGCCAAAGTTACCAATGATAACTTCACTTATTCAGACGTCGCATTTGGATCGCACACACTTAAAGCAGAGCTCGTCAACAATAATCACACGTCACTGATACCACCGGTGGTAACCACCATCAATTTCAAGACTGCACCGACTGTCACACCATCTCCTGCTGCCACCAGTGGTTTTGATAAAAACACGGCTCTGGTGATTCTAGTAGTGGTCGCACTGGTCATTGTCGCCGCCTGGTGGTACACCAAAGAGGAAGAAGAACCGCCGGCTAAATCGCAAGCGAAAAAAATAACCAAAAGAAAAACGACCAAAAAGCGTCGTCGATAACCTTAACAATCGAATATTTCAAAAAACAGAAGCCCATCGCGTTTGACGTGGGCTTTTGTTTTGTTTATTCCAAATTCTTAATCTGTATCTCACCAGTCTTCATAGCTTGCTCAGCGATAGTTAAATTACCCTCAAAAGCTGAAACCACTTGACCATCCTCGCCAATACTACCGACATAAAAACCTCCACTCGGACAACAATCAAATGTAAGATGCACTAAATTTTCGCCAATCCTGCCAACAGCACTACCAGGGAAAAGTAGCATTTCACAGCTGGCACAACAGGAAGCTCTTAAAACATATTCGTTGAACCATTCCTCGAATTCCCTCTTGCTACCATGCCCATGCATTTCGTATTTCTGACCCTGCTATTCTGCTGTGAATTGGTTAGGTTTTTTAGGTATTATTCGTCTTAATCTTTCAAGCATCAATTTAAGTTGATTTTATACGTGTCTATCTGCCACATGGCTGGCGCCCCAGGCAGCGGGCTTGGTAGCTACTTTGAAGCCGTTAGCCCGAATCATTCCCACAATCTCGTTAATCATCGCTCTTGTCTCTCCATTTGGACCAATATCCACATGAATTTCTAAATTCAAATCAACCCTTCGACCCTGAGCATGGCCGAAGGGCTCAGGATTGATAGTGAGCGAAATCGAACCATCAAACATTCCCAAAGCCGCAAAGTCACGGACCAACTTCTCCGCCAAATTTAGCGAGAAAATGGCCTCTTGCCAAATTCTCTGCTTCATCGAGTAGAGCTTTTCGACCTTTTGCCGACTCCAAAAGTAAATGCCGCCTCTGCCTTTTTTGTGGACTACGAGTGCCGAAACAAAATCTGCCGTGCCATTTGTAGCTTGGCTATCCGTCCCAATAATTACCTCGTATGAAGCACTCTTATCCGTTCCCATAAACCAAACCATCTTGGCAAGCGCCTGCTCCCAATCCAGCCGACCATAGGTGGGACTAGTAAAAGTCTGTGGGGCCGTTTTATCTGTCATCGAGAGTAGATTGTATCAATATCTGGAAATAGTTGCAAAGTGAATCACCTAAAAAACATGACGAAGCGAGCCCAAACTGACAAACGAGTTACATCTGAGTTGATGGCGAGCGGAGGCCTGAGTGAGACCGGATTTTAAATTTATGGTTTCTCCAAAAAGCTGCGGTCGAACATTTTTTTAGGTGGCAAACTGAGCAACTATTTCCAAAAAAAAGACCTCTGTAGCTACAAGAGGTCTTTTATATACCAGCCAGTACCTTTTATTGAAAGGGCTTGACCCTAAAATAATTGGGGTCTATCTCAATCTTTACAAAGCCACTTGTCTCTGTCAACCCTTCAGTATTATTCAGGGTTGATCCTGAGCTAAGTCGAAGGATCAAGAATGAAAAAAATTACTCAAGTGGACAGTGGGTGATATGATTAATTTATGTTACATCCTCAAGCCTTCGCCAATGCTTTTGCCGCTGCCTCAATTGTCTTCTACCTAGTTCTGGTCATTCTCCGACTCGCCGCTCCTCCATTTTTCAAACTTGTCTTAAACAGCCAATTTCTAGGAGCCGATATCGCCTCTCAAGTTCCAAGGTTTAACGCGGCAAATCTTTTGGGATTTCTGATCGCCATCACAGTTATTGCTTGGATTTTTGCATATTTGGTAGCAGTAATTTACAACAAATATAGTAAGTAACTACTCAATACACCCCGCCGCAATAACAATTCCGCAGATTGAAAGAATCGCCAGTATCAATTTTCTCTGCATCTTTTGCCATATTGTAGCAAAATAATTTTCTTTGTTAGAATCGCCCTAATGACCAAACCGAACCACCTATCTCAAAAAAGACTTCGAGAAATTTGGGCCCAAGTCCCGCCGGATTATTATGATCAGGGTATCAAAAAAAATATCTTTCAAAAACTCTGGCATACCCAAAAATCAAAACAAGTTCTGACGCTTTTGCCCCAAGATGCCAAAAGAGTCCTGGACGTTGGTTGTTCCTCAGCAATTATCACCGCCCAGGTTGCCAAAACACTTCCCAAAAGTAGTATCACCGGCCTCGACAGCTACAAAGCGGCTATAAATTTTGCCCGCAAGAAATACAAAAATATCACCTTTATAGTCGCCGATGCCCACAATCTGCCCTTTCGCGATAAAACTTTCGACTTGGTAATTTGCACCGAGACCTTAGAACACGTCAGCGATCCCAAAAAATCTCTAATTGAGATGAGGCGGGTTCTGACCAAAAACGGCCGCGCCATCATCTCCATGGATTCGGGCAGTTTACTCTTCAGAATCATTTGGTTCCTTTGGACCAAAACCCGCGGAAAGGTTTGGCAGGATGCTCATTTACACGAGTTTAATGCCCAAATTCTTGAAAATTTAATCCGCCGGTCGGGTTTTAAAATCGCCAAGAAAAATATCTCCCATCTGGGCATGGCAGTTACTTTTTTGGCGGTTCCCCGCCACCAAAAGCTAAAAGCGCCAGCGGTGTCAAAATCAAGACCTGCGGCACATAGATAATTCCCCAATAATCATTGTAGGGAACCGTCCCAAACCTTAGAAACGCCAACGGAAAGGACAGAGCTGCCGCCGCCCAAATTATCGCTTCCTCACCTCTTTTTCTTATAAACAAACATGCAAGCCCAAGAGTGGCTAGCCCCAAAAATATTAAAAATGGCCTAAAGTTGACAAATAAATACTCCCACGAAGCAAAGGCCAGTGTCTGTTGGACGAAAAACCAGCCGGATTCCAAAACTCGCGCTGCCGTCAGCGTTCCCCAGGCGTCTATGTAGTGACTGGTCCAAATGATATGGAAAAGATAAAGTACACTAAAGGCAATCATTGGAATGGCAAAAACCGCCAGCATTCGTCTGCGCCCCAAAAGTGCATAGACGGACATCAAAACAAGCGGCAAGACATAAACTTCACGCACCAGAACTGTTAGTGAGAGAAAAATAATGGCCCAAAAATAGCGCCGCGATATCAAAAAAAACAATCCGATTATAAACAAGAACATGCTCCACCACTCGGTGGCCAGAATAATTTGATCTCGCGCCCCAAAATAAAGATATGGGAAGAGTAAATAAGGGGATAAAATCCCCAGATTCGGGCCCAAGTATCTTACTCCAATAAGATATGCGACATAAAGAACACTAGATGCAAGTGTCAGATAAAGGATATAGATAGAAATTCCACTAGTGCCAGGCAGCATCTGCCAGAGAAAAAACAAGGTCGGTAGGCGCCACCCCCAAATATCCCCCGGCACCAAAGGCTGATCGAAACGCCCCAGTTGCGCTGTCCGATAGGCGTCATAATAGTTAAAATCCGCCTCCAAGAGTAGATAGGTTTTGTAAAGAACCCCCCAATCATTGTTATAAGTGTAAAGCGGCAGATCCCGACTCAAAAATGCCCTCACCGGCCCACCGGCAACCCAAGCGCCGGTCAAAAAAGCCATTATTATTACGCCAATCGCGGCCCGCTGTATTATCTTTTGTCGAATGTGGGGCGCTAAAATCACCAGAAGACAAAAACCGAAGACCAAAAAACCGCCTTGCGCGTTTAAAATTCCCAAAACTAAAAGAGGCAAAGCCGCAAGCTTGGTGGCGTCAATTTTTTTGACTCTCATGGAGCATTATCAATTTCAGACTCCATTACTAGACCCCTGCGATTCTTAACAACCAAGCGCCTCCCTCGATAACCAACTAAATTCTTCTGGGCAAGCTTACCCATCTCAATACTTACCGTTTCCCGAGTCATCCCCACCATAGTTGCTATGTCATTATGAGTCAGTAGAGGACTCAAGAAAAAAATTACCCTAATAATTCTTCAACCTTCTTAACAATCCCAATAGCTGATATTCCCTCCCAATCTAAAAGCTCACCAGGCTTTCCGGACATTGGCATTTTAGAAACTGCTAATTTATAAACCTTGACCTTATCATTTGTTGCAAACACGTTCAAAACCGCATCGCCAAGTCCTCCCTCAAAATAATGATCCTCAATTGTAATAATTAGATTATTAGTCTCCTGGGCACATTTTCTGAGGGTCGCCTCGTCAATCGGTTTAACAGAATAGGCATCGATTACCCTCACATTGATGCCCTCTTTGGCCAGTTGATCAGCCGCCTTGATGGCCTCCACTACACAAACTCCACAGGCCACAATCGTCAATCCATCCTGCGCTGAAGAGCGCACAACCTTACTCCCCCCGATCTTAAATTCCTCATTATTTTCGTAAATAACCGGAGTCGGTGGTCTTGCGGTACGCATGTAGCAAATACCCTCATGCTCTGCCATTGCTGCGACCAACTTTGCACTTGCGACAGCATCGGCTGGACACAAAACCACACTGCCTTGAATAGTTCTAAACATAGCTATGTCCTCAAGGCCCATTTGTGAGGGTCCATCTTCTCCAATGGAAACACCGGCATGACTGCCAATAAATTTAACGTTGGCGCGGCTATAACCGCTCATCCTAACCTGATCAAATGCGCGAGTAAAAAACGCAGCAAAAGTTGAAACAAATGGAAGATAGCCTCTTGTCGACATTCCCAGTGCTACAGAAACCATGTTTTGCTCAGCAATAAACATTTCATAAAATCTATTGGGATATTTTTCTTTAAAGATTTGGACATAAGTTGAATTTTTGACCTCTGCATCAAGTGCGACGATATCCGGATTAATCTCCCCAAGTTTCACTAGAGCCTCCCCATATGCCTTCCTTGTAGCAATCTCCTCACCAATTTTGTAATTAATTTTTAACTTTTTGGTTGATGCCTCGAACTGTGAACTGTTAACCCCTCGGGCCTGAGACCCGTCGGGACCGAAGGCTGTTAACTGTGAACTTGGCTTTGCCATCTCTCCCCTTATCGTCCGATCCACTTCCCCTAATTCTTTGACTGCTTTCTCAAAATCTTTTTCGCTGAGCGCTCTCCCATGCCAACCCTCCTTATTCTCCAAGAAACTCACTCCTTTGCCTTTAATCGTCTTGGCAATAATCATTTGGGAACGATCACTTTCTCCATCAACCTCATCAAAAGCCTTCAAAATCTCCCCAAAATTGTGTCCGTCTACCATCTGCGTTCTCCAACCGAAAGCCTCTATTCGCTTTTTATAAGAATCGACATTCCAACCAAGCATCGTCTCCCCACTCTGTCCCAAGCGATTGACGTCAACAATACCTACAATATTACCAATTTTATAATAGGAAGTGAGCTCAACTGCCTCCCAAAAAGAACCTTCAGCAATCTCTGAGTCACCCATCAAAACATACACTATATAAGGAAGCTTCTTCTTTCTTGCTGAAAGAGCCATTCCAAGCCCAACTGAAAGTCCCTGACCTAAAGACCCGGTTGCCACATCGATATATTTAAATCGAGGCGTAGGATGTCCCTCTAAATTACTACTAAGCTGTCGATAATCGTCCAGCTCTTTTTCGCTTATAACCCCGGCTGCCGCATAGAGTGCATATACTAACGGTGAGGCATGACCTTTTGAGAAGATTACTCTGTCATTTGTTGGATTTTGGGGATTATTAAGATCGTATCTCAATTTATCAAAGAAAAGCGCTACCATAACTTCAACTGCCGAAAGAGCAGAGGTCATGTGACCACTGTTTGCTTTGGTCGTCATCCGTAAAATGTAATATCGTACTAGCTTTGCTAGCTTCTCCAGCCTTTCTTTCTCCACACCACTAACTTATCATAATAAGGAAATAATTCCCATGCCAAAAGCCCTTTGGTTTAAATTGGCCTTCATCCTTATTTTATTGTTGGGTCTTGTCATTCGCCTAATACCTACCCAAAACAACAACTTCTACTTCACCATGGATCAAGGCGATGAAGCAGTCAGAGCAAGAGAGCTTTGGTTTCGCCATCAGATCCCCTTGACAGGCCAAGAAACAAGCTTACCGGGTATTTACCATGGGCCTTTTTGGATCTGGTACATCGCAATCGGTTACTTTCTTTTTCCAGGACATCCATTTGGGGCACTTTTTATGCTAATGCTTCTCAAACTTTCAGTAATTGGTATACTCATGTGGAAACTTAAGGATTACATCTCTCCCCAATTATCTCTTCTTGTTGGTTTTAGCTTGCTATGGTTTTGGCCTTTTTACGATGCCTCCCGCTATGCATTCAGCCCCTTTCCATTGGTTTCCATCGCTATCTTAACTATTTTGTTTTTAACTGAAGCAAAAAGACATCCGTGGGGATACATCGCAGCAGCGGTTCCAGTAGGAATGATCATCCATACCGAACTTGCAAGTTTTATGCCATTTTTTATCCTTTGTATTCTTGCCGGTATAAGAGGTGCCATCAAAAAATACTGGCCAGCCAAAAATGTACTTTTCTTTCTGGCCCTATTGTTTGTTTTCTTTGTTCCTCACCTTATAACCGAAACATCATCAAATTTTCCTCAGCTTACAGCCTTAAAAAGAAATCTCACCTCCCCTGAAAGCGTTTTTTTTACATCAAAAGAAGAGGTCATAACGAGAGCCTTTGTCCAACTTTTTCAGGAAAGTGTTACTCCTGTAAAACCCTTGCTGTCAGCTGGGATGATTTTTGCCATAGTGCTATTTGTACTTATCAAAGTTAAACAATATATCCCCCAATATTCGAAAAATCTTACAGAAAAATATGATTTCAGCGAACGATTCATCACCTTAACGGCCCTCCTCTTCCTCTTGTCGTGGGTTTGGTTTAGCGCAAGTTCCGGCTGGAACCCTTGGCATACAGTTTATATTCCTCCTATACTTTTTATTGCCATTTTGCTTGCTATCTGGAATCTCCCAGGAAAACTAGGTGCCTTAGTTTTTCTTATAATCATAACCGCCCAAATCATCTCTTTTAATAAACTCTATAAAACTTTTTTCAAACCATCAGATGATCCCAGTCTTTTGACCAACGAACTCGCTGCTGTAGATTGGGTTTACCAAGAAAGTCAGGGTTTGGGATTCTATGTTTACAGCTATCTGCCCTCTGTTTACGATTATCCATACCAATACCTCTTCTGGTGGCGAGGAACCAAAAAATTCGGCTATGTTCCTTGTGAATACTCAACCTTCCCCAATGTACCTGATCTCTTTGTGCCAGGAGTCAAATACTACCAAAATCCCCAAAGAGAATGCGCCAATCTTCGATTTCTAATTGTCGAACCGGACGAGCGCCAAGATCTTAGAGATAAATGGCTGGAACAAACCCGAAAAGATACTATACTATTGGGAGAAGTAAACTTCGGAAAGATTTTAGTCGAAAAAAGGCAAATATGAAAAAAGTGAACAAACCAAATAAGTTTCGACTACTTTTAGTTCTGACAATTCCTTTTTTGATTTTCCTGACTATCGCCGTCGCCAAAAGCGATAAATCCCAAAACCCACCTGCTCCAACGATCTCCGAGCCGACAAGCAAAAACCTAGAAACTATCAGAAAGATTACCATCGACATCAACGACAAGTGTAAAACCGAACCTGCAACTTGCTATGAAGAAGCAGCCCGACGCCAGCTTCTGGACAAATACGAAACCCGCGAGATCCTAGCTGCCATCTACGACTTCGATAAATATTACTCCTGTCACGCTTTTACCCATTTCTTGGGTCGCGCCCTCTACAAAAAAATCGGCAGCATTCCCGACGCCTATTCCCAAGTCGACTTCACTTGTCATGGCGGCACTTATCACGGCGTTTTGGAAGCATTTTTAGATGAGCGAAAAACCACTATTGACGAGATCTCTGGGAAAGAACTCGCACAAATCTGCGCCGATTCTCCCAAAAAAGCCAAGAAGTCGCAAGATCAGATTATCACCGAATGCTTTCATGGCTACGGACATGCTTTTATGTTCATAACAGAATCTGATCTCCCCAAGTCACTCGCCTACTGTGACAAACTCGACCCGATCTATCAAGAGCGTTGCTGGGGGGGTACCTTTATGGAAAACTCCACCAGCTCAACCAATATCGACCACCCCACCCAGTGGCTCAAAGCCGATGACAAATTTTATCCCTGCACTATCTTAGAGAGCCGCTATCTGGCCCAATGTTATTTTTACCAAGCCAATTATTTATTAAAGGAAACCAACCGCGATTGGAATCGCGTCTTCTTGGACTGTCAAGAGCTAAAAGACACTACCCCTCATGATTACTGTATCCTTGGCATGGGTGCCCAGCTTGCTTCAGTCAGCAATGAACAAGGAATAAGTGTTGCCGCCAGCGTTTGCCAGAAAGCGCCAAATCAGGATGACGCCTACATCTGTATCGAGGGCGCAGTACCGTCTCTGTTTGCCCGTTACGGAGGCGACACTCCTCAAATTCACGAGTTTTGTCAAAAAGTAACCCTCTTCCTTCGCGAGTTTTGTTTTGCTAAATTAGGTAGTGTGGCCAAAACCTATTGGCAATATGATAGGCCAAAACTACAAGAAATTTGTAACAAAACCCGGCAGTATCAAAACGCTTGTCTTGAAGGCACCGAACGCGATTTTAAATATTAAAGTGGCAAAAAAGTTTAAAAAAATCCATCTGGCAGTCATAGCCCTGGCAGTCCTCACCGTCGCCTTGACCCTTGGCCTCTACCTCAAAAGTAAACCTGCCCAAAAGCCTCAAGTGGCAGCCGCCACCGCAGGCGAAGTCCTGGAACTTAAAGAGATTCTTGGCCCTGACCAGACAATCAGACTTTTGGCGACCAGAAAACTCGTCGAGAGAGTCGGTGTAGAAGAGGCCCTGGAAATTCTCAAAAACTCCGGTCTCCCTTATACCGGTGAAGGGCACCTCGCTGTCCACCAAGTCGGTTTCCATGCCTACGAAGTCTACGGCAAAGATGCCGTTTTGCACTGCAAAGACTACTTCCTCTCTGCCTGCTATCATGGAGCCATTATCGAAGCCGCTTCCGCTGAGGGCACCCAAGTCATCAAAGAAATGACCGACCGCTGCCGCCACTTCGCTCCGACCTTTTTCCAATGCGTCCACGCCGCCGGCCACTCCATCAATGCCATCTGGAACTACGATCTGCCCAATGCCCTTAAAACTTGCGACCAACTTTATGAGGCAGACACCGGGTTCCCCGACACCCTCACTTCCTGCCACAACGGCGCTTTTATGGAAAACCTTTTTGGTGTCCATGATTGGGGTACCGAAAACTCACCCAAAAAAGATTGGCTCTCCGAAGACCCTTATTTTCCCTGTAATGCCATGAGCGTTAAATACCAAAAGGGCTGCTGGTTAAACCAGGCCGCACGAATCTATCAGATGCATAACTCAGACTTGGTTATTACTGCCCAACTTTGCGAGGCAATCGGCAACCGCCAGTACACAGCTTGGTGCATCGACAACTTATCCCGCCAAATTCACCCTCTAACCGAAAGTAACATCAACAAAGTTTGGCAACTATGCAGCCAAATCGGCCAGCACAATTTGACAACTTGTGTCATGATCAATGCCGTCTCTTATTATTCTGTTGGCGACAGACCGCTCGGTATCGATGTCTGTAACACCCTTGATCCGACCTGGCGCAGCCAATGTCTAGTACCGATTATCAATTATCTTCTCAGCGACAACATCGCCAAAAATCAAAAAACGGATCTTTGCAGAAGGATCATCGGCAATGACCAAATCGCCTGTCTTGAAAGACTTAAATCAATTTAAAAACCCCTTTTTCTTTTTACCGATTCTTTTGGTAATCTTTGTCCTCTTTTCCCTATTGCTTCTTCCCCAATTTAAAAAGGATGACTCAAAAATCGAGGTTGATCAAAAAAAGATAGACCTTATCTTTGCAACCAGCGACACTCGCGCCTTCACCGAACTTACCGGCGAGATTGGACCGCAAATTGCTTATGAGATTATAAAAGCCAAATATCCCAATAATGACGCCGCTGCACACGACTTTGCCCATATCATCGGCATCGTTGCCCATGACCAAAAAGGTATGGAAAACCTCAAAGTTTGCGACACCGCTTACAATTACGGCTGCTACCACGGATTTATTGAAGCGTTTATAGCCAAAAACACGGTTGCCAAAGTATCCGGCATTGA
>JBBTZR010000017.1:0-1944 GCA_038078475.1 Patescibacteria group bacterium
GGTGACAGGACCCGAAAAAGTTAGTACTCCTAAATTCGGTTCAAGTGTCGTAAAAGGATAGGCGGCGATTTTGGGACGAGCAGCTGTTAATTTCGCGAGTAGTGTACTCTTTCCAGCATTAGGCAAGCCAATAATACCGACATCGGCAATCATTTTCAACTCCAAAGTAACGCTTACTGCTTCGCCTTCTTGCCCCTTCTCTCCAACTTTCGGTCTGCGGCCGTACTCATCTTTCAAATGAGCATTACCTCTTCCGCCTTCCCCACCCCGGGCAACAAGGACTCTTTGTTCATCTTCAAATAAATCATAAGAAATTGCTTGAGAATTTTGGGTGGCACGACTGGAAGGGATCCCGACAGCGCGCAGTGAGCCCTGATCTCTCAGATCTACATCCGATTTCACTCGCGAATGAGCACTGGCGGGAAGGAAAGTCGTAACAGAACCCGAAATTGTTATCTCCGTCCCTACCGGCACCTTCAACACTAAATCGCGGCCATCGGCTCCTCTGCGGTGATTGGAGAGCCCAACTCCGCCATTTTCTGCCTTGTAATCCTTAACATAGCGATAAGGCTCAAGCGTTGAAAGGTCTCTTGTCGCCTCGACACAAACATCGCCACCTCGACCTCCGTCTCCACCATCCGCTTTTCCATATCGCTTACCCTTGATGCGGAAAAACGACCCGCAGCCACCGCCGCCATCACCGGCAATGACCGCAATTCTGGCAAAGTCTATCATATAGGTTATTCATGTTGACTTCGCCCTGAGTACAATCGAAGGGCAAAATCAATCATCGGGATAAAATTGACAGTGGATTGAAGGCAACTCCATCTTTTCTGATCTCCAGATGCAAATGGGTTCCGCTAGATCTGCCGGTTGATCCCATTAAACCTATTACATCACCTTTTGATACACTTTGACCCGCTGAAACGTAAATTGCCGACATGTGTCCATACAAGGTTGTATAACCATTCCCGTGATCAATAACCACTCTGTTACCGTAACCATAATTATCCGGCCACCCGACCACTGTTACCGTTCCGGAATCGGCCGCATAGATTGGCCCGCCGCCAAGGTTATCAATATCAATCGCCGGGTGATACCAGGAGAAGTACTGCGCCAAACCCCCTGAAGCCGGCCAGATGAATTGTCCGCTGCCAATATCTACAACCGGAATATTTTCGCGCGCCAAGTATTGGGTCGGCACCGGTTTTGGCGCGGCCGGCGGTGCACCGTCGGGCACAATCAAGGTCTGGCCCGTCACCAAACCAAAATCGTCTCCGATATCGTTGAAGGGGAAATCAATAATTGCCTGGGCATTGGCTTGATATTTCTTGGCCACAGAGTAAATGGTATCCCCGGAGGCCACCGTATGCTCAACACCTGTAACCGGTAAAACTCGCAACTTTTGTCCCGCTTTTATCTGTGTTGTGGCCACGAGATTATTCTCCCAAAGAATCGTATTCTCGGAGACCCCAAACTCTTCGGCAATAGACGAAACTATATCGCCTTCGGCAACCCCATATTCAATAACTTTATCGCGAGGTTTATCGGAAATAATCGTCACCGGTGTTACAGTCGAAGAAACCACTCCCACTCCGCCTGCCTCCACACTCGCCCCGGCTACCAGTGGACTGGTAGGCACTCCCGGATATGATCCGGAGACTATCCTGCTTGGGGAAAAAACGCCACCCGCCAAAAGCACCCCAACAGACAAGACTAACAGGCAAAGATGAACAAAAGTGGAGACGTTAGCCCCACGACGCACCAAGAGAAAATCGACAATGAAATTTTTGAGAGTCTCGAAGGAGTTGGCAGCGCTTGTAAGTCGCAGAGTTAGCCAACCCGCGAGTGCACGGAGAAAATCAACAAATTCTCGGTAAATCGGATCGTGATCCACGGTTCTAAATTAAAAGTTTAAAATTAAAAGTTAAAAATTTCAAATAA
>JBBTZR010000017.1:2044-3664 GCA_038078475.1 Patescibacteria group bacterium
AATAAAAAGCCAAGTAGTACTTGGCCTCAATAATTTTGAACTTTGCATTTTGCGCTCCGAAGGAGCTGGGCTTTACCCACATTTTGAACTTATTTAATATCTTTCGCCAAACTATCCAGAAAGTCATTGTTAGACGCAGTCTTCGATAGTCGATCAACCAATATCTCCGGCGCTTCATCCGGGTTTAAAACCGTCAGCATTCGGCGCATGGTCACCACCTTTTGATGTTCGACAGCGCCAAACAGCAGCTCCTCCTGTCTGGTGCTGGATCTGCCAATATCAATCGCCGGATAAATCCTCTTCTCCGCCAGCCTACGATCAAGGTGCAACTCCATATTACCGGTGCCCTTGAATTCCTCATAGATTAGATCATCCATTCTGGAACCGGTATCAATAAGAGCTGTGCCGATAATCGTTAAGCTGCCGCCTTCTTCACAGTTTCGCGCCGCTCCGAAAAAACGCTTAGGCGGATACAGAGCCGCCGGATCAAAACCTCCGGTCAGAGTCCTTCCGGAGGGCGGCACTGAAAGGTTATAGGCGCGCGCCAAGCGCGTTATCGAATCCAAAAGGATGACCACATCATGTCCCCTCTCCACCAACCTTTTAGCACGCTCTAAGGCGATTTCCGCCACTCTTGTTTGTTCTTCGGCCGGCTCATCAAAGTTGCTGGCAATAACCTCACCCTTGACCGACCTGGAAATATCCGTGACCTCTTCCGGCCGCTCACCAATTAAGGCCGCCATCAAATGGATCTTGGGAAAATTCTCGGAAATGCCGCGGGCTACATCCTTAAGAATTGTCGTTTTACCCGCCTTTGGTGGCGAAACGATCATACCCCGCTGGCCCATACCAATGGGTGCAATCAAGTCAATAACTCTCGTCGAGAGCGGAGTCTTGCCGGTTTCCAGCTTAATCTTTTTGTTGGGATAAATCGGCGTTAAATCGTTAAATTGCACTCGCTTACCCTGCCTTTCGGCATCAACGCCGTTGACGCGAACGACCTTCAAAAGTCCAAAGTATCTTTCATTTTCTTTCGGCGGTCTGCCCAAACCCTCGACGTCGTCACCGGGCCGCAGGGCAAATTTGCGAATCTGCGAAGCCGAAATATAAACATCCTGATCGCTTGGACGAAACTTTGGCCTCAAAAACCCGTGGCCGTCACCTGTTATATCCAAAATTCCGGCCACTTTCTGGGTCGGCACATCTCGACCGCCGGTATACTCCTCCTCACCCGCTTCGCGAGGCGAGCCCGTTTCGACGCGAGGCGAACCCGCCTCGTCCCGCAGTCGGGGCGGGCCGTTTGCAAGATCTCCCCTCATTGGGGGCGGCCCCGCCGAGTCCGCCACAGGCACACCTGATGGGGTTCGCAGGTCTATCACTCGGGGATTTTCACCACTTGGGGCCTGCTCAACTTTGCCCACGACCAGATCACCCTCCGAATTTTTTACTCTGACAGAAACTTTTGGCATGAAAAATAATTAGCTAAATGACTAACGTCTAACGACTAACGCTACCACTTCCGGCTTTAGTCCTTAGTCGTTAAGCGTTAAGCACTCATTTCGGGAACTTTCAAAGAAGAACACTCCAATTCTACAATCCAAAATTACTTTTGTCAAATTT
>JBBTZR010000018.1:0-3820 GCA_038078475.1 Patescibacteria group bacterium
CGGACTCGTAGCTCAGTTGGTTAGAGCGTCTCGTTTACACCGAGGAGGTCAGAGGTTCGAGTCCTCTCGAGTCCACACTTCGACAAGCTCAGTGTAAACAAGCCGAGATAGCGTAGGTAGTCATTGCGCGTTCGTCTGAAAAACGAAAGGCTCCAGTGCAACTCTGGATCTCGGCACTTCTTTTAAAACACTAGCCGGTCATGCTTTTACGAATAATTTTAGTTTTATTATTGGTCGTAACTATTTATGTCGCCAATGCTTTTGCCAACCCTATCCCTCAACGGGAATTTGATCTAAATTTTCGGCCGCAGTATGGAGTAACTTACAGTTTTGAGCAAGCGGGATGGTATGGTTTAGACCATCAGAGCTCTTATATCAAGCTACTGGACGAGGTTAAATTTGATTGGGTACGCTTGCCTTTTTTCTGGGATCAAATGATTTGGAATGGAGAGCTTAAAATTGAGGGTTTAGAGTTTGCAATTAAGGAAGCAGATAAGCGTGGAGTTAAAGTGATTGTTGTTCTAGGTGCCAAAACTCCCTACTATCCCGAGTTTCACCTGCCAGCTAATGTCAGATCAACGATTAGATTTGGTGATAGATTAACTCTTGATCATCCGATTGCCAAAGATTTACTTGATGTTGATAGAGCCGTAGTCAAAAAATTGTCAGTTTACGACAACATCATCTATTGGCAAGTTGAAAACGAGCCTTTGATTGGCAATGTCAATCGTTGGAAGTTTGATCCTGATTTAATTGCGACAGAAGTTGAGGTTGTTAGACAGAATGATCCTAAAAAGCGGCCTGTGATTTTAAATCATGCAGCAACGGGTTTTAATGATACGAGTTGGAAGGAATTGTTACCGATACTAAAAGTTGGTGATGTTTTTGCGGTCAACGCCTTTTTTAAAACCAAAGGGACGGATCTTTTCAGTGCCAAACTCGCAGGCCGTGAAATACATATTCTTTGGCCCGACCATTTAGTGTGGCCAGTACATTCATGGATATATCTCTCCCCTAATTTTGATGCAATTAAAAAGGAAGTTGAGGAGGCTGGTTTTAGACTTTGGGTTTTGGAAATGCAGGCTGAACCATATATTAAAAAATTGGACGAAGCTGTCGATCCCCTGCTCTCTTTCGAATCAGCAGACATTGCGGCAGCAGAGCGGTTTTTGAGGTCTTACCAAATCGAGTCAGTCGGTTTATGGGGTGCTCACTTTTGGCAGTATCGGGAAAGCTTAGGAGATGATAGTTGGATGCGCACGGTAAAAGAGATTGTTAACTGAATTTATTGCTCGTAGAGCTTCCAGGTGACTGCTACTTCGATCCCGGAAATTTTGTTTTGAGGATCAATTGTAAAAGCGACTAGGTGTTCGGTTGATGTCGAGATTCCAATGTAGGCACTGGCGAGCCGAGAATTCTTGGTTTTGAGGTTTTTGATGTTCTCGTTTTGTTGGTTAAAGTCCATAGGAACTCCGTCTTTAATATAGGCAAGCCCGGCGATAGTTTCCTGAGGTGTTTGGGGGCCGCAGCATTCGGACGACATGATAATAAAGTTGACGGTTGGCACGTTCATATACCCTTCAAGGGCGGCGAAGTTGCCAGAGTTGATGGCATCTTTGATGTTTTCTTGAAGCTCAAGTTTAGTCGTCGTTGGTGATGGTGAAGATTTTGGAGTCGGTGAACTTGCCGGAGTTGAAATTGTTGATGGCGATACTTGCGGTTGTTGAAGCTGGTGAATAAGCTTCTGATTTTGGAAAATGAAATAGCCTAAAGAGGCGATGAGGATGACGATCAAAACTAAAAGAATAGGTGTTAGAATTTTGTTCATTGAGGTTAAGGATATTTCAAATTGCTTGTCTTGTCAAAACTCTGCTAGAATCCTGCTGTTGTGAAAGTTGCTGTTGTTACCGGTTCTAGTCGCGGATTGGGAAGAGCGTTGGTACTGGCTCTAGCCCAAGAGGGCTATACTGTGGTTGTCCACTTTCACAAAAGCATAGGTGAGGCCAGTGAGGTTTTGAGGCAGGTAAGAACAAAATCGCCGGACTCTATCAAGGTTCATGCGAATTTAACTGACGAAAAACAAGTCGAGGTGATGTTTGGTGAAATTTTGGCAAAAGTTGGTAGAGTTGATTTATTGGTAAATAACGTGGGTAATTTTTTGCTGCGTGAATTTGCCAAAACGACCAATCGTCAGTTTCGGAATATTTTAGAATCTAACATTTACAGCACCCTTTTTGCTTCGCGGGCAGTCTTGCCGCAAATGAGAAAACGAAAAAGTGGCCAAATTGTCAATATTGGTGCTGTTGGCGCAGAGCGCATAATACTTCGAAAAAGAGTCGTGCCATATTATTTGGCTAAGTCGGGAGTTTATATATTGACTAAGGTAATGGCCAGTGAGGAGGCCAAAAACGGGATTAAGATAAACATGATTTCTCCGGGTTCAATGGCGCTGGATATTTTTAAGGCGAGCGATTTTCCCATGGGCAGAAGTGCCAAATATACGGATGTGATTTCAGCGCTTAAGTTTTTGATCTCTGATGAAGCGAAGTATATTAGCGGGGCGAATATTGAGGTGGCCGGAGCTTTTATTCCGGGTTTTTAGGTATTGACATTTTCACGGTCTTAACCCAAAATGTTTAAGCTGATGAGGAGCAAACTAGTTTTTGTCCTTTTTTTTATTGTATTAGGAATTGTTGCTCTTCAAATCCCCATCAATACTCTTGCCGGATCAAAAGTAAAATTTACTTTGTTTGATTTGTTGGCGCCTATCTCCGGTGCATTCTTGGGGACTCCACTTGGGATTATTTCCGTTTTAGCAATGCAGTTCGTGAATCTAGTGACACACGGTTTTAGTGGTGTTAATACTTCTTCGCCTTTAACTTTAATTGCTACGCTGCGGTTTTTGCCACTCTTGGTTGGTGTTTGGTTTTTCGCTAAGCGCGAATGGCGACTTTTGTTTATACCGGCCGCGGCGATTATCGTTTTTAACTTCCATCCTATTGGTAGAACCGTTTGGTTTTACTCGCTGTTTTGGATTATTCCTTTTTTAGTTTGGCCTCTTCGTGACAGATTTTTAATCGCCAGATCACTGGGTGCGACTATGACTGCTCACGCTGCAGGCGGTGCGGTCTGGATCTGGGCCTTTAATTTGCCGGCCAATATTTGGGTATCTTTGATTCCGGTTGTAATTTTGGAGAGAACAATTTTCGCATTGGGAATTTCCGCTTCATATATTTTGACTAATAATATACTGGGTTATCTTTCATCTAAAAAATTGATACCTAAAGTTGCAATGCTGGATAAGAGATATTTCCTGAAATGATATAATTCTGGCATGAATTTCCTCAGATTCGTTGACTGTGTTTTCGAACCTCAAGTTGCTTTGGCCCACTGTGATATTCCTTGCGGAATTTACGATCCTCACGAGGCTCAGATGGCTGTGCATACAATAATTCGCATGACCAGCTTGATCAGGGAGGTTGCGGTTTCTTCCGAAAATCCGGACTTTGAAGAAAGAAAGAAGATAATTTCTCAAATTGCGAGGCTGACAAAAGTTAAAGAAGATCATGCAGAGTTGGTGAAGGCGCAAGTAAGAATAATTTGGGGAGATTATTTTAAGCCGGAACACCTGACCAAATATAAGGATCTCCATGATTTGGTTTTTAAGATCATGAAACAGGCTTCAAAGGTAAGGCAGGAAGTAAATCCCCAACAAGCTCAAGAGCTGCTGTCACAAGTGCAGAAATTCGCGCAAATTTACTGGGAGACTAAGGATAGAAAAACCGTTCGAGTAAAATCAGGCTATCCGACTGAAGGTGAA
>JBBTZR010000018.1:3920-8851 GCA_038078475.1 Patescibacteria group bacterium
CACAATCGAAAAGAATCAAATTGTGGGAAAAGTAATTTTTAAATACTGATTACTTTTTAACAATTTCTTCAACTTCTTCCCTACCTTCTCCGATCGCTTCTTTCAGTTCGTTATCTTTCCTTTTCTCTTTGATAATGTGGATTATGGATGGTGCTACCGAGACAATAATGATTACTGCAATTATTGGTAGTAAGTACTTATCGATGCCAGGGATGACATTACCCAAAAGATATCCGGCAAATGGAATACAAACTGCCCATAAAAAGGCTCCGAGCAGATTGTAGGCCATGAATCTTTTGTAATTCATCTCTCCCATGCCGGCGACAATCGGTGCAAAGGTCCGCACTACTGGTAAAAATCTGGTGATAATGATAGCTTTGCCGCCGTGCTTTTCGTAGAATTTTTGGGCGCGAACGAGATGATTCTTGTGGAAGAAAATAGAGTCTTCTTTTTGAAAAAGTCTTCTGCCGACTTTATGGCCGAAGGTATAGCCAACGCTGACTCCTAGGACAGCAGCGATAAAAGTTATTGGCACAAGTAGCCAGATGTCAAAAAATCCTTGTGAGGCCAAAAAGCCGGCAGTAAAAAGAATACTATCACCCGGAAAGAAAACACCGACCAAAAGGCCGGATTCAGCAAAGATGATTGCAAATAGTCCAAGGTAACCAATAGACTCGAGGATTTTGACAAGGTCAAGGTGTAGAATCGATTCCAAAGTCATTCCATTTTATACTGCCCTCGTCAGATTCAAAAGAGAGCAAAGTTTGCTCTTGGTGTCCGGCGCTACATCGACTCTGACTAGACCTTTTCTTGGTTGACCATAAAAAATTACGGATGGTATGGGTGCCAAAAGCAAGGCTGGAATAAAAGCCAGGTCTTCCTCACCATTGACCAAAATTACTTGTTTTTGGAAGTTTTCAAATGCTTTTTTGATCGCGCTTATTAGTTCTGTTGAGATTTGGCCGGGTGTATTCTTGACCAGATAATCCGGGTTTGGCTGGATAAAACCAAGCTCCTGAAGGTTTTTGAAGGCACGCTTACGATTAACGAGAAAGTCGACTATTGCAAGACTCGGGGCTATTTTTAATTTGAGGAATTTGGCAGTTGTGATGTCGCCGACAGTAATGGTTGGCAACTGGAGTTTTTTTAAGCTAGATGATTTCGCAAATTTGCCAAACGGTATTTTAAGTTTTTGGCGGATTTTTTGACTGAATCTGACGTCGGCAATTTTTATAAGTAGTTTTTGGTAATTGGCGCCATTTGGGCTAATTTGACCTTTTCTGATGCGACCGGTGGTGATGATTTTGCCATCTGATGCTCTGATAATCGGGACTTCTATTATTTTTAATTTTTTAAGTTTAATGGCCGCTCTGGCGATATTAATTATCTCTGCTCCACGTCGCGAGTTTTTAGAGACAACGATTGCTTCTATGGTCTCGTCCTTCAAAGTAGTGCCATAGATATCATGAAGCCAAATAATCTTGGATCTTTTGGTGAGATTGTTCTTCGCCAGATATGAGATAAGATTTCCCCTTCTTCTTGTCTGATTTTCGTAAGGGAATTTGCCAGAACCTTGACAAAATTTGTCAGTGGTGATGCCGATTGAGACGAATTTTGATATAAAAAACGCTTTTTCCAAAAGGGCGATGTGGCCAATGTGCAAAAGGTCGAAGGTTCCACCCAGTGCAATATGTTTGTACATTAGAACAGGCTTGGGGCGTCAATTACTTCTACTTGAACTTCGCTTACTTTACCAAAAGCACAGCCGCCGGGGTCGGGAATGACAGTGCCATCAGTGGCACGGGCATATTGGCCGTTTTTAGCGTGATAATGGGGTTGCTGGGGCGAACTGGTGCAATCCGGGCCAGTTCTGACTTCAAGTTGATCGAGGGGAATCTGTTGCCCATTGTAGCTAATTACCTGGATTTTTGCCTTTGTGCTTGGAGATGCCTGAGGTGTTGGTGTTATTGAGGATATCGGTGCGGGTGTAGGTGTGGTAACGATAGTTTGTGTTGATTGTGGAGGCGGTTGATTTTGAGTCGTTTTTCCTTTCACAAATACGAAGCCACCTACAGCAATAATGGCGGCAATGGTTAGAAGTCCGAAAGGACCTTTGACCCTCGCGGTGATTTTACTGGCAGTTTCTGTGGTAGTTTGCTCTCCCCTACTTTTGGCATCTAGTTCGTTTTTGACTCTTTCAATCTCGCTCTTGAGTTCTTTAATGGATTTAATAAAAAATATGATAGCCTTCTTGCGCTTTTTTTCTTTCTCAGTTTCTTCCGGCAAATTATCCGCTGAAAGCTCAATGACATTACCTTCTGTAAGATTTTTGAGGTTAGATAGGGATTTAGAGAGCGTGGTTAGTTTTTTATCAACTCGCCTGTCAAGTCCCTTAAGAAGAGTGATTAGTGACGTTGCTTTATCAACAGTGGTTGAGTCACCTCTGGTGAGTATTTCGGCAGCAGTGAGTTTCTCTCTAATTTTGGTTGGGTCCATTATCTTATTCGTAGAATCTTGTAATTGTGTTTGCCGTCTGGCGTGTCAAATTCTACAGTGTCTGCGACTTTTTTGCCAATCAATATGCTTCCGAGCGGCGATTCGTCAGACACGCGGCCACTAGCGGGATCTGCTTCAAGCTTGCCTACGATCTTGAATTCTCTTGGTCCATTGCCATCGTCAATGACAACTGTACTTCCGAGAGATATTGTCGAGTCATTGCTGCTGCTGATTACTTGGGCAAATCTCGTGATGAGCTTTAGTTCTCTTAGTCTGCTGTCGATTCGCGAGAGTTCGTCGCGAGCTGCGTGAAATCCGGCGTTTTCCGAAAGATCACCTTGTTCTCTGGCTTGCACCATGCGATCAACTACACCGGGCCTTTTGGCAATTAGTTCTTCCTGCTCCTTCTTTAACTTTTCAAGGCCCTCCGGAGTGACTTTGACATCTATGGGTGGGTTCATTGAAGAAATTATATCAGCAGGTATTCACTTCAAGCTATAAATAGACTAAAATGTTACTAAACATGCAAAAATTTTTAATCATTGTGCTGGTTTTATTGGGTCTTTATTTTCTAATAGTACACACTGCGCCTTTGCCATTGAACCATGAGGCCATTGGTCTGGGGACGAACCATATGGTACATAGACTATTTGGTGTTATTTTGCTCGCTGGCGCTGGATTTCTATGGTGGAAGAATAAAAGATAGATTCCCACGGGCATAGCCCGTGGTCCTCTCTTTCGCACTGTGCGCGCTTCGCGCGGTTTATTGTATCGCTTCACCAACGGCTAGAAGCCGTGGTCCTCGCTTTCTTGAAATAGAAAAGCACAGATGATGGTTAGGCTAAAACCAAAATATTCTGCTGGCACTATTGGACTATGTTGGAACTTATTATCGAGACTTTAATCAATCGCCCGCCATTTATCCAACTCATTAAACAATAGCTCTGTTTTGTTGAGAATATCGTTGATATTTTTTTCCAAAGTTAGTAGTTGGTTATTTCTTATTCTGACATTATTTGCCTGACCCAATTTATTTTTAGGCCAGTCCTTTGGTTCATTCACAAAAAGGTCTGCTAACAAGGCAAAAGAGTAATCAAATGTTTTGAAAGACTTCCCAAGACTTAATACTTTACCTAATAAGTTAGGAGGTATTATCTCTTTATAGAGTGGAATAACTTGACTTAATTCCTGCCTCAAAAAAAAGATATTCATAACTAATCTTTTCCAATCACTAACAGAAGCAGCAAGCATATGAGATTTGAGATGAGTTATCACCTCTTTAATGGATTCCCTGTTTACTCTACTGCTTTCGTCATTTAAATTTTTTGAGGTATCTATTTTTTCCAATGGAAATTTAAAACCAAAAGGTTCTCTTAAATAGGTGACCATCATATTAGCAAGCAGAATCAAATCGTCTTTTGAATTTAAATATGCTTCTTGATACTCATTTTCTTTTTGTCTCATTACTATTTCATCAAATATGAATACAGTAAATATCACTCCGATAAAAATAGCAGACAAATTTACAGAGAGATTGCTTAAAACCCCTTGAGTGTTTTTGCTAATTATCAGGTTAATTATTGAGAGTAAACTTAATATAATTAACAAAATTTTATATTTTAATATTCTGTTCCAATATCTATAAACAATTTTTTTCATACTCTGTTGAGAAAATTATACCCCAAAAAATGAGCAATATAAGTTTTAATTACTTTTGACGGTATTTGTCGTAATCACTGTCAGCATAACATGGGGGGTGGGAGTTTGCGTCCCTCTTTTTATTTTAGTTAAGGTTGTCTTAAATCCGCGAGATAAAATTAGAATTTTACTTGACATATTCGGTAGTTTTGAGTCGATATTTGCGTGATAGCTAAGAGAAAAGACATAAGTTTTGCCTTGTACATTTTCCCTCTAGACATTTATCCAAGCCGATGATATTCTCGGATTACTTCATTTATGAATGGTTATTCAAAAATTGTTAAAAAAATTAGACCAAGTATTGCGGTTGTACTCTCTGTTGATTCTAAGAATAACGTTATAGAAAAAGGTAGCGGATTTATATTCGCCAAAAAAGGTATTTTGGTAACATGCAACCATGTAGTTTCAGAAGAAGGTAGTACAAGTCTAATACGTTTTTCAGATAACGAAGAAAATATTTTAGCTAAAGTAGTGATAAGAGACGAAGAGCATGACTTAGCCCTACTTAAGTTTGATGATAACAAAAGACCTCCTTTAAAAGAAGCTAATATTCAAATAGTCGAAGAGGGTATGCACGTCATATTTTCTGGATATCCACTTGATTTGCTCTCTTTAACTACACACCAAGGAATATTATCTGCAATAATTAAAGATGCAACAGGCAATTCAATCTACCTTATAGACGGAACCGTAAATAGTGGAAACAGTGGATGTCCGCTAATGACTCAACAGGGAGA
>JBBTZR010000019.1:0-14829 GCA_038078475.1 Patescibacteria group bacterium
TTCTCTTATGACACCATCAGGGAGCTATTTGCAAATTTGACAAAAAATGTTTAAAATCGAGGGAGTAACGAAAGAAAACTAAAGTGTAGGTAAAGGAATATCATGATTACAGGCAGAATTGCGACCGCCGTTACCTTACTCAACAAGAGTTAACTCCAGGGGATTTTCCACGCGGTTTTCTTTCTACTTTGAATATGGCGATAATTAATGTCTTTCAAGGGCAAAAACAGGCTCGCGACAGGGAAAACGATAAGTCTTCCCAAAGACAATCTGCAAGAGGTGGCAGCAGGCGAGTTGTCATCTCAGTTGGTAAACCACAGACAAAACCCACGGATCTCGCGGGCCAAGCAAGAGAAATCATCCAGGACGCCCGTGACGAGGCTTTCAAGATCAGAAAGGCTGCCGAGGAAGAAGCTCACAGCACGAGACGTGAGATTCTTGAGATCGAAAAAAGAGTTGCCCAAAAAGAGGAAGCCTTCGCGGAAAAGCTCTCGGCAGTCGAGAAAGTTGAAGAACACGCGAAAAGTCTCACAAACGCTCTCGCCAGAAAAGAGCAAGAGACAGCCATTGTTCGACAAGATCTGGTCACTAAACTCCAAAAAGTAGCCGGCCTCACGGTTGAGGAAGCCAAAAGAACAATGCTCGTTAACCTCAAAGACAACCTCAGGACAGAAATTGCCAAACAAATTAAAGAAGCCGAAGAAGAAGTCAAAGCAACTGCGCAGGCCAAAGCGCAAGAAATCTTAGTCAATTCGATGATCGCTGGAGCCACTGATTGGGTAGCCGAATACACGGTCACCACTGTCAAACTTGAATCGGATGAAATCAAAGGTCGCATCATCGGTAAAGAAGGCAGAAATATCAGGGCTTTTGAGCTGGCAACCGGCGTTGACGTTGAGCTGGATAGCGATGTTGCCGGCGAAGTTCGTCTTTCATCATTTGATCCTTTTCGACGAGATGTTGCCAGGATCGCCTTAGATAAATTAGTCAAAGACGCCAGAATTCAACCCTCCAGAATTGAGCAGGAAGTTCAAAGCGCCAGTGATTTGGTCGAAAAGGATATGTCCGAGGCCGGCAGAAAAGCTGCTTACGAAGTAGGTCTCTATAATTTGCCTCAAGCCGCGCTCGACACCTTAGGCCGGCTTAAATTTCGCTATTCCTATGGCCAAAATCAGCTCATAGCTTCGATCGAAGCCGCTAAAATCGCCAAAAAACTGGCAGCGGAACTTGGAGCCAACAGCACGATTGCCGCCACCGGCGGCCTTTTCCATGATATCGGCAAAACTCAGATGGGCAGGGAAGGCACCCATGTCCAGCTTGGGGTAGAGCTTGCCAAAAAATGGAATTTTCCCCAAGAGGTTATCGATTGTATTGCCCAGCATCATGAGGACGAGCCTTTTTCGCATGTTGAGTCTATTATTGTTCATTTGGGAGATGCCATATCGGGGGCACGGCCAGGGGCAAGGCATGAGGCCGTCGAAGATTACATTAAAAGACTTACCGATATCGAAAAAATCGCCACCTCATTCGAGGGAGTCGATCGCGCTTACGCCATTCAAGCCGGCAGAGAAATTAGGGTTATCGTCAAACCGGATATAGTTGACGATGAAGGTATTGTCCTCCTCTCCCATGATATTAGCGAAAGGCTGGAAAGAGAACTGACCTACCCCGGCCAGATAGTTGTCACAGTCATCCGTGAAACCAGAGCTGTCGATATTGCCAAGTAGGTTGACTTGATAAGGTATCCTGCAATATAATCTAGCATACTAAAATGGTCAAAAAGGAACTGGTTGAAAGACTCTCCAAAAAGGTTGGGCTCACAAAAAGGGCATCTTTTGCTGCTGTAAATTCAGTTTTCGCCAGTATCCGAGAAGCACTTGCTAAGGGAGACAAAGTAGTCGTCACCGGCTTTGGCACTTTCAAAGTTAGGGAGAGAGCCACCAGACGTGGCCGCAATCCTCAAACAGGCGCCAGCATCCAAATAGCCGGTCACAAACTTCCAGGTTTTACCGCAGGTAAAACCCTCCGCAGATTAATTAAATAAAAATTCCCTAGAAATTTTTTAAAGAGGAGCCTTTCGGCGTTTCCTGCAGAAGCGTTGCGTGACAATTTCCAAAGCAACAACTGAATCAAACGGTCCTTTTCTTTGGGAAAGGAAGCTGTTTTTTGGCGGCTGGTTAACTTTTACTTCTGTTTCCCCTGAGGTTGGCAAGGTGGTAACCGGAGTTAAAGATTGCCCTTCAATGACTATCTCCGGATTTGGTAGTCCCTGGATCTCGCTTCGGAGTTCGGTAATCCGTGCTTCAATCTCAGCATCGCTATGCCCAGTCCTGAGGGTTTCGCCACGGAGGCGTTCTTTATTGACGTCGTGTTCTGGCATTTTTGCTTGCTCTCCGAAGCTTTAGCGAAGGAGAGCCTCTTTCTTGTGTTGAAATATACTCCTTTTTGAGCCAAAAATCAACTCATAATTTGGTATGTTAGAATTGATCAAATGCCGGCAATTGATGTTAAAAATTTAACGAAAATCTACTCAGTATTCCAAAAAGAGCCGGGATTTTCTGGTACTATTAAATCTCTTTTCAGGCGAAAATATCAAAAAATAAAAGCCTTAGAAGACATCTCCTTCGAAATCAAAGAAGGCGAGCTTGTCGGTTTTATTGGACCAAATGGAGCAGGCAAAACTACTACTCTTAAGTGTCTTTCCGGCCTCCTTTATCCGACCTCCGGCCAGATTTCTGTTCTAGGATATCGGCCCTGGCAGCGCCAAGAAAACTTTCTTAAGGAAATAGCATTTGTCATGGGACAAAAGAACCAGCTCTGGTGGGAATTGCCGCCAATGGAAACTTTTCTTCTCAATAAAGAAATTTACGACATCCCCCAATCGCAATTCAAAAAAGCCCTGGCGGATCTTACCCAGCTGCTCTCAGTTGGCGATATAGTTAATACCCCCACCAAAAAACTTTCACTTGGCCAGAGAATGAAATGTGAGCTCATCGCTTCTCTTCTCCACTCACCGCAAGTGCTTTTCTTGGATGAACCGACGATTGGACTCGATGTAGTCATGCAAAGTAAGTTGAGAGAATTCATAGGCGAGTATAATCGCAAATTTGGAGCAACAATCATTTTGACCAGTCACTATATGGGCGATGTTCAAGCCCTCTGTCGACGGGTAATCATCATAAGTGTTGGTCAAATTATTTTTGACGGCCAATTGTCAAAACTCGTCCAAAAATATGCACCATATAAGCTAATTAGCCTCGTACTTCAGAAAGAGACGGAGGTATCGCAAATCCTTTCATTTGGAGAAATTAAATTCATTGATTTTCCCAGAGTTGCGCTCAAGGTCTCAAGCAAAGACGTCAAAATTACCGCCACCAGAATACTCAAAGAGCTTCCGGTCGAAGATCTCAATATTGAAGACGCTGATATCGAAGAAGTCATTAGGGACGTTTTTGGAAACAAAGGATAAATGAAGAAATACATTTTGATCATTAAAAATGTCTGGAGTGAGATGACAACTTATCGGCTCAATTTTGCCCTCTGGCGCCTGCGTGTCAATCTCCAGCTTTTAACCATGTATTTTCTCTGGCTGGCGATTATCCCAACCAGTGGCCAGTTTGGCAGCTACAATCAGTCTCTGATGCTCACCTATATATTAGGTGGGGCGCTTCTCTCGACAGTGATCATCTCCTCCAGAAGTTACGGAGTCGGTGACCATATAACCCAAGGAGATCTCTCCAATTACCTCATCCGCCCAATCAATTATTTCGCCTTCTGGTTTGCCCAAGACCTTGGCGACAAGGCTATGAATATCTCTTTTGCAATCTTCGAACTCACCGCCCTATTTTTAATCTTAAAACCACCTTTTTTCATTCAAACCGATCCAACCTTTCTAATATTGGCGGCAATCTGCGCTTTTGTTGCTGTCTTTTTATATTTCTTTCTCAATTTTCTAATTGGCCTTGTCGGTTTCTGGAGCCCAGAAGTCTGGGCACCAAGATTCATCTTCATAATTCTGATCACCTTTTTTGCAGGGGGGCTATTTCCACTCGATATCTTGCCGGCACCTTTATATGAAATATTTAAGTATCTGCCTTTTACTTATTTAATCTACTTTCCTCTAAAAGTTTATTTGGGTCAACTATACTTGCAGCAAATATTACAAGGCATCGCCACAGCAGCCATTTGGGTGTTGATCTTATACTTGATTGTTAAATTCGTTTGGAACAGGGGCTTAAAGCTTTATACTGCTTATGGTAGGTAAAATTAAAAAATATCTCAAAATCTGGTGGATAATGACAGCGAAAGTAACCCAGACTGCTTTTGTCTCTCGCTTTGGAGCAGCAATTTTCATAATCGGCAAAATCTTGCGTTTTGCCTTCTTTTTAATGTTTTTACTAATCTTAGGATCCAAAACGCACCGAGTCGCTGATTATTCAATTTTTCAAATTATTTTCGTTTTTGCTACTTTCAATATTGTCGACACGACCTCTCAATTTTTCCTTCGAGAAGTCTATAGATTTAGATATTACGTTGTCTCTGGCGAATTTGATTATTTCCTGACAAAACCGCTCTCACCTCTTATTAGATCCTTGTTCGGGGGGAGCGACATTCTAGATTTACCGATTCTGTTGCTCTCTGTTGTATTCATTGTCTATTCAGCTAGCCAAATTGGAAACATCTCGTCCCCCTTTGTCTTTCTTTATATCGCGCTTTTAATAAATGCCTTAGCAATTGCTCTTGCTATGCACATCTTAGTGCTGGGAATTGGTGTAATGACTACCGAAATTGATCACACAATTATGATTTATCGCGATATTACTCAAATGGGCAGATTGCCTGTAGATATTTACAGGGAGCCTCTCAGCTGGATTCTTACCTTCATTATTCCAGTTGGTATAATGATTACCATACCCGCAAAATCTTTCTTTGGAATTTTGTCGCCACAACTTGTAGTTTTATCTTTATTTATATCAGCAATTTTCCTCATTGCCAGCATCAGGTTTTGGCATTTTGCACTCAAAAATTATACTTCGGTTTCATCATGACAATTTCTATAAATAATGTTAAAATTTACCACTGATGTCTCAAACTTTTTTCATCAAAACCTTCGGCTGCCAGCAAAACTTGGCCGATAGCCAAAGAATCGCCAGTTACTACCTGGCTCGCGGTTATCGTTTGTCAAAAAGCATCAAGTCGGCAAGCGAGGTAGTCATCAATACCTGTATGATCCGTCATTCAGCCGAAGATAGAGTTACTGGTCTTGTTAAAAATATTGTCAAGGCGCAAAAACCCAAACCCAAAATAGTTATCACAGGTTGCATGGTCGGTATGGCAACTCGAGATGGAACCGGCAAATACCTTCGCGAGCTGCGAAAAAGAATGCCCGAGGTTGACGAATTTTTACCGCTTGAGGAAGTCGGTTTTGATTATCCGGCGCTACGAAACGATGTCACTCACGCTTGGGTCCCCATTAGTAATGGTTGCAATAATTTCTGTACTTTTTGCGTTGTGCCATTCACCAGAGGTAGGGAAGTCTCGCGGGCCTTTGAAGATATCACCGCCGAAATTAAAGAACTGGCCCAACAGGGCTGTCGCGAAGTTACACTCCTGGGTCAAAACGTCAACTCTTATGGTGCCGATCTGGTTAAAAACTCCAAAGGTTACAAACTTCCAAATGGGAGAGTTGTCAAACCGGTGCAAGTCTTACACTTAGGTCGCTATCGCATCCCCACACTTTTTCCGTATCTACTTGAAGAAGTCTGCAAAATAAAAGGCATTAAAACCGTTAAATTTATTTCTTCCAATCCGTGGGATTTTTCAGACAAACTCATCAACGTCATTGCCAAAAATCCCAAAATCGACCGCAATCTCCATTTAGCAGTCCAATCAGGAGACGATCAAGTTCTCAAAAGAATGAACCGCTGGTATACATCCAGTCAGTACATCAACTTAATCAAGAAAATAAAAGCCAAAATCCCCCAGGCCCAAATTTCCACAGACATCATCGTTGGTTTCCCTGGCGAAACAGAAAAACAATTTCAAAATACAACCAAGCTTGCCAAAGAAGTAAACTTCGCCTATGCTTATGTTTCCAAATATTCCCAGCGACCCGGTACAGCCGCCGCTCGCGCCTTCCCTGATGACATACCCCATGTCGAAAAAGAACACAGATGGCACATTCTAGATCAACTCATTAACCACAAAGGTTCCCCCCGCACCGCCGTCCACTAGTGGATTTTAAAGCTTTCTCTAACCTCTATAAAAAGCCTAGCCAGAATTAAAATTAATAAAATATTTCTTAATGTTGCAAGCCAGAACAAATATGAATAGCTACCATCGGCATAAAATCCAGAGATAAAGTTAGTGTAATTTAGTGGATATATATATTGATTTATTGAAGTCATCAAGAGAATTAGGAATAAATTTATTAAATCTCTAGTTTGCGTCAATAAATACTTGATATTTAAAAGAGGGAAAAGGAGCATAAACCACAAAGTGTATTGATGATGAATAATTTTTGAGAAGACAAGAAATAGCATTATAGCAACAATACAAATCCTTACATCAAAGCCAGAATCTTTTTTAAGTTTTGGGAACAGCCAAACATAGAACAAAACTACCGAGAAGATCCAAAAATAGTTATAAAAATTTAAGGGTCCGACAGTATAACTTGGGTCTATTCCGAAAATTCCCCAGGCCCCTGTCCCCTTTGCATAGCTACCAGTGCCCAGTTTAGCAATCAATGTCATCGCTGTTCCCCAGACACTTTCAGTATGTATAGGTGCTTTTGACAAAAATTTAAAACTTTCAAATAAAATCGATAAAGGTGCCCTAAAGAGAAGCGTAAAGATGATTAAAAAACCAAAATAACCAGCCAAAAAAACCAGCAAAATATTAAGAGTCTCCTTTATGCCCCTATTCTTAAAAGTGAGTATCAAATAATACGGCACCAACACCGCAGGGAAAATCTTAACTAAAGCTGCTATCGCCAATAGTAATGTCGCCAGTATGTGTTTTTCTCTTTTCCAGAAGAAAAATGAAGCAACCAGCAAACACATTACAAAAATATCGAATCTTGCAAGAACAATAGGCCCTGTTAAAAGCAGGATTAAAAGAAATAGAAATATGTTCTCAACTTTTTTATATAGAAGAGAGAGAAGTCCCAGCAGTAAAATATTGGCAGCAAATACCATCAATAGATAAGCCTTAAATGTACTGATGATAAGTAGAATTGGGGAAAGTGCAATAAAGAAGAAAAGTGCACCAGGCTGATATTCATTGCCCACCAATCCCACGAGTCCTTTGTTGTTTAAAAAATAGCTCGCCCGCGCAAAATAGACATTGATATCGGTGTGCAAATGCCAATACCAAGATGGATGAGTAGCTTGTAAAAGTAAAACAATAACTACTAACGAGAAGAAAAGCCATACGCCAGTTCTTAACTTTATCTCCATGTTTTCAGCCACATGTATTGATCAATCGATGGGGGATCGATTGGCAGTCCGGTTGAAATTGGGAAAAAGTAGAAAAAGGTTACGGCAAAAATCAAAACTACAAGAATTGCTAAAAATTTAAATCGACTCGAGTAAATAGAGGTAAGCATTACCCCAAGTGCGATCGAAAGAAATGGAATTGATGGGAGATAATGATACAAAAATAAAATTCTCGGACTTAAAATCCACGGCAGCCAAAAGATAAAATACCCGCCTAAAATCAGCAAGTATTCTCTCTTCCTTTCCTCTAAATATTTGCCAATCAAAAACGAGATACCAATTATTCCAACCCAAAAGATTAAGGGATTTCCTAGGGCATAGATATAACCGGCTTTTCCCCCATATTGCTCATAAGAAAAATAGACACCTCGGGAGTTTAGAATCCATGGGCACCAAGTTTTCGGACCCGCCAGTCCCTTCGGAACACAAAAAAGTGGAGTAGTGCCATAAGAATGCTCAAGATCATGCCGGTTTTGATACCACCAAATTTGTTTGTGCAGATCTATAAACTGGCCGACTGTGTGACCTTGCAACCAAAATTGCCCGTAACTTGTTAGATAGATAAAAACAGGAACTACAAGAAGTAGTATTAACTTTAGATCTAAAATTTTTGACTTTAACTTTTGAAACAAAATATAAAGTCCAATAACGGCAATCGCATAAGCACCTGTCCACTTCGATGCCACCGCCAACCCCAAAAAGATAGCAGTCATTATTAAATAATGTATTCCACTTGTCATTCTGGCTTGTCCAGAATCGATTCTGGAGTCGCTTTGCTCCCCAGAATGACGAGAGGATGATCGTACATACAAAACAGCAAAAATAAACGACATCAAGATAAAAAAAGTCACAAAGACATCATTCATCGTGATTCTGCTCATCACCAGCGTTAAGTTCTCAAAAGCGATAACTAAAGCCGCAAAGATCGCAACTGTCGGACCAAACAGAATGTTTGCCAAAACAAACGTTGCCGGGATAATCACTGTCCCAAAAATCACACTCGGCAGACGCCACCCAATGGCAACATCACCAAATATTTTTATCGATCCAGCTTGAATCAACTTAGTCAATGGTGGATGCAGCCAATCATAAGCCGTATCTTCTTTTGGCGGTGGTGCAAAGGGGTCATAAGCCGCCGGATTATTATCCGCATATCCCCTAGCAGTTACCGCATGATAGACTTCATCGAAATAATATCCTGGCGGCTCGCCAATTCGAAATATTCGTATTAAAAAAGAAAATAATGTTACTATAATTAAGAAAACAACCAGTTTCATGGTGTCTGTCAAGTCTAATTTCGATCCGGCGGAGCCAGAGAGAAATAAGTCCTCTTATTTCGAGTCATCGAGAAACAAGTCCTCTTATATTACCCTTGTCTTCTGTACACTAGCAACTGTCGGTATACTTCTGATTTTAGCGTTTCAATCAAGATGGAGATATCATCTGGAGGTCGATATTTGGGGCTTTTATTATCCTCGTTTTAGCTATTTTTTAGAAAATCTTAGCTTTGGTAAATTCGGTGACAATGAATATATGCCGGGAGCCATGTTTTCGTTCTTAATTCCTGGCATTGCCCTAGTTATCCTGCCAAATACCTGGCAAAATTATTTAATTGGCCTTTTTGCCATCAATATAATTTTGATAGTCTGCCACCTTTTTATTTACCGGAAAATTTCCCAAGTTTCACCATTTATATTTCTTGCTATTATTCTCGCTGCCGGCCCAATTGTTCTCTACAGGCATGATCTCTTTGTCTCGTTATTTTTACTAATCTCACTCATATTGTGGAAATCAAAAAAGTCTATGTTGGCACCATTTTTCTTGGGAATTGCCGCCAGCATTAAAATTTTCCCGGTTCTAATTCTCCCGTACTTTCTCCTCTCACAAACTGCAGAACAAGAGTCCCGAAAAATTTTCAAAATTACAATCACTTTTCTTATTGGTTTATTTTCTATTCTTGGTCTCTATCTTCTTACAGGGGCGAGAATTGGGGAGATACTGGCAACCCTAAACTACAACGCTACTAAACCTGTCCATATTGAAAGCCTCTGGGGGAGTCTTTTGACTCTCATTAATGCCGGAGTTGATGGAACTTGGCCGCGGGGCTTAGGTGATCGTGGAATTTTCGGCATCCACCCGCAAGACATTTTTTTACCACTGACTTTTTATAATTATTTCTGGCTGGTTCCAATGTCTTTTTTCTACTTCAAGATTTACAGAAATTTTAAAAACCAAGAATCAGTTTTTCCGGTGGCTTTTTTGATAATCCTCTTGTTTATAATTTTCTCAAAAATCTTGACCCCTCAATATCTGTTTTGGTTTGCTACCTTATTCCCACTTTTGAATTTCTACAAAATACCCAGTAAATTAAACGCTGCCCCAATTTTAATTATGATAGCAGCCTTGTTACTTACTCAGTTTATATATCCGCTACACTATAATGAGCTTTTAGGTATTTTCTACACCTCGGGCCAAAGAGCAGAGTTTTTCTTCATTCTCCTTTCGCGCAATCTGCTCTTAGTAATTTTATTTTTCATAATTTACAAATATGTTCAAAAAATTTCTCAAAATCAATAGATTCACCCTGGCCACATATTCTCTTTTCGGTTTTCTTTTCTGGCATTTTGGCAAAGAAATGCTTCAAGTTAAACAGAATGGCTGGTATGTTGGCCACATCAATCTTTGGGGCGATTTATTACTTCACCTGTCATTCATTAACAAGTTTCTGGTTTCCGGCCAGATTCTGCCCACCAGTCCAATATTTCCAGACACCAAACCTAACTATCCGATTTTTGCGGATTTCGCAACAGCCCTAGTTGCCAGGTTTACCGGTATCGATTTTGCACTTTTTCTCGTAACTTTTATTACAGGAATACTCTTAATTTATATCTCAAGAATTTTCATAAAAACATTTATTAGAAATGAAGCCGTTATTTTTCTGGCATTACTCCTATTTTTCGCCAATGGCGGTTTAGGATTTTACTACTTCCTCCAAGATTACTTCACTTCCGGCGAGTCCATCTTCGCGTTTCTAAGTCATATACCCAGAGAGTATACAAATATTAAAGATCAAGGCTTTTGGTGGATCAATAATTATCTGGCATATTTTTTACCCCAAAGAGGATTACTCTTCGCGTTTCCGATTACACTCTTAGTTTTTAGTCTTCTTTACATGGGTTTTAAAAAGGGAGAGAGGCGATATTTTATCTTAGCTGCCCTTCTTAGCGGATCACTTACACTAGTTCAAGCACATAGTTTGTTCGTCATATTCCAAGTTTGTGCTATTGCCAGTATCTTCATGATGGTTAAGTCAAAATTTGACAAAAGAATAATTACTAACTGGTTAGTCTTTGCGGCTGTGACAACGGCAGTAGCATTGCCTCTATTCAACTCAATCTCTTCATCTATGAGTGCCTTATCGCATATCCGATTTGATCCCGGATGGACCAGCCAAGAAAACATCATTTGGTTCTGGTTCAAAAACCTTGGAATCTTTGCACCGGTTCTTGTTGTTGCCATATTTTGGTTATTTAAAAAGAATCGTCTGCTCTTTTTACTTTATCTGCCATTTTTGATGATATTTTTCTTCTCTAATATTTTCGTTTTTCAACCTTGGGATTTTGATAATGGTAAACTTTTAATTTACTGGCACTTTGCATCCGCGATCGTAGTTGCCTATTTCCTCATCGATCAGTTTTTCCATGAAAGCGCAGCCAGGGGAATTGCCGGCATTTTTATAGTTCTGTCGATGACCCTCTCTGGAGCGCTCGATATTTTCAGAACCTTCACCCCTGTTACCAACTACCAAATTTTCACAACTCTTGATCTAGAAGTAGCAAAATCAGTCATGAATTTAACTCACGAGAATGCGATTTTTGTGACCGCCTCAAATCATAACCACCCTATTCCGGCATTAACCGGACGCTCGACGTTAGTAGGCTTCCATGGCTGGCTTTGGAGTCACGGATTGCCTTATGAGGGGAGGGCTGCCGATGTTACCAAAATTTATCTTGGAGACAAAGAGGCACAAGAGCTTATTGCCAAATATAAGGTAAGTTATGTAACTGTTGGACCGAGTGAAAAAGCCACTTTTAACATCAATATTAGTTATCTAGAGAAGTTTCCTACGATTTATTTAGACGCAGATTGGCAAATTTATGATGTTACTCATCTTTGGGCCAACAGTAACCGGTAAGACCGCGCTGGCGATTGACATCGCCAAAAAGTTAAACGGTGAAATAATTTCTGCCGATTCTCGCCAAGTTTACAAAGGACTGGATATTGGAACCGGAAAAGTTAGTTTTGATACACCCTCCCAAAAGCACTCGGGCTATTGGATTGTCGATGGGATCAAAATCCACGGATTCGATCTTGTAGAACCCGGCCAAAACTTCACAGCCGCCGACTTCCTCAAGTTTGCATCAACTACAATGAGACAAATCCATCAAATCGGTAAACTACCCATCATTGTCGGCGGCACCGGTTTTTATATCAAAGCATTAACTAGCGGGATCAAGTCAATCGGTATTCCAAAAGATCAGAAACTGCGTCGAAAACTTGAAAAATTGTCGACTCAAAACCTTTACCAGCAACTACTAAAACTTGATCTCTCGCGAGCAAAATCCATAAACGAGTCCGACCGCCAAAACCCCCGACGCCTGATTCGTGCCATCGAAATCGCAACATATAAAAAGTATCAAGGCAATACTAAATACAAAATACTAAATACAAAATACTTAATCATTGGTCTTACCGCTCCCAACGCCTATCTTTACCAGCGCGCGGATAACTGGTTGGATCAGCGTCTACAAAAAGGAATGATAGATGAGGTTAAAAATCTTCTTGAGAAAAAAGTCAACCCAAAATGGCTTGATGGGCTTGGCCTTGAATATCGGTGGTGGACTAGATACTTGACGGGCCAGATCAAGAAATATCAAGCACGAGAAAGATTAAGAGGGGACATCCACAATTTTATCCGCCATCAAAAAACTTGGTTCAAACAATTCGAGAATATCTCCATTTTCGATATCTCCAAACCCGACTGGCGCCATCAGTTAGAAAAAACCATCAAAGATTGGTATGATACCTACAGACAATGGGCGAAGAAAAGCAACCCCTCAGAATAGAAATTTCTTACAAGACGGTCGTCTTTACCGCTGGTTTTTTAATTGGCCTTTGGTTTTTAGTTCAGATTAGGCAAATTTTAGTTCTGGTTTTTCTTTCGATAATTCTCCTCTCGGCTCTTTTAAAACCGGTCGAGTGGCTTAATGCTCGTCGCATCCCAAGGGTCATCGCCGTTCTTTTAGTCTACATCACAGTTATCACTCTAATCTCGGCTGCAGTTGGCATTATTGTCCCACCACTTGTTTCCCAAACCACGGATTTTATCACGAAACTGCCCCAAATCGTCTCAACCGTCAACGAGTCTATAGTCTTTTATAGAATTCCCGTTGAAGATATCTCAGCAGTCTTAACTAACCAACTTGAGCAAATCGCCTCAAACGTCATTGCCGTCTCGCGTGCTATCTTCTCGAGTATCTTTGCCGTTCTTACCATATTCGTCTTCACATTTTATTTGCTTCTGGAATGGAAAAGTTTTGCCAGACTCATCGCCTCGCCTTTTTCAGGCAAGCAAGAAAAGAAGGTCGTCGCCACGATCGCCAAAGTAGAAAACGGACTTGGGCGTTGGGTCAGGGGGCAGCTGACACTTTCGATAATTGTCGGAGTCCTAACCTACATTGGCTTGCGGATTCTGGGAATTCCTTTTGCCTTGCCTCTGGCACTAATCGCCGGCATATTTGAGATTATCCCAATAATCGGGCCGATTATTGCCTCAATCCCATCAATTCTGGTCGGCTTAACTATCTCACCAATTTTGGGCCTGGCAACAGCGGCGCTGTTTTTTATCATCCAACAGCTCGAGAATAACTTGATCGTGCCTATGGTCATGTCAAAAGTCATCGGACTCCAACCCCCAATCGTTATTATCGCCTTGCTCGTAGGCGCCAAACTTGCCGGAATTGGCGGAGCTTTTCTGGCAGTACCAGTAATTGTCGTTGGCAAAATTATTATCAAAGAATTTTTAGAGGAAGACCGCAAACTCGAGGATGGACTAGTAGAAGAGTAATTACTAACCCCATAGCCGCTTGAGATCAAATTCCCAATCTGGTAAAATATCTTCTTGCTTCTAGGAAGAAGAACGATCGCCCTTTACCGTAAGGTACGGGGAGGAAAGTCCAGACAGCAGAAAGCAAGGAACGGGGCGTAAGCTCCGACACGTACCCTTCGGTAGAACTCAGGGTAGCCTGAGCGAAGTCGAAGGCTAAGTGCTGGTGTCTAAATTCTTTACTCGCATGCGGAATTTAGAACAAGTCTTGAAGTAAAACAAGACTTGAGAGCAACAGAAACGAGCGAGAGTGAAACGGGCAATCCCACCTGCTGCAACCCAGAAATGAACCGCCTGACCATGCTTTCGGAAGGTTCAAAGTAGGGGCAGCCGCCGAAAAGGCAGCCGAGATGGCAATAACGTCATTTCGAGATAGATGATCGCAAGAACAGAATCTGGCTTACTCTCTTCCTAGAAGCTTTTTTTGTGGGCATTTGACTTCGCGAGAAAAAGGTGTGATGATAATTGGTGATGGCCAAGAAAACACTAGTTAAAAGTTCCAAAACTAACCCAATCTCTCAAATCCTCATAATCCTGGCAGTTGTCGTCATCTTATTTGCCCTGTATGAAGTAGTCACTCAAAACGATGTCACCACAATTGCTCCCACCCAGCTCTTTTTACTAGCAGGCGTTTTAGGGATCCTCGGCCTTTACCTCAAAGACGAAAGATAAATCACCTTATGGAACGACCAATAGATCCTCGAGAACCCCTAGGAGAATTACCATTTGAAGAACCAGAGTCAACTGAACCGGGAGATTCTTTTCCGAGACAAGAGCCGAGCAATATGTCGAATTATTGGCAAAATCCTGATGGTAGTATCCGGAAAGGAATATTAGAAAAAGCTGACCAAATTCGTAAGGGACAGTATTAGTGTTTCCCCAGTAGTAAACAACTTCACGCTATTGTAGAATTACCAAAATGATTTTTGAGGTTAGGGTCACCAGGGAGCTGCTACTGCCAGATTAGGCTAGAAATGAAAAGAGTTGTAGGTTTTGGGGCACTCAACGTCGATAATATTTACCAGGTCGAAAACTTACAACTCGAAGAAAACTCTGCAAAGCTGATAGCCAGCCAACCCGGCGGGTCAGTCGCCAACACCATATCAGGTCTGGCAAAACTAGGTATTGCCACAAGTTTTGTCGGAGTAGTAGCTCAGGATAAATATG
>JBBTZR010000020.1:0-8290 GCA_038078475.1 Patescibacteria group bacterium
TCGGAGGCCGCTAGTTGACGTTTCGGTGGTTATTGTTTCTTACAACACCCGCGAACTACTTTCAAAATGTCTCAGCTCCCTAAAAGTCGCCACCCAAAATTTAAAGGCAGAAATTATTGTTAGTGATAATGATTCTTTTGATGGAACTGCCGATATGGTTAGGAAACAATTCCCAGGAGTCAAAGTAATCGAAAATAGAGATAACCTTGGTTTTTCAAAAGCCAATAATGTTGCCATCACAAGCGCGTGCGGCAAGTATATTTTGATACTTAACCCTGATACAGAAATAGAGAAAGACACAATTGGCAAAATGATTGATTTTATGGAAAAAAGACCGGAGGTAGGAATCGCCACTTGCAAAGTAGTACTCCCAAATGGCCAATTGGATCGTGATTGCCGACGCCATTTCCCAACACCCGCCAGATCTTTCACACATTTTTCCGGTCTTTCAAAAATTTTCAGAGGATCAAAAATTTTTGACCAGTATTACATGGGTTATCTTTCCAACAGAGGCGAACATGAAGTCGACTCTTGTGCGGGTAGCTTTATGTTCATCAGAAAAAAAGATTTAGATCGCGTCGGACTCTTTGATGAGGATTTCTTTTTTTATGGAGAGGACTTAGATCTCTGCTGGCGCTTCAAAGAGTTAGGGTACAAAGTTGTTTATACTCCCGTCACAAAAATACTACACCACAAAGGTGCAGCTTCCGGTATGAAACCGACAACCACCTACATCACTAAGGCGACCAGACAGTCAAAAAGGCGTGCACTTGCCGAATCAACTCGTGCCATGAAACTTTTTTATCAAAAACATTATCAAGGCAAATACCCAAATTTTGTCGATTGGCTGATGTTTTTTGCAATTTGGATTTTAGAAAAGATCAGACTGGCAAAAGCATAAATGAGAGTAGGCATTGACGCCAGATTTGTTGGCCCGCAAGGCACAGGCCTTGGAAAATACACCGAAAAGCTCATCGTAAACCTAGCAAAAATAGATGGCATTAGTAGTTATTTTATTTTTCTAAAAAAATCTAACTGGGACTACCTCAAATTACCAAAGAACTTCACTAAAGTCTTGGCAGATGTTCCTTGGTATTCACTTGAAGAACAATACAAAATGCCGGCAATTTTTAGCACTCAAAATCTAGATCTTTTACATGTCCCTCACTTTAATGTACCGATTTCACTTAAGGGGAAATTTATCGTCACCATTCATGATCTCATTCATCATAAATTTTCAGAGTATGCAGCGACCACTAAAAACCCCATTATTTTTAAGTTAAAAAGATTCGCTTACAAAAAAGTCATCACTCATGCAGTTAAAAAATGCGCCAAAATTTTAACACCATCAAATTATGTAAAAGATGAGATAGTAAAAATATTCGAAATCAATCCAGACAAAATTGTTGTCACTTACGAAGCCGCAGAAGAGGAATACTTTATCAACCGTGAACCGTCAACCGTGAACCGTCAACCATTTTTAATCTATGTCGGCAACGCCTATCCCCACAAGAATCTAGAAAAACTCCTCGACGCAGTTCAGCTTTTGAACAAAAATCCTACCAGCCTACCATCCCACAAGTCCATAAACCTAATCATCGTTTGTCCTCGTGATGTTTTCTCACAAAGATTGAATCACCAAATAAAAGAAAGAAATCTAACAAAATTCGTAGAAGTCAAAGGCTATCTCTCTTCTGGCGAGCTGGTAACTCTTTTTGAAAAAGCTTCAGCCTATGTTTTTCCATCACTTTCCGAAGGCTTCGGAATTCCAGGTCTCAATGCCATGGCGGTAGGTCTTCCGGTTGTCGCTTCCGATATCCCCGTCTTAAAAGAAGTTTATGGAGATGCTGCTCTCTATTTTAATCCTCACGAGGCCCAAGACATTGCCGCCAAAATCGCCAAAGTCATAACCAGTAGAAAAACCAAGCTAGACTTGGTCTTGGAAGGCAGAGAACAAGTCAAAAAATATTCTTGGCAAAAAATGGTCCGACAGACTCTTAAAGTTTACGAAGAAGTAGTTTAAAAAATTGGCCCGTTGTCAAAAACCTCCCTGTCCATCTCGGCAAGTGTCATCATCCAAGAAATATTGTAGTATTTTGGATGTTCAAAGTTATTGTAGTGGAATTTTTTAATGTTTCTGGTCATACTTTTAACCGAATCTTCGATAGAAATTTTAGGGCGGATTCCCATCACCTTTTCTAGTTTTTGACCTGAAACCTTGTAGCTCCTATCGACTAAATTGTTTTGGACGCGATCGATTTTAATTCCAATCTTTCCATTCAAAGCTTTTTGTACTAACCCTGCAATCTCCTTAACCTTAAAATTGTCAAAAACAACATTAAAGATTTGACCAGCGACTTTATATTCAGGAGCCTCAAGAACAGCTAAATAAGTCTTGGCCAAATCATTGATATCAACCAGTGGTCTCCACTGTTCTCCACGCGCCAAAACCATTATTGTTTGTCTCGCGATTGCATCCTTAACCATTGTATTGACTACCAGATCATAGCGCATTCTCGGGGAAAATCCGTAAACCGTACCGGCTCGCAAAATTGTCGGCATGAATTCTTTATCGGCCAGGGCCATAAGTATTCCCTCGGCCATTTTTTTGGAAAGTGAGTAAGGAGCTCGAGGATTTATTTTGTCATCTTCGTCAAAAGCTCGTTTAACTTTGTCAATACTCGTGTAATAAACAGAACAAGAAGAGGCGAAAACAAATTTTCTTATTCCCGCCCATTTTGCATCTGCTGCTAACTTTTTGGTGGCCAGAAAATTTATTTCCCAATTCGCTTTAGGGTTAAGCTCAGCAGTTGGGTCGTTTGAAAGAGCCGCCAAGTGGATAATTGCATCAACACCACTCAAGTACTTGGGGTCAAAGCGACGTACATCACCAACAACCAGATCAATACTTTTGCCAAGATGCGCCAGGTGCTTTTTGCCAAAATAAAATCTGTCAAAAATCCGAACTTTGTAACCGCGATCAACCAGTTTTTGGACTAGGACCGACCCTATATAACCGGCCCCACCGGTAACCAAAATCATTTCACTTCTGTTTCCCAGAATTCTCCGAAGGATCCGATAGGGACTTTCTCCTCATCAGGATTTTTTTCATCATATTTCTCACTAATATAATAAGAGAGAATTGTTTCGCCGTCCGACAGATTTCTATATCCATGCCAGATAAGAGGCGGGATAATTAAAGTTTTACTAAGAGCCTCATGTAAATACACCCAAGTCAGTTTTTTTGCCTTTTGGTCATACAAGCCAACCTTAAGCGATCCCTTTATGACATGCCAAAAATCCGTTTGCCGTTTGTGTCTGTGCCAGGCTACCGTGGTCCCCGGGTAAATGTAACTGTAATTTATATCACCTCGAGGTGTCCCGAATACGTCAAACGTCCCACGTCTGCGATCATCATCATGAATTCGAGGAGAATAGAATGTATGACTGTCCTTTTTCTTAGCCATTAAGCTAGGAGTATAATGAAACCCGACTTATTCGTCAATTTCAAATGAAAATAGCGTTAGTACATGATGACTTCAGTCAAAGAGGAGGTGCTGAGAATCTCTTTGCCACAATTGCTCAAGTCTTCAAAAGTGCCCCCATTTACACATCACTTGTGGACGCAAATAAACTTCCACCGTCAATCAGCCGCGATCGTCTCAAAACCTCTTTCCTGCAAAAAGTCCCATTTGCCACAAAATTTTATAAAGCTCTTTTGCCGTTTTATCCTCTGGCATTCGAAACCTTTAACTTTGATGATTTTAACGTTGTCATCTCCTCAACCACCCGCTTTGCCAAAGCGATTATCACTAAACCCAACACAATCCACATTTGCTACATCAACAGTACCCCCCGGTTCCTTTACAGTCAAAAATTGCAGGAAGACTATTTGGCGCAACCTATAAGACTTTTGGCAAAACCATTTTTGACCTGGCTTGCGCGTTGGGATCCTGTAGCCGCTACCCGTGTTGACCATTATATTGCCAACTCAAACTACGTCGCTTCTCAAGTGAAGAAAATTTATAAACGTCAAGCAGAGGTTGTTTATCCCTTTGTTGATCTAGCGTTTTTTAGACCAGCCAAAGTCCACAATTGGCAACTCAAAAGTCGAGATTATTTTCTAGTTGTCTCGAGACTTGTTAAGTGGAAAAAAATTGATATTGCCATCAAGGCTTGCTCTGGTCTTGACAGAAATTTAATTATCGTGGGAGTTGGCCCAGATAAAGCAAGACTCAAGCAGTTCTCAGATAGCTCGGTAGACTTTTTAGGCAGAGTTACGAGGGAGAAACTGAGAGTTCTATACCAGAACGCTCGGGCCTTGATTATTACCCAACAGGAAGATTTTGGTATCGCAGCAGTCGAAGCTGGTGCCTGCGGTACTCCTGTTTTAGCCTTCAAATCTGGCGGAGCAGCCGAAACAGTAATAAATCACCAAACTGGTCTACTTTTCGAAAGCCAAACGGTAGATTCTCTAAAAGATGCAATCGAGGTCTTCTCTCATGTAAAATGGACTGTACCAGCCTGTCGGAAGAATGCCCTGAAATTCTCTCAGGCTCAGTTTTTAGAAAGTCTTAAACGAGAAGTCGCAAAATATGGCTCAAAATCATCATGATTTAAAAATTGCCCTCTTTTGCGGTGGCACAGGCACCCGCATGTGGCCTGCTAGCCGTCGTGATAAACCCAAACAATTCCAACCTTTAGTGGGACGCGAATCAATGTTTCAGCAAGCCGTGCGCCGCATTAAAAAGGGCTTTCCCATAAAAGACGTTTATGTCATAACGGGCCGTCAGTACGTTGGCCCGGTTGTTCAGCAGGCACCGGATCTGCCGCTGGAAAATGTCATCATCGAACCTGAGATGCGAGACACTTTGGCCGCTGTCGGCTATGCAGCCGCAGTTCTGGATAGGAAATTCAAAAATCCCGTTGTTGCCTCCCTTTGGGCTGCCGATCATTTGGTCAAAAACAGCGATGAATTCATAAAAGCCCTCAAAGCCGCTTATGAATTTGTCCAGGATTCAGGCAAGATAGTCTCCATTGATGTCCGCCCGACCTATCCCAATATTCACGTCGGCTACATTCAAATAGGCAAAATGATCAAAAAGTTAAACAGCCTGGCATTTTTTGAATATGTAAGACAGATAGAAAAACCGGATCTGCCTTCAGCCAAAAAATTCGTCAAAGGTTGGGAATATTTATGGCACGCCGGATACAAGGTCTGGCGGTCCCAAAAAATGCTCTCACTTTACCAAAAACACGTACCTAAAGTTTATGAGGGGCTTATGGAGATTCACAAAGCCTGGGGATCGGACAAGCAGGAGGAAATTACCAGAAAAATTTATCCCAGTTTCGAAAAAAATTCAGTCGATTTTGCCATTTTCGAAAAAATGGACCCCGAAGAGCTGGTAGTTCTCTCTGCCGATTTAGGCTGGTCCGATATCGGTGCCTGGAATATTCTAAAAGATGAACTCTCGGAGAATCACCAAGATAACGTAATTCAAGGAGAAGTTTTAGATATCGATAGTCGTGGTTGTCTAATTTATGCCAATAGTCCCAACAAAGTCGTGGCTACAATCGGCCTTGAAGACTTGGTAGTAGTCGATACGCCAGATGGCCTTTTGGTCTGCCAAAAAGACAGGGTCTCCGACGTCAAAAAGATCATTGAGAAACTCAAGGAAGAGAAAAAGGACAAATATCTCTAATCCTCCGACATGTTTTACGCGATAGCCAAACGCACCATAGATATTATTGGAGCGGCAATCGCTTTGACGATATTTTTGCCCATCCTTTTGGCTGTCGCAATTCTTATCAAAATTACTTCCCCCGGGCCCATTTTTTTTACTCCCACGAGAGTCGGCCGCGCAGGCAAGCTTTTTAAAATGCTTAAATTCAGAAGTATGCATATGTATGAAATCAAAGGTGAACTTGTCCATGCTGAAAAGTATTTACAAAGCAATCCCAAACTAATGCGAGCCTATCAAAAAAATAGTTATAAATTAAAAGACGATCCCAGAAATACCCCGGTGGGCAAAATTATCCGCAAATTTTCTCTCGATGAGCTACCCCAACTTATTAATGTTTTAAAAGGGGATATGTCTCTAGCGGGACCGCGTGCCTACCAGGAAGACGAGCTTATCCATCAACAAAAGGTTTACCCTAAAACCACCAAATTCGTTAAAATAATTCTCAAGAGTCGCCCCGGTGCTTCCGGTCCCTGGCAAGTTTCCGGCCGGTCTTTTATTAATTTTGACAAACGTGTAGAAATGGACGCCAAATACTTAGAAAGAAGATCGATTCTTTATGACCTTTGGATTATAATCAAAACTCCGATCGCCATGATCACCGCCAAAGGCGCTATATGAGACGAAAGATATTCTTCCTTATTATATTGCTACTATTGGCTGAGGGTATCTTCGGGGCAGTTTTTGCTCTCTCTGCCAAGGGAGCTATAACAACCGGCAAAAAAGCCATCGGCGCTGCCAAACTCCAAGATCTTGATGCCACTAAAGCTTATTTAAGAGACACGAAACGTACTCTTTTGAGGACGCAAACGATTCTTTATGTCGCGACGCCCCTTCGGTTTATTCCGCTCTTAGGTTGGTATGTTGCCGATGCCCAAAGAGGTATCGGTGCAGCCATCGATGGCGTCAGTGCCGCCAGCACTTTTGTCGAGGCCATTACCCCTTATGCCGATGTTTTAGGCTTAAAAGGTGAAGGTACATTTCTGGGCGGTACTGCTCAAGAGCGTCTTGCCAAAGCTGTCGAAACACTAGCTTTAGTTTCACCGCAGATAGACGTTGTCGGTGGCGATTTGGCAAAGGCAAAAGACAAAGTCGAAAAAATCGCCAGCTGGCGCTACCCTAACTTCCTGCCGGGAAAACCTGGCCAAAAAGTTGATCTGGCCAAGCAAACGATCACTAACCTCGAGTCAATAATCGTCGATACCAAACCCCTACTCGATGTCTTACCCCAAATCATGGGGCAAGATGGCGAAAAGAAATATTTAATTCTGTTCCAAAACGATAAAGAACTGCGTCCCACCGGCGGTTTCATCACCGCCTATGCAGTCTTTAGAGTCGAAAAGGGCCTTATTGCTTCCGAAGGCTCAAGCGACATCTATAACCTTGACAATACACTTCTCAAAAGAGTCCCGGCGCCAGATCCAATCATCAAATACTTGCCCAATGTTCCAAGCCTCAATCTTCGTGATTCTAACTTGTCCCCGGATTATCTTTCCTCCATGAAAACCTTTGAAGATCTCTATAGCGCGACTTCCGACCCTAAAGATATTGATGGCATTATCACCCTGGACACCCAGTTTGTGCTCTCTATGATGGAAGTATTGGGCCCAATAGATGCTTATGGCACATCGTTCACCACCGAAAAAGTCGAGGCTTGCGATTGTCCCCAAATTATTTATGAGCTGGAACGCTTCGCCGACCAGCCTGTTGCCTACGAAAAGGGTTCAAGAAAAGACATTATCGGAGTCTTGATGCAACAGCTCATGGATAAAGCTTTCAATGCCCCCAAATCTCAGTGGCCCAACCTTTTAGGAAAAGTAATTGATTCACTCCGCCAAAAACATTTACTTTTGTATTTCCATAACCCCGAGAGTCAACAAGCAGTCGAGCGCATTAACTTTGCCGGCCGTCTCTATGAATACGAAGGTGATTTCCTCCATATCAACGAAACTAACTTTGCCGGTGCCAAAAGCAACCTCTATATTCAAGAAAAGGTCAAGCAGCAGGCCAAAATTGGCAAAGATGGAAACCTGGAGAAGAAAATCACCATCGAGTACAAATACCCCAGACGCATGGACAATTGCTCCCTTGAGAGAACTGGCGGCTTGTGTCTTGCCGGCATCTACAGAGATTGGATCAGAGTTTATGTTCCCAAAGGGTCAACTCTTACAAAATCATCCGGCACTGATATCGCCATGACCGCCACAGAGGATCTGGGCAAAATTGTCTTTGAAGGCTTTTTCGAGTTGAGACCTGAAGGCGCAACCAAAATCGAGATTGAGTATACCGTTCCCATCAAAGTTGACAAACAATACAAACTCTTAATCCAAAAACAGCCCGGAGTTGCCGGCCACACTTACGAAATCGACGCCTTCGGCAAAAAACAAAAAGCCTTTCCCCTCGAAACCGACAAAGAACTCATCGTGAAACTTTAAGCATGGATGTTCCGGGAATAACTTCCCCGCCAGAAGTCGAAAAAACAATCGAGCATGCTTGGCTTTTTGATGTTGATGGAGTCATCACCAACCCCGAGCAAAAAAGAGTAACTG
>JBBTZR010000020.1:8390-9855 GCA_038078475.1 Patescibacteria group bacterium
TGGCTTTTTGATGTTGATGGAGTCATCACCAACCCCGAGCAAAAAAGAGTAACTGAGCCGCGGATTATAGACGAGATAGTCAAAAGGCTCGAAAGCGGCGAACCTGTAGCTCTAGTCACAGGCAGATCAATAGACTTTATGCGTGAAAGGGTTATAGATCCGCTTATACAAAGAGTAGGGGATTTAAGTTTACTGCAAAATTTCTTAGCTATGGGCGAAAAGGGAGGAGTTTGGGTAACTTACAACCAAGATGGAGAACCCCAAGAACACATTGACGAAAATATTTCAGTTCCACGCCAATTACAAGATGAAGTTAGAAAACTAATTGAGCAGGAATTTTCTGATCTTATGTTTTACGATGAATCAAAAAAGACCATGATTTCAACTGAAATGATTGATGGCACAAAACTTAAAGATTACCATCAAAGGCAAAAAATGCTTAATCAAAAACTTGAAGAGCTTGTAAGGCAACATGGATTACAAGACAGGTTAGAGGTTGATCCAACAACGATTGCTACAGACATTCAAAATAAACACGTTGGCAAAGACTTTGCTGCAAAGAGAGTTTTAACATGGTTAGCAGAAAGAAAAATTAAACCGGCTCAATTTATAACAATAGGGGATAGCAAGTCAGATCTACCGATGGCCCAAGAAATTCACAATCAAGGATTACTGGTTATCTTTGTCTTCGTTGGTAAAGACGCAGACAGAAAATATATAGAAAGTCAGAATTTACCTTTCCCTGTAACTTTCACAAAAAATCAATACGAAAAAGGCACTCTCCAATACCTGTCTTCTAATACTTGATACTAAATACTAGATACCAGATACTATCAGTATGTACTTCAGCACCGAAGGCGTCATCCTCAAGCGCAAAAATTTTGGCGAGGCGGATCGCATTGTTACCATCTACACTCGTGACAACGGCAAAATCTCAGCGCTTGCCAAAGGCGTGCGCCGTCCTCGCTCCAAAAAAGCCGGACACTTGGAGCTTGGTAGTTGGTGCAAAATCTTTGTTGCCCGTGGCAAAAACTTAGACCTCCTAACTGAAGTCGAGACCAAGCGCGCTTTCGGTATAGCCGATTTTTCGGAAGAAAAAGCCAAACGCATCTATCATCTCTTGGAACTAGTCGATGCCCTCACCCCTGAGCATCAAAAAAATCTGGCAGTTTTCATCCTTTTGGTCCAGTATTTAAAAAAGTGCGTCCAGGAAGATGATTTTAATTTAGTCTCCAGTGTCTTTAAGGTTAAGTTGACATCAATGCTGGGGTTTTTCTCGAGTCACTCAATCACGACCTCCAAAACCCAAAAATTCTTCGAGTCCCTTCAGCATGATGAATTTGAGAAGATCAAAGAAAGATTTCGCCTATCCCAAAAATCCCAATTGAAACTTTTATCATTTCTTGATAGCATGATTGAAAGCCTGACTCAACAGAAATTAAAGACAGTCAGGTTTTTGGATTAG
>JBBTZR010000020.1:9955-12015 GCA_038078475.1 Patescibacteria group bacterium
ATTGCCGACAGACCCTTTGTGACCTTAACACCTACCTCAGATGGTGCAGAAATCATTATCTCGATTGAAAATATGGGCAAATTCGACGCCATAGAGTATGAGCTCACTTACTTGGCCGATAACCCCCAAAGCCTTGGAACTAAGATCACCAGAGGCGCTACCGGTACCGATGTTAATACCCGCGACGCCAAATACAAAAAATCGGTTCTTTTGGGTACTGCTTCCCGCGGCGTCAGAAGCCCGGATACCGGTATCACCGATGGCCAGCTTATCATGCATATGTTTATCGGTGAAGACGAATTCCTTTCGGAAACAGGTTGGACTTTTGAAAAAATCGGTAGTCAAGCTTCCACAATTAAATCCGTCAATGGCAATTTTGAGATTGAGGTACCATCTTTCGGTCGCGACTACTGGGTGATTATTGCCGATACGGTTGGTGTGCCACCAAATCCAACCGAATTTACGCCCGAAGAAATTATCTTACCAGTTTATGGTACTTTTTCAATTGCGCCTACCTTTAAAGGAACCGGTACGATCACAATTAAAGTCGAAAATCAAACGACGCCCAAGCTTTTTGCCTACAACCATACAGATTCGGCCTTCTCTGATGTTGAAAGTGTTTGGGACGCCGATACTTCCACCTTGACCGCCGACGTTTCCAATTTCGCCACTTTTGTAGTAGTATCCCAAGAGTAATGGTCTCACTTGAAAAAATTGTTTCCCTCGCCAAACGCCGTGGTTTTATCTACCCCGGTTCGGAAATTTATGGCGGACTTGGCGGCACGTGGGATTACGGGCCGCTTGGGGTCGAGCTTAAAAACAACATCAAAAAAGCTTTTTGGCAGTCTTTGGTTTATGAGCGTGACGATGTTGTGGGAATTGACGCTGCCATTCTTATGAATCCCAAAGTTTGGGAAGCCTCCGGACATGTCGCCGCCTTCACTGATCCACTTGTCGAATGTAAAGTTTGTCACGAGCGTTTTCGACAAGACTCAGAAGACGAAATTAAAAATCACCAGTCGTCACATATTGGTAAAAAAGTCGAGTGGACCGAGCCGCGTCAGTTTAACCTTTTGGTCGAAGCCAAACTCGGCGTAGTCGAGGATGCCAAAGCCAAAGTTTATCTGCGCGGTGAAATTACCCAAGGTGTCCATGTCAACTTTAAAAATGTCCTCGACTCAACCCGTGTGCAAATTCCCTTTGGTATTGCTCAGATCGGCAAAGCCTTCAGAAATGAAATTACTCCAGGCAATTTCACTTTTCGCTCCCGAGAGTTTGAACAGATGGAGCTTCAATACTACACTCGGCCCGACAAAAGAGAAGCAGAAAAATGGTATAACTACTGGAAAACACAAAGAATGAAATGGTATTTAGAGCTTGGTATGATCAAATCAAAGCTTAGATTTCGCCAGCACGAAGAAGGGGAGAGAGCCCATTATGCCCAAGAAGCCTGGGACATCGAATACGAATCGCCATTTGGCTGGAAGGAGTTTGAAGGCATCCACAATAGGGGAGACTGGGACTTGTCTGCGCATCAAAAATACTCAGGCGTCGATATGACCTACTTCGATCAAGAGTCAAACAAAAAATATTTGCCGTGGATCATCGAAACTTCAGGCGGAGTTGATCGCGCAGCGCTATTCTTTTTGATCGATGCTTACCACGAGGCAGGTGACCGAACTATTCTCAAACTCCATCCTCGACTTGCTCCATACAAAGTCGCCGTTTTTCCACTGTTGGCTAACAAACCCGAACTTGTAAAAAAAGCCAAGGACGTTTACCGTCAACTGTTAACTGTCAACAGTCTACTGCCTCTGGCTTGGGACGACCGCGGTAACATCGGTAAGCGCTACTTCGCCCAAGACGAAATCGGCACTCCTTACTGTGTCACGGTAGATTTCCAAACGCTCGATGACGACACCGTCACCATCCGCGACCGCGACAGCGCAAAACAAGATAGGGTAAAGATTCAAGATTTATCCACAATTATTAACAAAAAGCTTCCTGGCTAATTTCTCCCATTGACGCGGCCTTAAAAATTTAGTTAATCTAAATTAGGG
>JBBTZR010000021.1:0-1378 GCA_038078475.1 Patescibacteria group bacterium
TTGCCGGAGACAGCGATGCTCCTTTTGACGAAGAGTCGTATGACATCTGGAAGAAACTCGGTCTTCCCCAGGATCACATCTTCAAGTATGGCAAAGACCAAAACTGGTGGGGTCCAGTAGGTCCCACCGGACCCTGCGGTCCAGATACCGAAATGTTCTATGATACAAACCCCAAAGGTCCTGGTCCGCAAGATCCGGCCGCAAACCCTCGCTTTGTGGAAATTTGGAACGATGTATTTATGGAGTATGACAAACAAAAGGACGGCTCTTTCAAAACCCTCAAGCAAAAGAATGTTGACACTGGTATGGGTCTTGAGAGGATGCTGGCGGTTTTATCGGGAGTCTCCTCAATTTACGAAACTGACGTATTTTTGCCACTGGTGAAAAATATTGAAGATCTCGCCGCCAACTTCGATGTCAAATCCGCCAGAATTGTAGCTGATCACATTAGGGCGGCAGTTTTTCTAATCTCAGATGGTGTCACTCCTTCAAATCTCGAGCGAGGCTATATATTGCGCCGTCTTACTCGTCGGGCTATCCGCCATGCGTCACTTGTGAAAATCGAAAGCGACTTTTTGGAAGATCTTGCACAAGTTGTCATCAAAACCTACGGTGACTTTTACCCAAATCTTATTGAGTTTCAAGAGTCAATCGCGGGCGAGCTCAAAAAAGAAGAGGCAAAATTTAAAAAGGCACTGGAAGTAGGTATTGGGCAATTTGAGAGAATTGGTGGTGATATCTCCGGCCGCGCTGCCTTTGATCTTTACCAGAATTTCGGCTTTCCCATTGAGTTGACTATCGAGCTAGCCACAGGAGCAGGCAAAAAAGTAGATACTCGCGGTTTTGAAAAAGAACTTAAATCTCACCAGCAGCTATCTCGTCTAGCTGGTCAAAAAACCAAAGGGGGACTAGCTGTCCAATCAGAGCAAGCTGCGAAATTGCATACAGCTACCCATCTCTTACATCAAGCACTAAGGGATGTTCTCGGCAGCCATGTTCACCAAACCGGCTCTTACATCACCAACGAAAGACTTAGATTCGATTTTTCGCATAACGAAAAGCTGACCGCTGAACAAATCAAAAGGGTCCAGTTGCGAGTCAATCAAAAGATCAGAGAGAATCTTCGCGTCAACCAAAAAGTGATGCCCAAGGAGGCTGCCGATCAAATCGGGGCCATAGGTCTCTTTGACCAAAAATACGGCGATTTAGTTAACATTTACTACATGGGCAAGACAGGAAAAATTAAAGATGCCTACTCAAAAGAGTTTTGTGGCGGCCCTCATGCTGCCTCAACGGGAACACTTGGCAAGTTCGAAATCACCAAAGAAGAATCAGCAGGTTCTGGTGTCCGTCGAATTTATGCTACAATTAGTGGGTA
>JBBTZR010000021.1:1478-14938 GCA_038078475.1 Patescibacteria group bacterium
AAGAAGAATCAGCAGGTTCTGGTGTCCGTCGAATTTATGCTACAATTAGTGGGTAAATTGTATGGCCGATCCTACTGCCCCACAAGATAACACCAGTACCGAAGGATCAAATCCACCAAATCCAAAAAGTCCCATCGAGCCGGGCCAATTTGTAGTTGCCGGTCAAGACGACGTTTTTAAACAGCCTCCATCCTCACCAATACCCCAATCACCACCGCCTCTGCCAGAATCTAGTCCGCCAGGACCGGTCTTATCAAAAGTACCACCACCTCCAATGCCTCCGCAACCACCGGCGCCAGAGTCGAGTCAGACTCGATCAGAGCCCCAACCATCCCAAGTAGCGCCGGATCAACCAAACCCTAGCCCGTATGTTCCGCCTACCACTACTACCCCAACCCAGCAAGAACCACCATCTATGATCCAAAAACTTCGCAAGATCGCTATCATTTTAGTCATGTTAATAGTCTTAGCAAGTGCCGCAGCTGCCGTTTGGTTTTTCGTCCTCGGCAAAAATAGGGCCCAGACACCGCAGTCGCAAGAAGAAACAGTAGTCGAAGCATCTCCGTCACCACTACCTAAAAGAACTATCGGCGGCTTTGCCGATTTGCCGGCAGCGACCCAAGAATCACAAGCCTCCCCGTCCGCGCAATAAGACCAAGACTAGCAATCATTTGGTAAGATATCAGCAGGCTGCTTCAAATTTATGGGACTTTTAGACAGCTTCTCAAAACTTCTGGGCAAAGACTCATACCAAGAGTCAAATTATCTCTCCTTAGTTTTAACTCCGGATAGGGTCGCTGCTCTTATCTGGACCCTTGAAAATGGCCAAGTACGCGAGTTGGGTTTCGGACAAAAACCCTCAACCAGCCTCGATTTAATTCTTCACCAGGCGGCTGTTGCCATCGATACAGCTGGCCAAGAGGCAAAGGTAGATTTTACCAGAACTGTTTTTGGGATCTCTAGCAATTGGCTGGAAAATGGAGAACTTTCAGGCAAATCCACAAAAATCTTTAAAAAACTCGCCGCTGAGTTGGAACTGGCGCCTCAAGCCTTTGTGCCGATTGCAGCCGCCATTAACCACTTCCTTAAAGTAGAAAAATTTCCTGCTCCTCAGGTTATTGCTATTGGCCTCTTTGCCACACGTCTCAAACAACCATTTTGTGAGATTCATCTGATCGATAAAAACAAAGTAGCCGCGACTGTTGCCACCGATTTACCACCAACCCTCGAAAAAGTCAAAGAGCAAATCAAACAGCTGGCACCAGGTCGCCAGCTTCCCCCGCGAGTTATTATTTATGGAATTGACCAAGAAGATAAGCTTGCCCGCCAAATCGAAAGTGCCGATTGGGAAGATTATTTTATCCAGGAACCCAAGTTCGATTTCTTGAGCGACCGTGAACTTGCCCGCGCAGTTGCCTATGCCCAGGCAGCCGACCTTTTAGGCCACGAGCCGCAAGCCAAAGTTAGAACTACTCTCCCGCCCGCTCAACTTATGGTCCCGCCCAAAATAACAAACGAGCTCGGATTTATTGAAGGCGAAGACATTCTAGAAGCCCCCAAAAGCGAGCCGCAAGCTCCCGAGCAGTCAGAAACTGACCAACCAAAAGAGCAGCCTTTAGCAATTGGCGCCGAGGGTTTATTCCAAGAAAGCGAAAACCACGGCTTTCAGGCCGTGGATGAAGCGATGGAATCAATTTCAATGCGCAACAAAATACCACGGCCTCTAGGCCGTGGAAGTTTATTCTCAAAACTGATGGAAGCCCAAATCTTTTCTCCCCTCCCAAAAAAATTAGCGCTAACGGTTCTAGGGTTTCTAATCACCGCCGCCCTAGGTACTTTTGTTACCGGCCAATTTTTGACAAAAGCAGAAGTGATTATCAAGGTTCAAGGCCAAGAGCACCAAGACAATTTCCAAGCAACCGTTAAAAGCGGTGTCGATTTTGACAGTGCCAAATCCCAAATTCCCGGCCAAATCATAACAGCCGCGGCCCTTGGGAATCAAAAAGCCGTAACCACAGGGGACAAAAAAATTGGCGAAAAATCCCGTGGGGAAGTCTCAGTTTTAAATTGGACAAGGGCCACTAAGAAATTTCCAGAAGGTACAGCCATTATCTCCAAAAACGGCTTCAAATTCACGCTAGACTCAGACGTCGAAGTAGCCTCCCGTAGCGCCGAAATTCCCGGTAAAAATAAAGTCGTCGCCACTGCAGCCGAGGTTGGTGAGAGTTCAAATTTAAGTCAGGGAATAGAGTTCACCTTCGTCGCCTTCGACGAGATTTCCTACTCCGCCCAAGCCGAAACAAGCTTTTCAGGAGGTAGTGCTAGGCAAGTTACGGTCGTAACACGCCAGGATATGGGAAGACTCGAGAAGTCACTGACTGAAACTACAATCTCAAAAGCCCGCGAAGACATCAAAAACAAAGCCGCTGGTCGTCTTTTACTGGATGATGCCATATCGATAAAAATCACAAGGAAAAATTTTGATAAAAAAGAGGACGAAGAGGCCTCGCTTCTGACTCTCGATATGGAGGTAGAGGCCACGGCCATTATCTTTGACGAGAATGACCTCAAAAAACTTTTGGCAGAAACTACAAACTCCGGAACTGATGCCGAACTTGTTGCCAGACCAGAAAATTTAGAAATCAAAAACATCAAGGCCAAAAGAGAGGAGAATGCACTGACTTTAACTGGCGATTATGACGCCAGACTGGTGCCCAGATTTGACGAAAGTGGACTCAAGGATCAAATTGCCGGCAAAAGCGAGAAGGCTGCCCGCCAAACCGTTTTGCAAATATCTGGCGTGACAGATGTCCAAATAGTCTATTCACCTAATCTTCCACTCGTCGGATCACTCCCCAGAAACAAAAAGAATTTAAAAATCAAGATAGAAACGATATAAGAGCGTGAGAATTGCCTATTACGTCTACCAAAATCCACAAACATTAAGGCAAGCGTTAAAGCGGCGTGACCGCACCTTTTCTATCGTAATCTCGACCGTCGGAGTTATCTCTATCCTCTTTTCCGTTTGGCCCTATTTCTCCTGGCAACTGACAACAGCCAAAAGGTTTAGTCTCAAGGTAGAAGAAGCACCAATCCCGCAAGGTCAAGTACTTTCAGAAAGTACGAATTTTACACAAGGTGTTCAAGTTATAAAAGATGCTGATGGATTCTCGTACTTCGTTACAACTGATCAGCAGGCCAGTCAGTCAGCGCAGGCAGCTGGCACCAGACCAAAAGAATTTTATCTGACGATTCCCAAGCTGAAAATTGAAAAAGCCCAGACCCGCGTCGACAGCCTCAATTTTTACACCAGCCTGTCTCATTTTCCCACAACTGCGCTCCCCGGCGAAGTCGGCAACAGCTTTATAACCGGTCACTCTGTCCTTCCTCAATTTAACGACCCAACAGACTACCGGGCCATTTTTACTAAGCTTTCCGATCTTGAAGTAGGCGACGACATTTTTGCGCAAATAGGTGACCATTCCTATCGCTACGTTGTACAGTATTCAAAAGTCGTCGACCCCCACGATCTGTCTGTGCTTGTCCCAATCTCCGCGAACGCCCGCAACCTTACTCTCATGACTTGCGTACCTCCAGGTACAAGTACTAAGCGTCTAGTCGTCATCGCTAGTCTGATCTATTAATGTATATCAGTTGTCGCAAAGCAACCTTAATATATCAGAGGAGCGTCATGAGCGAAGTCGAATGGCGACCTGCTGATATATCAGCCTTCGACATTAGTCGAATCTGATATATATCAGGAAGCTCGCGAAGCGAGCAGGGCTGATATATAATTGTTTGTCATGGCCAAAACTCCATCAACAATGTTGCCGTTGGGAACCGTCGCACCAGATTTTAATCTGACGGATGTCGTCACCGGTCAAACCATTTCTCTTGACACCTTCAAGGATAAAAAAGTACTTCTTGTAATGTTCATCTGTGTCCATTGTCCTTATGTCAAACATGTTAGGGGAGAAATCGCCAAGATTGGCCGCGATTATCAAAATCAAGACCTTGGCATTGTTGCTATCTCCTCAAATGACATCAGTCAGTATCCCGAAGATGCACCGGAGGGTATTGGGCAGATGGCCCAAGAATTAAATTTCACTTTCCCGTTTTGTTATGATGAGACTCAAGAGACAGCCAAAACCTATCATGCAGCCTGCACTCCAGACTTTTTCTTGTTTGATCGAGCGCGAAAACTAGTTTATCGCGGCCAACTCGATGATAGTCGACCAGATAGCGGTATTCCTGTTACCGGTCGGGATTTAAGAGCGGCAACTGATGCAACTCTTGCCGATCAACCTGTCGACCCCAATCAAAAACCCAGCCTTGGCTGCAATATCAAGTGGCAGTCTGGCAACGAGCCCGATTACTTCGCGATATAAGAGAGCTTGTTTCTCGATGACTCGATATAAGAGAGCTTGTATTATCGCTTCGCGCTAATATAATAGTTGGCGTGATTCTCGCAGTTGATCTTGGTCAAAAAACAACCGGTCTTGCCATATCGCATGGACAGCTGGCAACTCCATATTCAACAATCACATACTCATCTACAAATAAAGCACTCGATAAAATCGTCGATATCATCGAGCAGGAAAACATTGATACCGTCATCCTTGGCTTTGTCGAAGGCAAAATCAAACCAATGTTTGAACGTTTTGCCCAAAAATTAACAAAAGCCAAACCAAATCTTAAAGTCATCCTTTGGGACGAAACTTTAACCTCTAGACAGGCAACCGAGAGTATGGTTAAACTTGGAATCGCCAAGACAAGGCGCGCCGAAAGACGGCACGAGGTTGCCGCCGCTTTGATTTTGCAAAGCTACCTAGACTCACATGATTAAACGTATTATCGCCCCTGTCCAAGCCTGGATTCTCCTGCAGGGTAAATGTGTGGGTTGCGGGCGCAGTCTGACCCTTGCCCGTCGCTTTGAGCGAGGCGACAATTCCCAAAAAGTCATTTGTACCTGCGACCGTATTTTTATCTTCGATAAAAGGAATGGCCGCTACCGCCGGGCCACATTTGCGGAGGCGCAGTAGTGGCACCTAAATTTTCTACTCGAGCTCTATTGGCATTTACCTTCCTTATATTAATACTATCCCCAGTCGTTGCCAATCTTACCTACCAGTCGCAGCTCAAACCCGCCTCCCGCACAGAGTCTTATCAGATATTTGTCATCAGACCGGGACAACCGGTCGACCAAATTGCCCAGAACTTAAAGGAAGCGGGACTGGTCAGAAATGCCCTCGCCTTTCGTCTTTTGGTTGCTCAAATGGGCATAGGTAAAAGCATTCAAGCCGGAGACTTCCGACTCTCCCCGCATTCGTCAGCCGGGGATATCGCCACCGAGTTAACTCACGGTGCCATCGACGTCTGGATCACTTTTCCGGAAGGCACGCGCGTGGAGGAAATGGTCGAAATTATTGAAGCTAAGCTCAAAACGCCGGGAAACGACAAATACCAATTTGATAATGAGGAATTTATAGAGTTAGCCCGCGAAGGCTACATGTTCCCTGATACTTATCTTATTCCTAAGGATACAACAGCCCAGTTGGTCGCAGACAGAATGCACCAAACCTTCAGCCAAAAAGTAGACCAAAATCTTCTAGTCTCCAAAAAACTCACGGCCGATGAAATAATTACACTGGCATCTCTCATTGAAAGAGAAGCTAAAACTAACGAAGAAAGACCTACGATTGCCGGAATTCTCTTAAACAGACTTAGTGCCGGCATCGCGCTTCAAGTTGATGCCACGGTTCAGTACGCTAAAGGATACGATGCTGCTTCTGATTCTTGGTGGCCACAGGTGGTCCCAGAGGATTATCAATCTGTCATATCACCATTCAACACTTATCTCCATGCTGGCCTTCCTCCTGGCCCCATCGCTAACCCCGGCATTGAGTCCATCCGCGCTGCACGAAGCCCGCAAGAGACGGATTATTTGTACTATCTCCATGATAGTGAAGGCAAAATCCACTACGCCGAAAACATCGAAGAGCACCACGCAAACATCCGAAAATATCTGTAAATTCACGAATAAGCTCTCTCATTGACATAAAATTACCTAAGTGATATAAATCATATTAGACAAATCCTTTCCAAGGAGGTATGTTTTATTACCTTCTTGTTTTTGTCGTGTTTGGCAAAAACCCTTCGGGTCTGAGCATTAAAGTCATAAACTCAGGGTCGAAGACCTGTGGATCATCCCAAATTGAATTAGTTTAGACTGCTACCTGCGCCAGTTTCAGCTTGTGATGATCTCCAATTTTGAGAGCGGAAGCGAACAAAATAGGCAAAGCCTTTCTACGAATAAGCTCTCTTTAATAATCTTAAAAGCCCGTGCAAAGAATCTCCTGGGGACAAGAAACCAATTTAAACCTACCAACCCTGGATCTTATACAGGTCCAAAGGGAATCTTTTGCCGATTTTTTAGACCGGGGCATTGGTGCAATTTTAAATGAAGTTTCACCAATCGACGATTTCATCGGCAAAAACTTCACCCTAACCTTTGGTAAATACAGCTTTGGCCGCGCTAAACATACCCCTGAAGAAGCCATAGAAAAGGGCTTAACTTATGACCTTCCCCTTAAAGTCGAAGCCACCATCACCAATAAACAAACTGGCGGCAAAAATTCCCAAGAAGTCTTTCTTTGCGATCTGCCTGTAATGCTCCAAAAAGGTTCTTTTATCATCAATGGTATAGAGCGAGCTGTTGTTAATCAGCTAGTTCGTGCTCCTGGAGTTTATTACAGTGCCGAAATCGATCCCTCAACCGGTAAGCTTCTTTACAGTTGCGAGATTAGGCCACTACTGGGATCTTGGCTTGAATTTGCCATTACCAAAAACGACCTCATAACAGTCAAAATCGACAGGCGTCGAAAATTCCCAATGACTACCTTTTTGCGAGCAGTCGGCATTGCCGAAAATGACCAAATCAAAAAGCTATTCGCCAAAGTAATAGATCAAGCTTCCGCCAAGTTTCTCGACAATACCCTTGCCAAAGATCCAACCACTACCCAAGACGAAGCCCTCTTGGAGATCTACAGAAGAATGCGCCCCGGGGATCACGTGGTACTGGACAACGCCAGAAGCTTAATCGAGAATATGTTTTCAAGTATCAGAAGATATTCTCTTGGTCGAGTCGGACGCTATAAATTTGAGAAACGCACCAAAGATGTCAAAGAAAAACTTGGCGCGGCCCCTGTTGAGTCGCAAATTCTAACCCAGTCAGACTTCACAGCCGCCATCGCCTACCTTTTTGAGTTGATGGCAGGCCGAGGTCGAGTAGACGACATCGATCATTTGGGTAATCGCCGGGTCAGGCGTGTTGGCGAGCTGGTTGCCCAAAATGCCTTTCGCGTTGGCATCTTAAGGCTGGAGCGTGTAATCAGAGAAAGAATGAGCTTAACCCCTACCGATACCGTTCCTTCTCCGGGAACACTTATCAATGCCCGACCGGTTATCTCCGCAGTCAATGAATTTTTCCGCTCAAGTCAGCTATCAACCATCCTCGACCAAACCAATCCACTCTCAGAACTGGATAACCTGCGCCGCCTGACAGTTATGGGTACTGGCGGCATTGCCAGGGAGCGTGCAGCCTTCAGTATCAGAGATATTAACCATTCTCAATACTCTCGAATCTGCCCAATCCGTTCTCCTGAAGGACCTAACATCGGCCTTGTCACTTATATGGCTCTTTACTCGCGGATCAACGATTATGGCTTTTTAGAAGCCCCTTACCGCAAGGTTACGCGCGACAAAAACGGCCGTGTGAGAATCACCGACGAAATTGTTTATCTGGCAGCCGACGACGAGGAAGATTACTACATTACTCATGCCCAAATTAAAATCGACAAGAAAGGATACATCCGGCAAGACCGAGTGCCAGTTCGCTACAAGGGTGAATTCACCACCGCTCCCGTCAGCTCTGTTCAGTTTATCGATGTGATCCCCAGTCAAATTGTCGGTACATCCGCCTCCCTTATTCCATTTTTAGCCCATGATGAGGCCAACCGAGCGCTCATGGGTACCCACATGCAATGTCAAGCTGTGCCACTTATCAAACCCAGCGCCCCCATTGTCGGCACAGGCATGGAAAAGATTGTTGGCGACAATATGGGACGAGTCACCAAAGCCCCCGAGGCCGGAGTTGTAATTTACGCAGACAGCAAGAAAGTCCAACTCAGGACTCGCGCTAACGGTAGGAGTACCGTACTAACTCTACCGGTCCAAAAATTCCTACGCTCTCCTCAAAGCACCTGTTATTCTCAAAGACCAAAAGTTACAATAGGTCTTAAGGTTAAACGTGGCGACGTCTTAATTGATGGACCGGCAACTGACAATGGCGAGCTCGCTCTTGGCCAAAACTTACTAATAGCCTATATGTCCTTTGATGGTCTGGGCTACGAGGACGCGATAGTCATTTCTGATCGTCTGGCTAAAGAAGATGTTTTAACCTCTATCCATATTGAAGAATACGAAACATCGGTCGTCGAGACAAAGCTAGGGCCCGAGGAGACCACTCGTGATATCCCCAATGTTTCTGAAGAGGATCTGGCCAACCTCGATGAGGACGGCATTGTTGTCGTCGGTGCTGAAGTCGGCCCCAACGATATTCTAGTTGGCAAAATTGCTCCCAAAGGCGAAACCGAGCTGACTGCTGAGGAAAGGCTGCTGCGAGCTATCTTTGGCGAAAAAGCCAGAGAAGTTCGCGACACCTCGCTGAGAATGCCTCACGGTGAAAAAGGAACTGTCATCGCTGTCAAGATCCTGGCGCGCGAAAAGGGCGATGAGCTGGAACACGGGGCTCTCTCTAAAATTTTTGTCAAAGTTGCTCAAATGAGAAAAGTTGTCGTTGGCGACAAGCTGGCTGGACGCCACGGCAACAAAGGAGTCATTTCAAAAATTGTTCCAGCTTCCGATATGCCTTATCTCGAAGACGGCACGCCGGTTGATATTATCATCAGCCCTCTTTCAGTTCTATCTCGCATGAATTTAGGTCAACTTCTGGAAGCCCACCTTGGTCATGCCGCCGCGAGACTTGGCTATAATGTAGCTTTACCAACCTTTGAGCATATTCCCGAAGAAAAGATTATCGGCGAGCTTAAAGCAGCATCACTGCCGCCAGATGGTCGTATGATTTTGTATGATGGCCGAACTGGCAAGCCTTTTGATAGACCCATCGTTGTCGGCCGTGGTTATATTATGAAACTAATTCACATGGTTGAGGACAAAACTCATGCCAGATCTACTGGTCCCTACTCGCTGATCACCCAACAACCGTTAGGAGGCAAAGCCCAGATGGGAGGCCAAAGACTTGGAGAAATGGAAGTCTGGGCACTCGAGGCTTATGGTGCTGCCTACTCACTCCAAGAAATGTTAACCATCAAATCAGACGACGTTGTCGGCCGCGCTAAAGCCTTTGAGGCAATTATCAAAGGTACAGAAATTCCACAAGCGACCATACCTGAATCATTCAAAGTTCTCGTTAAGGAACTCAACAGCCTGTCCCTAAATGTTCAAACCATTGGAGTCAAGACTGTCCTCGAGGAGAAGCTGACTCCTAAAACCGAAGAGGAAGCCAAAAAAGCGGCTGAGCTTGCCCAAATTGCCGGCGCCGAAATTGTCGCTACCCAAGCTGACGTCGCCAAATCTGGTAGCCCTATGGAGTTAATCGATACAAAATAACGTCATATGAACGAACTCGTCGATTTCAAAGCTTTGAGACTGGTACTAGCCTCCCAGGAGGATATCAAATCTTGGTCTTTTGGCGAAGTAACTAAACCGGAGACCATCAACTACAGAACACTAAAACCCGAAAAGGATGGTCTTTTCGACGAAAGGATTTTCGGTCCAACCAAAGATTGGGAATGTTACTGCGGTAAATACAAAAGGATCAGATACAGAGGCATTATCTGTGACAAATGTGGTGTTGAGGTCACCCAATCACGAGTCAGACGCGAGCGCATGGGCCATATTACACTTGCCGCCCCTGTTGTTCACAACTGGTTCTTTAAAGGTAGCCCCAGCAAACTCGGACTAATTCTGGATATGTCCCCCAGAAGCATGGATGCCGTTATTTATTTTGCTTCCTACTTAGTAATTGGTGTAGATGAAGATAAGCGCAAAACTGCCATCTTGCGCCTGGAAAAGGATCTTAATAAAAAAACAAAAGAGCAAGAAGAGATTCTCAAAAAACAGCTCGATGTTCAAGAAAAGGAACTCAAAAAGATAGTTGCGGATATCAAATCAAAAAAAACAGGGCCAAAAGAGCAACTGGATCTCAAAATCGAAGAAGCCCAACTAACCACCAGACATAAACAAGCGATCATTAGAGACGAGAATGCCCGCGAAATCACGCGGCTGGAGGAGATCTATAAAAACATTACTAATATGGTCAAGTCAGTTAAACCGTTGGATCTACTTTCCGAAGATGAATATCAAAAGATTACTCAATACGGTGTCGAAGATTCCCTCACAGTGGGCATGGGCGCAGAAGCCATAGTCCAAGTTTTGGAAAAGTTAGACTTGACAGCTCTGGCAGCAACTCTGCGTCTTCAACTCACTAAGGCTACTGGTCAAAAATACATTAAAGCCGCCAAGAGATTGCGAGTCACCGAAGGCATGAGAAAAGCCGCAATTTCACCGCTGGCCGTAGTTGTCAAAATCTTACCCGTCCTACCCCCAGATTTACGGCCCATGGTCCAGCTTTCAGGCGGCCGCTTTGCGACATCCGACCTCAACGATCTTTATCGTCGAGTCATCAATAGAAACAACCGGCTCAAAAAGTTAATCGATCTTGGAGCCCCGGAAATCATCCTCAGAAACGAAAAACGCATGCTTCAGGAAGCGGTCGATGCGCTTATAGATTCCCAAAGAGTCAAAACGACAAGGCTTTCACAGGAACTACGCTCACTCTCTGATATGCTTCGCGGTAAACAGGGAAGATTCAGACAAAATCTTCTTGGCAAACGTGTCGATTACTCCGGCCGTTCAGTTATTGTCGTTGGACCAGAACTGGCTCTTCATCAAACCGGAATCCCTAAAGAAATGGCTCTTGAAATGTTTAAACCTTTTGTTCTGCGCGAAATTATAGCCAGAGGCTACACCCCCAACGTTAAGTCTGCCAAGCACTTTTTGGAAAGAAAAAGCGGTGAAGTTTGGGATATTTTAGAAGAGATTACCAAAAACCACCCGGTTCTTTTAAACCGAGCACCAACTTTGCACCGACTCGGTATCCAAGCTTTTTATCCAATCTTAATTGAGGGGGATGCAATCAGAATCCATCCTTGTATTTGTGCCGGTTTCAACGCCGATTTTGACGGCGACCAGATGGCAGTCCATGTGCCGCTTTCTCAAAACTCTCAGGATGAAGCGAAGAACTTAATGGTTGCTGCCAAGAATCTCTTGCGGCCGGCAGACGGCTCGCCAATTACCTTGCCCAATAAAGAAATGGCCCTTGGTATTTACTATCTAACGACAATCGATGAGACTATCGAGCCGGCAGCCACCATCTTCGCCACCTTCGAGGAAGTTATTCTGGCAACGACCGTCAGCCGCGTTGTCATCCGTCAAAAAATCAAAGTCGCAACTGGTAGCCAAGTCATAGATACCACACCAGGCAGAGTTCTTTTCAATCTCCAGCTTCCGGAAAAACTCAGGTTCATCAATGATCCAATAGGCGCCGGGACGATCAAAAAGATAATTGGCGAGGCCATTGATGTCCTCTCCGAAGAAGAACTGGTCGATTTAATTGACAGACTCAAAGCCTTTGGCTTTGAAGGCGCCACTGTCTCCGGTCTATCCGTTTCCGTATTTGATTGCTTAATTGTCCAGGATAAACAGCAGATTATCGACCGCGCCGAAAAAGAAGTCGAAGCTGTCGAGAAAAACTTCCGCATGGGTCTTATTACCAGAGAAGAGGAGAAAAGACTTTCCCAAGAAATCTGGCTTTCCACGACCAATGAGCTAGCGGACCTCACCTGGAGAGCTCTACCACCAACCAATTCAATCAAGATCATCTCCGATTCTGGGGGTTCTCGTGCCACAGCCGAACAGATTAAACAGCTGGCGGCGATTCGAGGACTAGTCACCGATCCCTCGGGGCATATTGTGCCTCTGCCTGTTAAATCAAACTTTAGAGAAGGTCTTTCAGTCTTCGAATACTTTACCTCCGCGCGTGGTGCTAGAAAAGGTCTTGCCGACCGCGCCATTAAAACCGCCGAATCCGGCTACCTCACCCGTCGTCTTGTCGATGTCGCCCACGACGCTATCATCAGACTTGCTGACTGTGGCACCCGCGAGGGTATCGCTATAACAGCCGCCGACCGCCGCCAAACACCCTATGTCACCAGGCTCATTGGCCGCATAGCGGCCCTTGATATCACTGGCAAGAGCAAGAAAACAATCGTCAAAGCTGGGGAGGAAATTACTGAAGAGAAGGCGCAAGAGATAGAGAAGGCTCAAATCACGACAGTTTTAGCGCGCTCTGTCCTCTCTTGCGAAGCCAAATACGGTTTTTGTGCCAAATGTTATGGCCGAGATTTAGCCACCAGACAGTTGGTAGAAATCGGTACCCCCGCTGGCGTTATCGCCGCGCAATCCATTGGTGAGCCCGGAACTCAGCTGACTATGAGAACATTTCACACCGGAGGCATTGTCGGTCTGGATATTACTCAAGGCCTACCTCGGGTCGAGGAATTATTTGAGGCCAGAACCCCTAAATATGCTGCTCAAATCTCCGAAATCACCGGTCGTGTTAAGATCGAAGAATCTCCGGAAGGTTTCAAAATCATAATCAAAAGCACAGGGCTCAAACCTCCCGTTGAAAAAGAGTATTTCGTACCGCCAACCGGTGAGTTAACAGTCTCAGACGGGCAACTCACCACAGCCGGTACTTCACTCTCAAGCGGTTATCTCGATGTCAAGGAGATCTTGGCAATATCCGGACTACGCGAATCCCAAAAATACATAATTGCTGGTTGCCAAGAGGTCTATGAAAGCCAAGGTGTTCCCATCAATGACAAACACTTTGAAGTCATTGTTAGGAAAATGTCTGAAAAAGTTAGAATCGAAACTTCCGGCGACACCAGTCTTCTACCTGGGGAACTGGTCGACAAACACCGATTCGAAAAAGAAAACGCCAGGGTCTTAGCCGAAGGCGGAGAACCGGCAACAGCCCAAATTGTTATTCTGGGCATAACTCGTGCTGCTCTCTATACCGAGAGCTTTCTCTCGGCAGCCTCATTCCAGGAGACAACTCGTGTCTTGACCGATGCCGCCATCGAAGGCAAACAAGATCAGCTCTTAGGCCTCAAAGAAAACGTCATTATCGGAAGACTTATCCCCACCAGCCCAGAGCGTGCCCAAATCGAAGAGTCTTAATCCTTGATCAAAGAAGCCGCCTGCTGATATAATCACTAGTCATGCCTACAGTTAGTCAATTGATCAGGAAAGGT
>JBBTZR010000021.1:15038-25932 GCA_038078475.1 Patescibacteria group bacterium
CTGGGGCTCAAGCCGCAGCCTCGGTTGGAGCCGGCGCAGCCGCAGCCGCAGCTCAACCTGCAGGGGAAGGTGGTGGCCAGTAAATGGAAGGCGAGAATAGATCAGAAGAACGAGTCAATGGACTAAAAACGGCAAGATGGATAACTAGAGAGCAATTAGATAGGATTGAGGAACTTGTTAATCGCTATGGTGGAACAGCAGTTACAAGACCTCATACAGGTGATAAACCCTATGGCCCGACTGTCTATGAAGTGGCTGATGAACCTCTTATAGTTGTCAATAAAGTTTCAAAAAGAACTAAGGATTACGTAGGCTGGGTTTTCCCAAGCAAAAAACAAGCGAAAATGCTTCAAGAGGCTGGAATAATAGATTATTCTGATCTTGAAGGGAGTGAAGATGCCTAGAACTGGAAAAGTTCCCAAACGCCAAATAGAACCGGACCCAATCTACAACAGTCCTCTGGTGGCTAAGTTTATCAACAAGGTAATGGAGAGCGGCAAGAAGACCCTAGCCCAAAAGGTGGTCTACGGAGCCATGGGTTACCTAAATCAAAAAGGCCACGATCCGGTCAAAACTCTTGAGAAAGCTCTCGAAAATGTTATGCCCAAAATGGAAGTCAGGCCTAGGCGTGTGGGTGGGGCTTCTTACATGGTTCCAATGGAAGTTAGAGGCCCGCGGCGTCAATCGCTGGCAGTTTCTTGGTTAGTTGCCGCCGCCAGATCCAGATCCCCCAAAGAGATAAACAGAATTGGCAAATTGCCAATAATTGCTGCCAAAATCGCCGCTGAAATCGAAGAAGCAGCCCAAGGTTCAGGCAAAGCCGTCACCAAGCGCGAAGAAATGCACCGCATGGCCGAAGCAAACAAGGCATTCGCACATTTCCGTTGGTAATGTGCTCTGCCTTGCGGTAGTTCCGGACCTTCGGTCCGTAGTAACTACCTAAAAGCTTTTGCGCATCTCCGTTGGTAGTTACAGGAACATCCACTTGAATAAAAAACCTCCTTGTGATATTATTCCCGACTTAGGCCCGCACCAAAACCAGCCCTGCAAAGCTAAATTAGGATCAAGATAGCCCTTGTAAAAGGCAACCGTCTTTTGCTTAAATAAAATTTGTCAACTGACATGCAGACAAAAGCACAAAAATTAAAAGAGTTGAAAAAGAGGCTTAAAGAGCTTGAAGGCGTTAAGCTCAAAGAAGCCTTAAATAAATATGGTCAAGCCTACCAGGAATCAGGTTCCGCCTGGAATGAAAATGCTGCTTGGGAACTAGCCGACGAAGAGGTCTCGGTTCTGCGTGCTATGGTCGTCGAGATCAAAAACGAGATTAGAAATCTTGAACACCCCCAAGTTACCCCCGCTGCTATCCAAGCTAAAGGCAATTCAAAATAATTTACTGCCATGACCGATAAAAAGTCTCGACTTTATCCCCTCGACCGTATTCGTAATATTGGTATTATTGCCCACATTGACGCGGGCAAGACCACCACTACCGAGCGCATTCTTTACTACACCGGCCGCACCTACAAATTGGGCAATATCGATGAAGGCACCACTGTCACCGATTGGATGGCCCAGGAAAAAGAAAGAGGTATCACCATAGTTTCGGCAGCTGTTACCACTTTCTGGATCCCTAAGGATGGCCCTTACAAAGATGTCGAAACCAGAATCAATATCATCGATACTCCCGGCCACGTCGATTTTACGGCCGAAGTTGAAAGATCACTACGTGTTCTTGATGGTGGTGTTACTATTCTTGATGCCGAGGAAGGAGTCCAATCGCAGTCCGAAACCGTTTGGCGCCAAGCCGACAAATATAAAGTCCCCCGCATTTGTTTCGTCAACAAGATGGATAAGGTCGGTGCCGACTTTTATCAAACTCTAAAATCTATTCGCGAAAAACTCCAAGCGCCTGCTGTCCCTTACAACTTGCCATTAGGAAAGGAAAATGGGTTCAAAGGCGTTATCGATCTTCTGTCCCAAAAAGCTTACGCTTGGGACGAAAGCGACCCATTCGGCAGTAAATTCACAGAAGTCGCCATCCCAAATTCTGAAAAAGACAATGTCACAAAATATCGCCATGAACTGATAGAAAAAATTGCCGAAACCGACGATGCCCTTCTGGGAAAATATTTGGCTGGCATTGAGCTAGAAGTTAACGATCTAAAAAAGACCTTAAGAGCTGCAGTCATCGCTTACAAAATTGTACCCGTCCTTGCCGGTTCAAGTTTAAGAAACAAAGGCGTCCAACCGCTTCTGGACGCAGTCGTCGAATATCTGCCTTCTCCTGTCGACGTTGCGCCAATAGAAAGTATCAACCCAAAAACGCAAGCAAAAGAGACCAGAGAGCAAGCGACAGGGGCTCCCCTGGCAGCGCTGGCCTTCAAAATCCAAGTCGATCCCCATGTCGGAAAATTGACTTATGTTAGGGTTTACTCCGGTACCCTCAAAGCTGGCACGAGTGTCGCCAATACTACCAAAAAAGATACAGAAAGGATTGGCCGAATTCTTCTAATGCATGCCAACAGTAGAGAAGAAATCCCCGAGGCCTATGCCGGAGAAATTGTGGCTATTGTTGGTCTTAAAAATACTACAACCGGAGATACGCTTTGTGCGCAAGAAGCGCCAATAATTTTGGAGTCTATCTCCTTCCCAGAACCGGTCATTTCTCTTGCCATTGAGCCTCAAACCAAAGCCGATCAAGAAAAACTCGGCTATGCTCTAAATCGTCTATCCGAGGAAGACCCGACTTTCAAAATCAAAGGTGATCCGGAAACAGGCCAAACCATTATCTCTGGCATGGGGGAGCTGCATCTGGAGATTTTAGTCGATCGTATGAAGAGGGAATTTTCTGTCGCCGCCAATGTCGGCCGCCCCCAAGTTGCCTACCGGGAAACCATTAAAGAGACAGCCGCCGCCGAAGGTAAGTATATCCGCCAAACCGGTGGACGCGGGCAATATGGTCATTGTTTGCTGCGAGTCGAACCGCTCGGCCGTGGCGAGGGTTTTCAATTTATCTCGGAGATTAAAGGTGGAAAGATTCCTTCGGAGTTTATTCCATCGATAGAAAAAGGCGTCAAAGAAAAAATGGAGATAGGGGTTTTAGCCGGTTATCCATTAGTGGACATCAAAGTCGCAGTCTACGATGGTAGCTACCACGAAGTCGACTCGTCGGATATTGCCTTCAAAATTGCCGGCAGCTTGGCAGTAGAAGAAGCTGTCAAAAAAGCCCAATTGGTTCTACTTGAGCCGATTATGAAGGTCGAAGTTACCGTACCGAAAGAATTTATGGGAGACGTTATTGGCGATTTGTCGAAAAAACGTGCTCAGATCCTTGGTTCAGAACATCATGGCACAAGTAGCATAATCAACTCCCTAGTTCCTCTTGCCGAAATGTCCGGTTACGTCACAACCCTGCGCTCAATAACTGCCGGCCGGGGATCCGTTTACATGGAACCATCGCATTACCAAGAAGTCCCGACAAACATCGCCGATAAAATCGTTGCTAAGACCAAAGGAGCCCAAGAAAGTTAATTGGGGTGTTTTTACCACTTGCATTTAGCTGTCAGAGTAGTATAAACTACCTTACTAATATCAGCCCTTTTAGTCTGCCCACTTTCAGGACTGATATTTTTTTAAGTTATCTATTTAACTCAATTAACTTAATTATCTTAATTAACGAACAATGGCCGAAAAATTTGCAAGAACTAAACCACACATCAATATCGGAACCATTGGTCACGTCGACCACGGTAAAACTACGCTTACCAGTGCCATTACCCACGTACTAGCCAAAAAAAACCTCGCTCAAGAAAAATCATTTGAGCAAATCGACAATGCCCCGGAAGAAAAGCAACGGGGTATTACTATAAATATTACCCATGTCGAGTATGAAACCGAAAAACGCCATTATGCTCACATTGACGCTCCTGGTCACGCCGACTACATCAAAAATATGATCACCGGTGCCGCTCAAATGGATGGCGCAATTCTCGTAGTTTCAGCACCAGATGGTCCAATGCCTCAAACCAGAGAACATGTCCTTCTGGCTCGCCAGGTAAATGTTCCGGCAGTTGTTGTTTTTTTGAACAAAGTTGATATGGTCCAAGATCCGGAACTTTTGGATCTGGTTGAACTAGAGATCCGTGAACTCTTAGACAAATATGAATATGATGGCAAAGGTGCCACCATTATTCGAGGCTCAGCCAAAAAAGCACTCGAAGATGACCCGGAAGCTACCAAAGCCGTCGAAGACCTCATGGCAGCAGTCGACGAAAAAATCCCCACTCCAACTCGAGATCTCGATAAGCCATTTTTGATGCCAGTCGAAGACGTCTTTTCAATTAAAGGTCGAGGCACAGTCGTTACCGGTCGTGTCGAGCGAGGTGTTGTTAAAGTTAATGAAGAGATCGAAATAGTTGGTATTCGCCCAACCAAGAAAACCGTTGTCACCGGAGTAGAAATGTTCAGAAAGGAACTCGATCAAGGTCAAGCCGGCGATAACATCGGTGTGCTTTTGCGAGGAATTGAAAAAGACGATGTCGAGCGAGGACAAGTTCTTGTCAAACCAGGTTCTGCTACACCACACACAGAATTCGAAGCCGAAGTTTATGTTCTCACCAAAGAAGAGGGCGGGCGTCACACGCCATTCTTTACAGGTTACAGACCGCAATTTTATGTGCGAACAACCGACGTTACTGGCGAGGCAACATTGCCGGAAGGCACCGAAATGGTTATGCCCGGAGACAATATCAAAATGAAAGTAAAACTCATCGTACCCGTCGCTATGGAAGAAGGCCTTAGGTTTGCAATCAGAGAAGGCGGCCATACCGTTGGCGCCGGCGTGGTTTCAAAGATCCTTGCCTAATTGGCAATCAGTTCTCCCCCAAGAGTTGCTCAAGGGGGGTTTTTTTTGCTAGAATCAGTTGTTTGATTTAGGTACGTACTGATATTGTTCGAGCCATTCGGTCTTGAGCTCATGGTCGAAAGACTTGTCGAGAACAACCATATATGAAATTAACAAGTTTCAACTCCAAGCCTAACCGCTTAGAATACTAAACTTCTCGACTCATCTCGCTTCAGCTCGAACATAAAGCACTTTAAAAGAAAATGCCAAAAGGTAGAATTCGAGTCAGACTAAAAGCTTACGATGCGCGCGTCATCGACGCAGCTTGTCGTGACATCATCAACACCGGTCTTTCCACCGGCGCCAAGATATCCGGGCCGATTCCTTTGCCGACAAAAATATCAAGACTCACAGTTTTGACCAGTCCGCACACAGACAAAGACGCACGGGAGCAGTTTGAGATGCGAATTCACAAAAGGCTTATTGATATTATCGAGCCGACGAATAAGACAATAGATTCTTTACAGCATCTTGACTTGCCTGCAGGAGTCGATATAGAGATCAAGATGTAATCAAAAAATATAATTATTCATTTTTTGAAATCTGGAGGTATTAACTAAAACTAAATAAAAGCTAACCGTTAACAATCAAAATTAGCGATTGTTAAGGTAGGATTCCTGAAGACATCTAAGGAAGCCTGCTTTTTTGGTACTTATGGTTAACACTATACTGGCTCAAAAAGGAAATATGGAAGCGCGTTATGACGGGCGAGGCCGACGAGTTCCCGTTACTACGCTTGTGGTAGATCCTAACGTTGTTGTCAGCGCTCGCAATGGAAAAATTCTTTTAGGAGCAGGTAAGAGAAAAAAGGTCAAAAAGCCCCAAAACGATATTGTTTCAAAAGTCGGCTTTTTACCGAGATTCCTTAAGGAGGTCAAATCACCAGAAGAGGCCAAAATAGGAGATTTGGTTACTGTTTCGGCCTTTACACCCCAAGATGAGGTAAAGGTCACTGGTGTAACCAAGGGTCACGGGTTTGCCGGAGCAGTTAAACGCTGGGGTTTTGCCGGAGGTCCTAAAACTCACGGTCAATCAGACAGACACAGAGCACCCGGATCAATCGGCCAAACGACTACGCCCGGAAGAGTTTTCAAGGGCAAACATATGGCCGGTCATTATGGTCATACTACCTATACAGTAACTGGCTTGGAGGTAATAGAGGTAGATCAAAATAAAAATTTAATATTTGTCAAAGGAGCAGTTCCAGGAGCCAGAAATGGTTTCGTGATTTTGGAAAAAACCGGCAAGGTCAAATCCTATACTCTGCCGCCAGAAGAGAAATCAAAGGAAGAAAAAGAGGCAGAGGGAACAAAGGGGATAGAAGAGAAAAAGGAAGATAAATCAGATCAACCGAAGGATAAGGAGGAAAAGACAGATGAAAAACCAGTCGAAGAGTCAAAGTAAAAAGAAAACAAAGACCGTCAAGAAAACAACAGCGGCCCCAAAAGCAGCTCCAAAGGCCGCGCCTAAAACGACAGGTCTGACTGTTAAAGTCTTCGATATTCAAGGTAAATCGCAAGGAACAGTAACTCTTGCCAAAGAAATTTTTGGCCAAAAACCTAATGAGAAACTTTTGGCCCAAGCAGTTAGAGTTTATCAAGCCAGTCTTACCCCTCATACCGCACACACCAAAACACGTGGTGAAGTCAGGGGCGGGGGAGCAAAACCTTGGCGCCAAAAGGGTACAGGAAGAGCTCGCGCCGGCTCAATAAGATCGCCTCTTTGGGTCGGTGGTGGAGTAACTTTTGGACCAAGATATCGCGATACTAGATTGGACCTTCCTAAAAAACAAAAGCGCCTAGCCCTTATTCATGCACTTTCCATAAAAGCCGGCGATGGGCAAATAAAAGTTATCACGAAACTCGAAAGCATAAAGCCTAAAACAAAAGTTGTCGTCAACCTTCTAAATAAATTAGGCGTCAATGAGCGCGCCCTCATAGTCATTTCCCAAAAAAACCAAAACGTCATCCTTGCCACTCGTAATATCCCAATAGTTACTTGCGACTTGGCAGCAAATTTAAATGCGCTCAAAGTACTTAAAAATTCGACCCTATTGTTTTCAAAGGAGGCCATAAGTTTCCTCACAGGAAGGCAGCTTTCTTAATGAACATTTCAGACGTTTTAAAAAAAGCTATACTTTCGGAAAAAGCTTATAAACAGATGGAAAAAGGCATCTACACTTTTTTGGTGAACGGAAGGTCAACAAAGGAGCAAGTTTCTCGCGCCGTCAAAAGCCAATTTAATGTAGATGCCACCAGAGTTAATATTGCCCGCGTTGCCCATAAAGCAAAACGCATTGGCACAACCAGAAAACAAACACTTGTCGGCGGTGGTAAAAAAGCCATCGTGCAGCTTAAATCCGGGCAATCAATCCCGATGTTATCGCCCAAGACGGAAAGTAAAAAAGGACAAAAATCTAAAAAAGCCGAAGGCCCTGAGCGAAGTCGAAGGGAAAAAGACACTCAAACGACAACTGCAGAAGGGAAAGAAGGTTAACGTGTCACTCAAAATCTACAGACCAATAACACCGGCTCAAAGATTTAAATCAGTTTTGATCTTTGACGAAATCACCAAGACCAAACCCGAAAGATCACTAATCACTCGCCTCAGAAGAGGTGCCGGTAGATCAAAAGGCCGAGTGACTACACGAGGCAAAGGCGGCGGGCACAGGCGCAATTACAGAATAATTGATTTCAAAAGAGACAAAAGAGATATAAAAGCGCGCGTTGCAGCCATCGAATATGATCCGAACCGCTCAGTCAATGTTGCTCTCCTCTTCTACGCTGATGGCGAAAAACGCTATATACTCGCGCCGGTTGGCCTGGCTGTTGGCCAAGAGACAGTGGCATCCCAAAAGGCACCGATTGCGCTCGGCAATGCCCTGCCGCTTGGCAAAATCCCCATAGGCACAACCGTCCATAACATTGAACTTGTCCCTGGAGCCGGTGGCCAAATTGTACGAAGCGCTGGAGCTGGTGCGCAAGTTGCGGCCCGTGAGGGTAACTATGTTCGTATCAAATTGCCATCAAAGGAAGTTAGAAAAATACATGATAGTGCTTACGCAACGATTGGACAACTTGGCAACGTCGACTGGAAAAATCTCTCACTTGGCAAAGCCGGCAGATCTCGTCACCTGGGCCGGCGTCCAAAAGTCCGTGGAGTAGCCATGGATCCAGGTTCCCATCCTCATGGTGGTGGAGAGGGTAGGTCCGGGACCGGTATGCATCCGAAAACCCCGTGGGGCAAACCGGCCATGGGCAAAAAAACCAGAAGCCGCAACAAACCATCGTCACGATTCATTTTATCTAGGAGGAAATGAAATGACGACTAGAGAAAATATAAAAATTAAATTTGAATCTGGCTCCGCCAGTTCAATAGGCCCGCAGCGAAGCGAGGACCGCATGGCACTGTATATTTTTCCACTAAAGGAGGGGAATATTAAGGGGAACCTTGGTGCCCCTTAAAGTTAGTTATGGCCAGATCGTCTAAAAAAGGTCCTTACGTGGACGAAAAATTATTAAAGAAAGTCATGGCGCAAAAGCAGTCCGGCCAAAAAGCTCCAATAAAAACTTGGGCAAGGCGGAGTCAAATTGCTCCGGAGTTTGTCAATCACACCTTCGTAGTCCATAACGGGCGAACATTTATTAATGTTTTCGTTTCAGAACCGATGGTTGGCCACCGACTTGGCGAATTTGCACCGACTAGGGTCTTTCGAGGACACGGCAAAATTACAGAGAAGTCAGGCGCCAAGAAATAAGTATGGAAATCACAGCAACCGCCAAAAATGTTAGGGTATCACCTGAAAAGGTTCGCCTTGTAGTCGCGCAAATCAAAAAGATGTCACCGTCAAAAGCGGTTTTGCTACTCGCCTTTATTAATAAATCATCTGCGCTTCCCTTGAAAAAAGTCATCTCCTCTGCAATCGCCAATGCCAAAAACAATTTTGGTCTGGAGGAATCCTCGCTTGCCTTCAAATCCGTTCTTGTGGGTAAAGGAATCGTTTTTAAGAGATATCGACGGGTTGCCCGAGGTCGTGCTCACTCAATCTTAAAGCGAACAAGCCACATTCAGGTGATCTTGGAAGGTGAACCAAAAACTGCAAAAGAAACAAAGAGACAGAGTGACAAAGAAGTAAAGGAGGTAGGGCCGACTAACGACAAACAACTAACGACTAAAGCAAAATAAGCAGAGCATATCTCACGAATAAAATTTTCTTATGCGTTAGTCTTTGGACATTAGTCATTAAGCGTCAAATATATGGGTCAAAAAGTTAGCCCAACGGGTTTCAGACTTGGCAATTTTTATAATTGGAGCTCCAGATGGTTTGCTGGCAAAGGGGACCTTTTTGCCCAGCAACTTTTAGAAGACCAAAAGATTAGACTTTATATTTTGGGAAATCTTAAAGTTGCTGGTGTATCCAAGGTAGAAATCGAAAGGTCATTTGATAAAAGGACAATCATCATCCATGTTTCAAGACCAGGAGTTGCTATCGGCCGCGGAGGAACAGGGCATGAGCAACTAAGAGATAACTTGATGAAAAAAATCAAAATCAAAGACGCATCAAAACTAGATATTAAATTTGAAGAAATTAAATCACCGGACCTTGATGCCTATTTGGTGGCTACCGCTATTGCCGATCAACTTGCCAGAAGAATCCCCTTCAGAAGAGTTATGGCCCAAGCTCTAGAACGAGTTAAGCGGTCCGGTGCCAAAGGAGTTAGGGTAACACTAGCCGGTAGACTCGGAGGATCAGAAATCGCCAGACGCGAGACATTAAAGGAAGGCGCAATTCCTCTACATACAATTCGCGCAGACATAGACTTTGCCAAGATTGACGCCAAAGTACCAAAAGCCGGCATAGTCGGCGTCAAAGTCTGGATACACAAAGGAGAATTCTAAAAATGCTTGCACCTAAACGAGCTAAATACCGAAAACAATTTAGAAACAAAATGAAAGGCTTGGCTACTCGAGGGACAAATCTTGTCTTCGGATCTGTAGGCCTCAAGAGTCTTGAGTCGGCGTGGATTACTGCCCGTCAAATTGAAGCCGCCAGACGCGCCATGACTCACTACACCAAAAGGGGTGGCAGAATTTGGATCAGAATTTTCCCCGATAAACCCATTACCAAAAAGCCTGCCGAAACCCGGATGGGTTCTGGCAAGGGTGATGTTGACCAATATGTAGCTGTGGTCAAACCGGGTACTGTACTTTTTGAAATGGGTGCAGTTCCAACAGAGACGGCCCAAGAGGCAATAAGACTTGCAGCACACAAATTACCAATTAAAACAAAATTAATAACCAAAATTTAAAAGATAGACTATGAAAAAGAAAGAGTTACAAGAAATTAAAAACAAGACAATTGAAAATTTACGGCAACTAGTGGCCGAAAAAGTTAAGGTGCGAGTCTCGCAAGCTATGGAGCAAAAGTTAGGGAAAATAAAAAACGTCCACAGTATCCGGGAGATTAAAAGAGATATCGCGGCGGTAAAAACGATTCTTGCAGAAAAAATGTTCGAGGAAAAAACTAAAAAAGAAAGTGTTAAAGGTTTACCCTTAAAGTAAATGAAAACAGGGACAGTTACATCCACAAAAATGGCAAAAACAGCGGTAGTCGCGGTAACGACTTACCGCAAACATCCACTTTATAAAAAACAAATTAAAAAAACGACAAATTTTAAAGCCCACGATGATCTAGGTGTTAAAGTTGGCCAAAAAGTCAAAATTGCAGAAACCAGACCGATTTCGCATGACGTACATTTCAAAATACTGGAGGTTATTGAATGAAAATCAATATAAAAGTTCGAAAATTGTATCAAGCTTTGCTTGGACATAGGCCCGCAGCGAAGCGAGGACCGCATGGCACTGTATATTTTCTCCACTAAGGGAAAGGGAATATTAAGGGAAAACCGTATTAGGTTTGCCCTTAAAGTCAAGTTATGCTTTTAAGAAGATCAAATTTGACAGTTGCAGATAACAGTGGCGCCAAAAATT
>JBBTZR010000021.1:26032-36633 GCA_038078475.1 Patescibacteria group bacterium
ATGCTTTTAAGAAGATCAAATTTGACAGTTGCAGATAACAGTGGCGCCAAAAATTTGGTGATCATCGGTCTTGGTCGCGGATCAGGAAAGAGATTTGTTGGTCTTGGGGAAGTCATTACCGGTGTCGTTCGCGGTGCCAGTCCTACCGGACAAGTAAAAGACCATGAAATAGTCAAAGCTGTTATTGTGCGAACTAAAAAAGAGTCAAGAAGACCAGACGGTTCTTATATTAGATTTTCCGACAATGCAGCAGTCATCATTGATAACACCAACAGTCCCAGGGCCACTAGAATCTTTGGGCCAATTGCCGCCGAGGTTAAAAATAAAGGGTTTACGAAGATTGCATCTGTTGCTAAGGAGGTTATCTAGAATGTTCAAATTTAAGGTTGGAGATGAAGTTGTTATCACCTCCGGTCGCGATAAAGGTAAACAGGGCAAGATTGAGAAAGTTCTAAAAACTGAAAATAAAATTGTGGTCGCTGGCGCCGCGATTTATAAAAGGCATCGTAAAGTTAGCCGTCAGTCACCCGCCGGTATTTACGAAATCACCAGACCCATCGACGTCGCCAAAGTTGCCATAATCTGCCCTAAATGCGGTAAACAAACACGAGTAGGTATAACACTTGAAGGCAAAACAAAAGTTAGAATTTGTAAAAAATGCCAAGGACGCATTTAAAATGGACTCTTTACAAGAAAAATATCAGAAGGAAATACGCCCTAAATTAAAAGAAGAATTTGGACTCAAAAATGACCTGGCCGCCCCGACCCTTAAAAAAATTGTTTTGAATATGGGACTAGCTGATGCGCTAACCAATAAAGATGTGCTTGTTAAGGCAAAATCACAACTGGCTCAAATTGCAGGTCAAATGCCGTCAGTCACCCGCGCCAAAGCGGCAATTTCAAACTTTAAGCTCAGAGCCGGTGATCTTATTGGAGCAATGGTCACACTGCGTGGCAGGCGTGCCTGGAGCTTTTTGACAAAACTCCAGAGCATAGTGCTTCCCAGAATGAGGGATTTTCGAGGGTTAGACAGCTCGAAATTCGATAAATTTGGTAATTATAATCTAGGCCTAGAAGAACAAATTCTATTTCCGGAGGTCGACTATTCAAAGATCGACAAGATTCGAGGGCTGGTAGTCTCAGTAGTTTTTAAAAACAGCAGTCCCGAGAAATCGAAAAAACTGATGGAACTTTTAGGCTTCCCTTTTAAGAAAAGTTAGATGGCTAAAAAATCAAAAATCGTCAAAAACGAAAAGAAACAGAAATTTGCCATAAGACATAGAAATAGATGTCATCTTTGCGGTCGTCCGAGAGGTTATATGCGCAAATTTGGCATTTGCCGCTTGTGCTTTCGCGACATTGTCCATAGAGGAGAAATTCCGGGAGTCAAAAAAGCATCATGGTGAGAATTGGAAATTGGAAAGGTCTCGTTCGCTTTCGCGAAGTGGAAATTGGAAATTCCCGACAAAGGAGGGCACATGGATCCTGTGGCTAATATGCTAACAATTATCAAAAACGGCTATATGGCCAAAAAACTTGAAGTTTTGGTGCCATATTCAAAACATAAGTTGACAATTGCCAAAATCCTGTCCGCTCAACAGTTCGTCGGTCTCGTAGAAAGATCAGGCAACATTATTAAAATCGAACTTGCTTATGAAAATCGAAAACCTAAAATCCATGATATTAAAAAAGTTTCAAAACCCGGTCTGAGAATTTACATCAAAAGCAAAAACGTCAAAAAAATCAAAGGTGGTAGCGGGCTTCTCATCATTTCTACGCCTTATGGAGTTATGAGTGGTGATGATGCCAAAGTCAAAAAGCTCGGAGGCGAAGTTATATGCAAAGTCTGGTAAAACCATGAGCAAAATAGGTAAACGACCAATTAAAATACCTGAAGGTGTAACTGTCACAACAGAAGGCAGTACTGTGGTTATAACAGGACCCCTGGGAACTCTTAATTTCCAAACAAGACCAGAGGTAAAAGTAGAAATTGCCGCACCTCTTGTAAAAGTTACTCGAAAATCGGATACAAAACTTGCCAAATCACTTCATGGAGTAACCAGAACGATCATCGCCAATATGATCAAGGGAGTGGTTGTTAAACATCAAAAAACTTTAGAAATCGTCGGAGTCGGGTACAGAGCAGCCAAAGACGGCGACAATCTCGTAGTAAATGTAGGTTATTCTCATCCGGTTATTTTTTCAAAAATAGACGGAATCGACTTCGAAACTCGCGAGAACAAGATAATTGTCTCGGGAATTGATAAAGCACAAGTTGGCGAGACAGCAGCCAGAATCAGAAGAATCAGACCACCGGAACCATATAAAGGCAAGGGTATTAAATATCTGGATGAGGTCATTAGGAGAAAACCCGGTAAGACCATTAAGACCGGTCCGGGAGTTTAAATGAAAAATATAATTAAAAGACCAAGACTTAGTGTTTTCAGATCAAACAAATATATCTATGCCCAACTTATAGATGACGAGGCAAAGTTCACAGTAGTTGCTACAAAGAGTAAGCTGAATAAGGCAGAAGAAGCCGGAACTCTTTTAGCCAAAAGGGCAATTGCCAAAAAGATAAAAGAGGTAGTTTTTGATAGACGTAGATACAAATACCATGGCCACGTCAAGGCTCTGGCCGTTGGTGCCAAAAAAGGAGGGCTGGTCTTTTAATGGCAAACCACACTCAGCAGTTCGAACCGAAAGAATTTGCAGAAAAAGTTATTCAGGTAAATCGAGTCTCAAAAAAAACCCAAGGTGGTAACAGAATCGGGTTTTCCGTTTTAATGGTAGTTGGCGACAAAAAAGGCAGAGTCGGGGTCGGCCTAGGCAAAGCCCGCGATGTCTCCTCGGCCATTAGAAAAGGGGTGGCTTACGCTAAAAAACATTTGATTACTGTGCCAATCACAGCAGGAACTATACCCAGTGACGTGCTGGTAAAAAGAGGTGCTGCCAAAATAATTTTAAAGCCAGCCCCTACTGGTTCCGGAGTCATTGCCGGTGGAGCGGTCAGAAGTGTCGTTGAAGCTGCCGGTATTAAAAATATTTCCGCAAAAGTTCTTGGTACTAGAAATAAAGCATCAAACGTTTATGCAACACTGGAGGCATTAAGGAGTTTTGTCAAATGAATCCTCTCGCCCTACCTAAAATAAAAACCAAAGGTGCCAAAAGGGTAGGTCGTGGCCAGTCAAGCGGTCGCGGCAAGACTAGTGGCCGTGGGACCAAAGGCCAAAATGCCCGAGGTAAACTCCCAATCACCCACCCTCACTATGAAGGCGGCGCCGGGCCCTTATTTAAACGTCTACCCATTAGACGTGGTAAGGGTCATGCCAGAATATCCAAAAAACCTCTTGCCATCAATTTGAAAGTACTTAATGTCCTACCCAGAAATTCCCAGGTGGACCTGGAGACTCTTGTAGAAGCAAGAATCGTTGATGCAAATGATGCCAAGGCTTATGGTGTCAAAATCCTTGGCGATGGTCAGTTGAATCGGCCACTTATTATCAAGCTCCCTACGTCTAAGAGTGCCAAAGTCAAAATTGAAAAAGCCGGAGGAAGAGTTGAGGTCAACCCAAAACCAAATTCAAATCCGAAAATTTCATCTGGCTCCGCCAGTGAAATTTTCTCCATTAAGGGAAAGGGGATCAAATGAATTGGTTAAAAACAATCACCAAAATCTTTAAAGTCCAGCAACTGCGCAATAAAATTCTCTTCACTGCCGCCATCTTTCTGGTCTTCAGAATTTTTGCTCATATTCCGGTACCGGGTGTTGACGTAGAGTCGTTGAAAAACCTATTCGCCCAAAGTCAACTCTTGTCACTTTTGGATATTTTCTCGGGAGGAACACTGGCTAACTTTTCCGTAATGTCACTAGGCCTCAACCCTTACATCAATGCCAGCATTATTATGCAACTCTTGCAGCTGGTAATTCCCAAACTCGAGGAGATGGCAAAAGAAGGCGAGTCGGGACGAGAAAAAATTAACCAATACACTAGGTATTTAACCGTGCCACTGACGGTTATCCAAGCCTTTGGCATGTACATACTGCTTAGGAATTCGGATGTCATCAAGACTGTTGATCCTCTCACCCTATTTTCTCTTATCGTCACAATATCTGCCGGTACTATATTGTTAATGTGGCTTGGTGAGCTTATTTCCGAAAAAGGCATTGGTAATGGTATCTCGATGGTGATTTTAGCAGGGATTGTCGGCAGATTGCCCATTGGTCTTGCTCAAACGGCCACAGTTTTCGATCCGAGCCAACTTAGAAATGTGGTAACTTTCCTGGTAATGGGGCTGGTAGTTATCGTATCAATAGTAATTGTGACAGAAGCCAGGCGTCCCATCCAAGTCAATTACTCCAGGCGTGCTACAGCAACTCAAACCAGCGTTACTAGTTTTATTCCACTGAGGGTAAACCAGGCAGGGGTTATTCCAATCATTTTCGCCGTCTCTCTCATCTTATTGCCAACCACTTTTACCAGTTTCTTCCAACGGTCCCCCAATATCACAATAGCCAATCTTGCCCAAGACATTCAAAAGATATTTAATCCAAACGATATACTCTACAACGCAGTTTATTTTATTTTAGTTGTAATTTTCACTTATTTTTATACAACGGTCGCTTTTAATACTAAGCAAATTTCAGAGATGCTTATGAAACAAGGAGGGTTCATTGCCGGCATCAGACCCGGTCAAACAACCAAAAAATATTTGGATTATGTATCACTACGAATTACACTTTTCGGTGCATTGTTTTTGGGTGCCATTGCAATCTTACCGGCCATTGGACAAAGTTTTACTGGTATTACCACACTTTTGATAGGCGGAACCGGACTTTTAATAGTTGTATCAGTTCTCTTGGAGACCATCAAGCAAATCGAATCGCAACTAGTCATGCGTGATTACGACGCCTTTTTAAGGAGGCAATGATGGGTAAAAAAATTTTAGTGTTAGGCGGTCAAGGTTCAGGCAAATCAACGCAAGCCAAAATGCTGGCTGCGAGTCTTGGCCTTCCCTATATTGCAATGGGCCAACTTTTCAGGGAAAAGTCAAAAGGCGAGGGTACCGAAGCCGGTGAAATCAGAGAGGCACTTGAAGCAGGCAATTTAGTTCCAGATCAAGTTGTCACTAAAATTTTAAACGAGAGAATTAACAAGAATGATTGCAAAAATGGTTTTGTTCTTGACGGTTATCCCAGAAATTACGCTCAGCTGGAAGGTTTACCTCGGGACATAACTCACGCCTTTTTCATAAAAGTCCCGGACAATATTGCTATCAAAAGATTAATTGAGCGAGGCAGACATGATGATAGCCTGGATGTAATAACCAGACGTTTTGAAGTTTTCCATACTGACACAGAACCTCTTTTAACCTACTTCAGACAGGGGAAAATTCTCGAGGAAATCGACGGCCTTGGAACTATTGAAGAAGTTCATCAAGATATAATCGCCAGATTACAAAATGAGCCAAATAAATAAATTTGTTGCTGGCGCAATAAAAAGCAGTAAGGAACAAGAACTCATGAAAATTTCAGGAAAGATCGCGGCCCAAGCTCTTAAAGCGGCACTAGTCCACGTCAAGCCAGGTGTTCTAATGTCACAGTTGGATCGTGTGGCCAAAAACTTTATAGAAAAATCGGGCGCCCAAAGCTCCTTTACTACTGTAGATGATTACAAATGGACTACCTGTATTACCAAAAACTCTGAAGTAGTTCACGGTATACCCAGAGATATTCCTGTTAAAAATGGCGATATTATTAGTGTCGATATTGGCGCAGTTTATAAAGGTTTACACAGCGATATGGCCATTACAGTTCCGGTTGGTGAGGTTTCGCCGCAAGTTTTAAAATTTCTAAGATGCGGCAGATCTACTCTGGAGAAAGCCATAGAGAAAGCCAAAGTTGGTAACAGAATTGGAGATATATCGCAAGCTCTGCAAGAAAACATTGAAGGGGCAGGGTACTCGGTCGTTAAGAGTTTGACTGGGCATGGGGTTGGCCACGAGTTGCATGAAGAGCCCTTGATACCGGGGTTTGGCAAAAGGCATACTGGGCCGCTAGTGTTAGAAGGAATGGCTCTGGCGATTGAAGTAATTTATGCCCAAGGCTCCGGCGAGGTTTCTCTAGGGAAAGATGGCTGGACCATCTCTACCGTCGACGGTTCGCTAGCAGGACTGTTTGAAAAAACTGTACTGGTGACCAAAAGTGGCCCTATAGTCTTGACGCCCTACTTGTGAGAATGATAAAATTTAATTTCAAAATAAGTAAAGCTTTTCTACGAATAAAATTACTAAAATTGAATTTGAATCTGGCTCCGCCAGTTCCTTTTACGAAGCAAAACGACTCAATTTTTCAATCTAGGGAAAGGGGAATATTAAGGGGAAAACCGCCCTTAGGTTTTCCCCTTAAAGTTATTCTATGAGGAAACCTTTACAATATCGTCAAAGTACTAAAAGCGGTGTAATCGAGGTGGAAGGTGAAGTCACCGAAGCGCTGCCGAACACCATGTTTAGAGTCAAAGTGGCCGGCAGCTCCCTGCCGGGAGTTGCAGAAGATAAAATTGTACTTTGTCATCTTTCGGGCAAAATGCGCATTCACTATGTGCGAATTTTACCGGGAGATAAAGTTAAGCTGGAAATGACACCCTATGATCTGACTAAGGGGAGGATTACTTACAGGTTAAGATGAAAGTTCAAGCAAGTATTAAAAAAAGATGTGTCAATTGCAAAATCGTTAAGAGGCGAGGAGTGCTTTACGTGATCTGCATCAATCCTCGCCACAAGCAGAGGCAGGGATAGAAGTCATGGCGCGCATTGCAGGAGTAGATTTACCGGCAGAAAAACGAATCGAAGCAGCCCTTCCTTATATTTTTGGAATCGGGCCAACGCGAGCGCGGGAAATTCTAAAAATCTGCCAAATGGATCCCAATACTAGAGCCAAAAATTTAACAGAAGAACAAATTAACAAATTGCAGAAAGCACTTGAGAAGTACAAAATTGAAGGAGATCTTAGGCGCGAAATCCAGGCAAACATTAAAAGACTCCAGGAGATAGGATCTTATCGTGGCACCAGACACACCAAAAATTTGCCTACGAGAGGCCAACGGACACGGACCAATGCTCGAACCAAAAGAGGTAAACGAATGACAATTGGAACCGTCAGAAAAGAGATTGTCGCAAAAATGGGCAGTGCGCCTGCAAAACAAGAGCCAGCGAAAGGGGAAGCTAAGTGAAAACAAAAATCACTCGCGCCAAAAACGTTACTCACGGCAGAGCGTACGTCACGGCAACATTTAACAATACCCTGGTAACAATAACCGACACGGGCGGCAATGCCCTGCTTTGGGGATCAGCAGGAAGTAGCGGTTTTAAAGGTGCTCGTAAATCTACACCATTTGCCGCGACTACTGCTGTTGAACAAGTAGCCAGAAAAGCCAAAAATTTAGGCCTGTCGAGTGTCGAAGTTTACATCAAAGGCCCTGGCCCTGGAAGAGACGGCGCAATCAGAGCCCTCAAGTCAGCAGGTCTTGATATCACCATGATCGCCGATGTTACGCCGATTCCCCACAATGGCCCAAGGGCTTCCAAAAGGAGAAGAGTGTAGTGGCACGCTATACTGGTCCAAAACACAAATTATGTCGAGCAGAAGGAATTGCCCTTTGCGACTCACCTAAGTGTCCGGTCATCCGCAAAAACGCTGGTAGGCCGGGTCAACATGGCCCCAAGGGAAGAAAAAAACTCTCGGAATACGGCGTCCAGCTTAGGGAAAAACAAAAAGCCAAAAGGATGTACGGAGTGCTTGAAAGACAGTTTAAAAAATATTTTGACAGAGCTGCTGCCAAAAGAACTGCAACTGGCGCGGCCCTTCTCGAAATTTTAGAAACACGCCTCGATAATGTAGTTTATAAACTTGACTTTGCCGCCAGCCGCCAGCAAGCCAGGCAATTAGTTTCCCACGGACACATAATGGTTGGCGGTAAACGAATGACAATACCTTCATACAATGTTAAAATTGGCGACATTATAACCCTATCTGAGAAAGCTGCTAATTTTGGTTTCATCAAAAAATTGGCTCAAGACGAAAAAGATAAAACGCGACCGTCGTGGCTTAATAAGAAGGCACTTGTAGGCATTGTAGAAAGTCTTCCAAAACGCGAAGAAATTAAAGATGATATCAACGAACAGCTAATAGTCGAGTACTACTCGAGATAGGGGAGGTGAAAACCAAAAACAAAATTATATGCTAGACATTTCGCAAATTGAAGTTTCAACGGAAAAAGAAACTGCAGATTTTGGAAAATTTATTATTGAACCCTTGGACCAAGGCTATGGTCACACTGTCGGTAATTCCCTCAGGCGGGTTCTTTTAACTTCTCTTCCTGGAGCAGCAATTACATCAGCTAAAATTTCTGGCGTTCGTCATCAATTTTCGACCTTGGCCGGCATGGCCGAGGACGTCGTAGAGCTTATTTTAAATCTTAAAAAGGTTAGACTTAAGATCAGTCAAGATAAACCACAAAAGCTAACTCTCGATGTTCGTGGCCCAAGAGAGATCAAAGCCAAGGATATCACCAAAACTGCTGACTTGGAAATCGTCAATTCTGATTTAACTCTCGCGCATCTTGCTGATTCAAAAGCCAAGCTCACCGCTACCATAATCGCCGAGATTGGTAGTGGTTATTCGCTAGCTGATGATCGCAAAACCGGAGAAATCGGAGTTATCCCAATCGACGCCAATTTCTCACCAGTCGTCCGTGTTAACTATAAAGTTGAAGCCACACGTGTCGGGCGCTTAACCAACTACGACAAATTGACTCTGGAGATAACAACAGATGGTACCATTAAACCGTCTGCCGCCCTTAAACTTGCTAGCAAAATTTTGGTGGACCATTTCACCACGATCTATCAACCCAAAACCGCCCGGAAAAAAGCAGAAAAACTGCCGGCTGGTGTGCCCTTGACAGAGGAGCTTTTGAAAACTTCCCTGGAGGAATTGGATCTACCTGTCAGACTTACAAACAGCCTCAAAGCTGGCAAAATTGAAACCATAGGCGACTTTATGTCTCGTGACAAAAAAGATATCCTCAAGATGAAAAACATGGGTCCAAAGTCTATAGCCATGGTCGAAGAAAAAATGAAAGAGCGGGGAATTGAGGTTCAATGAGACACATGGTTAGCGGCAGAAAACTTAGCCGAGACAAGGACGCCAGACAAGCCTTACTGAAAAATATTGCCGGTGCCCTTTTTTCAAAGGGACGTATCAAGACGACCTTGGCAAAAGCTAAATTTGCTAGGCCTTATGTAGAAAAATTAATCACGGCCGCTAAAGCGAAGAAATTGGCAGAAAATCGAACTCTAGCATCAAAAGTGCCCGGAGATTTAAATAAGCTACTCTCAGAAATTGCTCCAAGCTTTGAAAAAAGGCAAGGTGGTTACACGCGCATTGTTAAAATTGCAAGAAGGCTTGGAGACGGCGCGCCAATGGCTCAACTCGAGTTATTACCGATCGAGAAAAAACCTAAGCCCCCCCAAAATATCTGAAAAGAAAGCATGAAAAAAATTAAACAGACTGATATCAAGAGCGAATGGCACTTGATAGATGCCAAAAACCAAATTTTAGGACGACTCGCCACGGGTGTCGCCCATCTTTTGATGGGCAAAAATAAAGCTTACTGGACACCGTATTTGGATAGCGGTGAGAGTGTTGTTGTCATCAATGCTGCCAAAGTCGTTCTATCAGGTAAAAAAGAAAAACAAAAAGTATACTGGCGACATTCCGGGTACCCCGGAGGTCTTAAATCAAAAACTGCCGCCACCGTAAGAGCGCAGAAACCGCAAGAGCTCGTAAGACTCGCCGTAGTGGGAATGCTGCCCAAAACAAAACTGGGAAGACTTATGCTCAAAAAACTCTACATTTATCCTGCCGGCGAGCATCCACACAAAGATAAATTCAAAGATAGCTGAATAATATGGAAGAAAAAACCAAACCAAAAACCGACTACATCTCTGCCCACGGCCGTCGCAAAGAAGCGGTGGCCAGAATCAGGCTTTATAAAGGCAAAGGTGAAATCTTAGTCAACAATAAACCGATAAACGTTTACTTTCCGGCAGAAACCCAAAAACTAATCTGGCAAAGGCCTTTTACTGTTACCAAATCAGAGGGCGAGTACTGGGCAACCATTAAAGTCGCCGGTTCCGGCAAAAGCAGCCAGCTTGACGCTATTGCCCATGGCCTCTCAAGAGCTTTAGTCTTACAAAACGCAGAATATAAAGCTCCCCTAAGACGCGCCGGGCTTTTAACTCGCGATTCTCGTGTCAAGGAACGCCGCAAATACGGCCTCGCCCAAAAAGCCAGAAAAGGCAAGCAGAGTCCTAAACGATAGTTTAGGACGATGTCCTGAGCTTATCGAAGGACGAAGTCCGAAACGTTAAGTTTTGGACTATGTCTCGTCGAGCCTGAGGCTCTCAGGGCCGAAGGTCTGAGCGAAGCCGAAGGAAAATCTCCCAAACGATAATCGAAAATATTGGGAATTGATTTAGTCTAATTTCTAATTAATAAGTTTAATCTTCAATGATTTCTATGTCGACAATACTGAACGAAC
>JBBTZR010000021.1:36733-38888 GCA_038078475.1 Patescibacteria group bacterium
AGTGATTCATATCTAAACTAAAAGTCCATTTTGCCCACTATTTTAGCACAATTGCGTTATTTATTGCTCAAAGTTCCTTCTGTCCTTGATGCAATAAGTTACAGTTGTTAGCCTCGCAAAAATCTGTCGGGGTGGGCGGACTCACCGCTCAAAAAATATTTTGAGTGAGCCTCGCCTCACTTTCAAAAGTGAGGCGGGAGCCTTTTGCATTGTTCAGTCGGGGAAGGCGGAATCGAACCGCCGATACACCCACCCCAAGGATGCGTATTACCACTATACTACTCCCCGTTTATTAAGAGGCATTTTACCACCTCTTGTAATTTTGCAAAAACTGTAGTAAAACATTGCTGAACTTGCAATGACCTCCGACGCCAAAAAACAAGCAATTCTAACTGCCATTTCCCAAATCGAAAAAGCATACGGCCGCGGCTCCATCATGAAGATGGGCGAGTCCGTCGGCAAGCTGGAAGTAGACGTCATTCCGACCGGTAGTGTACCAGTAGACTTGGCACTAGGTGTAGGAGGCCTTCCTAGAGGAAGAATAGTTGAAATTTTTGGTCCTGAAGCCTCAGGTAAAACATCGCTCGCCTTAGCAATCATCGCCCAAGCCCAAAAAAATAGCGGCACAGCAGCTCTTATCGATGCCGAACATGCGCTTGATCCGGTTTGGGCACAAAAAATGGGAGTCAATCTTGACGATCTCTTAATCTCTCAACCCGACACCGGTGAACAAGCGCTAGAGATCACAGAAACCTTAATCCGCTCTGGCGCCATTGATGTTATTGTCATCGACTCCGTTGCTGCTTTAGTTCCTCGTGCCGAAATCGAAGGCGAAATGGGCGATTCCGTGATGGGTGTTCAAGCAAGACTGATGTCGCAAGCTCTGCGAAAATTAACAGGCGCCATCTCCAAATCAAAAACCGTCACCATATTTACCAATCAACTAAGAGAGAAAATAGGTATTATGTTTGGAAACCCTGAGGTTACACCCGGTGGACGCGCTCTTAAATTCTATTCATCCATGAGAATCGATATCAGAAAAATAGATAATATTAAAGAAGGAGATCGCGTTGTCGGCAGTCGCCACCGGGTTAAAATTGTCAAAAACAAAGTTGCCCCGCCTTTTAGAATCGCCGAATTTGACATCATGAATGAAGAAGGAATTTCCAGAGAAGGCGGCCTTTTGGATGCTGCCTTAGAGATGGGCCTCATAACCAAATCAGGTGCCTTTTTCCGTTTGGGCTCAAAAATAATCGGTCAGGGTCGAGAAAGCGCCAAAGCCTATCTTGCCGAACATAAAAAAGAAGCAGCCGCTCTTGAAAAGGACCTTTGGTCAAAAGTTAAAAAAGGTTTGCCGCAAAAACCTCCCAAAACCACCAACTCCGAAGCCGAGGATGAAGAAATTCTAGAATCTCTTGCACAGGCCTAAAGTGCCCCAAATAAGCAAAGCTTTTCTACGAATAACTGCAATTACTCCCCAAAAAAAGAAGGACAGATTCAATATTTTTCTCGATGATAAGTTTGCTTTTGGGGCAAATTTAGAAACTATTGTCGAAAACAACCTCAAAGTCGGTATGCTAATCTCCGTTGATAAAGTTAATAAAATAATTGGCCAAGAGAAGTCTACTAAACTGCTGGATCTAGCTATGAGATATCTAAGTTATCGTCCCAGGTCTGTCAAAGAAGTCGAAAATTATCTCGCCAGCAAAATTGCCAAGAGTGAACAGATCAAGTTTCGCGAGGCAAAAGAAAGCCGCCAGATACCAATAATTGTCGAAAAACTCAAGCGCTACAAATATCTAAACGATCGACAATTTGCAAAATGGTTCTTCACCTCGCGAGCCAAGTCAAACCCGAAAGGCTTGGCTTACGTCAAAATGGAGCTGAAACTTAAAGGTATCTCGGATGATACCATCCAGGGTCTAGCCGTTAGGTCCTCGGAGTTAGAACTGGCTAAAATTGCAGTTGTCAAAAAATTGAAACACTGGCAGACGCAACCATTAATTGATTTTAAGAAGAAGTTTTACTCTTACCTTTTGACACGCGGCTTCTCTTATGACACCATCAGGGAGCTATTTCGAGTTTACGAGAAATAAGTTCTCTTATTTCGAGCAAAGCGAGAAACAAGCCTTCTTATTTGCAAATTTGACAAAAA
>JBBTZR010000022.1:0-1761 GCA_038078475.1 Patescibacteria group bacterium
ATGGGACTACTACTTCATTCTTAGGAGTCTTAGCTCCTTACTACACTTCTACTTCTACGGCTACTTCTTCCTTTGTGGGAGGGATTCGTTTAACTGGGGGATGTTTTCTCACTGCTGACGGGAGGTGCGCTATCTCTCAAGCCTACACTGCTGTCCAAGATGAAGGCACAGGCCTCATCCAGCGCTCCATTCTCAACTTCATTGGTTCTGCCATCACGTGTATAGATGATGGAGGTGATTCTACTGACTGCACCGTTACCTCTGGGGGTGGAGCTGGCTCAGCCGGAGGCTGGGATGACAATGGTGTAAGAGTCAACCTCACAAATCCAAGTGACCTCGTTGAGATTGGAGTATCTGCTTCCACCACCATCGGAGCACAATTATCAGTTACTTCTACTACTACAGCAGCTAAGTTATTGGCTCTTAAAGGAGTAGCTGGTCAGACTGGTGATTACTTTAGAATATTGGATTCAGCTGATACGGTACTTACCGTCATTAATGCCTCAGGTGGAGTAGGGGTTGCCTCATCTACTCCCGGAGTAGGTTTAGGAGTAGCTACTTCTACGCTCTTTAGTAAAGCCACTACTACATTTGAGTCTGGCCTTCGGACGTCATACATCCAGGCTACTTCTACACTTACAGTTGACGCTGGTACTATTGCCTATGCTTTGACTGCCACTTCTACCATCCGTCCCTTTAACAATTCTTTCTCTTTTGCCACTTCTACCACTGCTATACCCATACTTTCCTTGGATGGTGTCTTAGGTAGAGTAGGTATTGGTACCACCACACCCGGTACAGGTCTGGCAGTCGCATCTACCACACTTCTAGCAGGAACAACCACTATCTATGGTCTTCTCTCCGCAGATGTCATTCAATCAACCACCACAGCTACTTCTACTTTTGGGGGAGGGATTACAGCTACAAGATTATCTACTACTGCTTCTTCTACTTTGGCAGGGCTTAGAGCTACTTCCGGAGGTGTACGCATTGACACCCTTACGAATTGTTCCAATGGCTTGATTTCAGATACAGATGGCGCTGTGGTGTGCAATCCAGTCGCTCCTGGCACAGGTCCCACTGCCAATCTCTCAGGTTGGAATGATAATGGAGTAAGAGTGAATCTCCAGACTGCCAATGATTTAGTAGAGATTGGAACTTCAGCCACCACCACTATTGGAGCACAATTATCAGTTACTTCCACCACAACAGCTTCCAAACTCTTTGCATTAAAAGGAGTAGCTAATCAAACAGGAGACTATTTCCGTATCTTAGATTCTTCTGACAATGTTTTAACCTTCATTAATGCAGCTGGTTCTTTAGCAATCTCAGCTTCTTCTACTCCAGGAGTTAGTCTAGTAGCTACCTCAACCTTACTGAGAGGAACTACCACCATATATGGTCTTCTTTCAGCAGATGTAATCCAAGCAACTTCTTCAGCCACCTCTACCTTTGGAGGAGGGATACTTTTTACCAGAGCTTCATCTACGACTGCAACATCTACGCTGGCTGGTCTAAGAATAACTCAAGGCGGTCTACAACTTAATTCCATCCTTAATTGCACCGGAGGCTCCACCCTAGATACAGATCTCAATGGGAATATTATCTGTGGAGAAGATGCTACTGGTGGAGGTGGAGGTGCCAACATCTCAGGCTGGGATGACAATGGAGTACGAGTAAACTTGACGACAACGAATGACCTAGTAGAGATTGGAGTATCTGCTTCCACCACCATCGGAGCACAATTATCAGTTACTTCTA
>JBBTZR010000023.1:0-1156 GCA_038078475.1 Patescibacteria group bacterium
GAGATTAAAAGACTTCAACCTAATTTAGCTTCAGTCTGACTTAGAAAGAATTCCCACAGCTATTTTGGCACACATTGAACCCGCCGAAATGTTTAGAACTATTTTCTCGGCTCAACTAACCTCACGCAAGGGCTTTCAATTAAAGACCCAAAGCCTTAATAACATCATCAGCGCTGTTGTATGTACCTCCTGGGAGTTTTGAAGTAAACTCTTTTTTATCCTCCTCCGAAAAATCAGAAAGGTTATTACACTCTGCAACTAATTCAGCTTTAGTTGCCGGATATTTCTGATGATTTTTTAAATGATCCCTCGCTCCGCTTGTGTTTTGCAATTTAATCACCTCCTTCGGAAACCAAATATATTCTTTAATAGGATTAAAGTCAATGGTTCGACTGTGCTCACCATTGACACTGAGCATTGCCGAAGTGTCAAGGTGACAACAATGAAGCTAAAAAATGCTGCTTGCCTGATGCCATGGCTCTGAGCTCATCGAAGAGGGCTATAGCAGTAAGCGAAGTCGACCTATCCCAAATAGTGAACGGAGCCGAACTACGATTTCGGAACTGATCGGACAAAGACTTTTTGATTTACAATTAAAGAATGAGGGAGAGATTATCCAGTAATCTGGAAAGCCTTCTACAATCCTTAAAACTTAATCATGAGCATTTATTATTAGAAGCTGAAGGAGTTCATGCCGACAACGCAAAAGCTTTGCTTGAGATTCAGGATTCATTCGATTCTCTTTTGAGACAACTTCCCGAAGATTCGTTACATCATAAACCGGGCCCCGGGGAATGGTCGGCTATCGATATACTTTCACACTTGGTGGAACACGATGTTGATTTGGAGGAACTTAAAACGAGAGGGATTAGCCATTATATAGACCACAGCCGAATCCACCTGGAGCAAGCCAGAAAAGCAGTAAGTGATGCGAAAAATTAGTACTCCCTGATGTTGGCGCACTTCGGACGTTTTTTCTAGAGACAGAGGAAGAGTTCGAGCCGATATTTTTATAAAGTCCTCAGACTTAGGCAGATTAAAAAGGTATTAACTCCCGTAGAGGGATTGCAGACCAGTTATATCAGCGCTTTCAAGTGTACGTTTCTTGGTCTCTCCGTAATCAGAATAACCATATTCAGTTACTTCCGAACATACT
>JBBTZR010000024.1:0-1143 GCA_038078475.1 Patescibacteria group bacterium
CGGCACCTTTGCCGTGGCACGGATTCCTGATCTGGATGCGGCAAAGATCACTAGTGGTATTCTTCCTATTGCGCGAGGAGGCACTGCTATTAGCGCCTATACCACCGGAGACATTCTCTATGCTGATGCCACTGATTCTCTCAAGAAACTCGGCATTGGCGCCACCGGCCAGATTCTCACCGTGGATGCCAGCGGCGTGCCTCTCTGGAAAGATCCCACCACGGGAGGAGATATCTCCGGCAGTGGAAGCGCTGACCGCATTCCTGTCTTCACGGGAACTAAAACTATTGGCGACTCTCTCCTTTCCCAGGCAGGCGGCAATCTGGATATTCTCTCCGGAGACTTCAAGGTGGGAGGAGTGACGAGGATTAGTAATGGAGGAGTGGCAACTCTAGACAACACCACCGTGAAAGACCTTGCTGTTTCTGGGGATGTGGTCACCGCCCTGCTGCCCAGTCCCACCGCAACTTTAGATCTGGGTTCCTCTGCCAAGAAATGGCGTGATGCCTATTTCAGCAACAGCGTGGTGGTGGGCAACACCGTCACTATTAGATCCGATGACATTGCATTCTCTGCCACCCAGCCAACACTGATTATTGCTAATACCGGCAATCTCTCCATCACCGATGGCACTAATGCCTTATTCAAGGTGATTGATGATGGGTCTGCAGGAAAAATTGAGATCACCGGCACCAAGCTGAAGATTGCCGGTATTGAATACACGTTCCCCGACACAGCGCCGAAAGCAGGGGAGATTCTTGCCGCTAACAATGATGCCAATCTATTAGAATGGAAAGCAGCCGCAGGAGGCACGGTCACCAGCGTCTCCCTCACTGCCCCTTCCCAATTCTCTGTATCTGGCTCTCCCATCACCACCAGCGGCACGCTTGCCGTGACGTGGATAGATCAGAAAGCCAATGCAGTATTAGCCGGTCCTTCTTCAGGCGCTGACGCAAGCCCTGCATTCAGAACATTAGTCGCAGGAGACATTCCTGATTTAGATGCAGCGAAGATAACCAGCGGCACCTTTGCCGTGGCACGGATTCCTGATCTGGATGCGGCAAAGATCACTAGCGGCATTCTTTCTATTGCGCGCGGAGGCACTGCTATTAGTACCTATACCACCGGAGACATTCTCTATGC
>JBBTZR010000025.1:0-2423 GCA_038078475.1 Patescibacteria group bacterium
GGCGGAGGAGGTGAGATTCGAACTCACGTGGGCCTTGCGGCCCCAACCGTTTTCGGGACGGTGCCCTTAAGCCACTTGGGTACTCCTCCAGTTTACACTGAGCTTGTCGAAGTGTGCGCTCGGGGAGACTCGAACTCCCAACCGTCAGCTCCGCAAGCTGATGTTCTGTCCAGTTGAACTACGAGCGCGCGGGGTAATTATACAGGATTCCCCAACCCCATTTGAAATTTGAAATTGGAAATTTAATCGAAGTTGATCCTCTTCTGCAGCTGGTGGGCCCACTTGTCAAAAAGCGTGTGCACCGGTGCAGCATGGAAGTGGAGATGTTTTTCTAGAATATCTAGAAGTGCTCGCTCTGTTACCGTCACAGATAAAAGAATGATCAGTCTTGTCGGGAAATGCAGTCTAGTCTGTACCAAGAGAAGTCGATCATCTCCCCGTCTGTCAAACCAAAAAGAATCAAGCTCTTCCCAAAGAAAAGCTCTGCCACCTGAAATAATGCCCATACCAGTGATTTTATGTTCAATCAGCTCCGGCGCTGCTGTTGCCAAAACATAAACCACAAAAACAACGGCAATTATGACCCCAACCAAGAAAAATTCACCAAAAGCAATTGCCGCCAAAATGAAAATCAGCGCATAGAGAGCAATTTTTGTGAAGTATTTTTTAGACCTTGACTTAAAAATTCTCACCGGAGATTTCCAGGAAATTATCGTCTTTGCATCCAGAGCCGCAGCATGTTTAGCGTCTAGTTCCTCTTTGGAGAGAATCCTACCCGTGTGGTGGTCTTCATGATATTCGCTTTTATGAAACTGTGCCATGCAAGAGTCTTAATCACAGTTTACCATACTGCGGAGGCGAGAGGATTCGAACCTCTGAGAGCCTTACGGCCCTAGTCGTTTTCAAGACGACCGCACTAGTCCACTATGCGACGCCTCCATACTCGGTCGGGTATTTTGGTTTCCTTTACTTTCCTACGGCTACTGGCCGACCCTGTAAATTCACAGACAAAGCATCTTGCCCAAATCCTAGTTTTATTCCTGTCAGCTCAACACCTTTTGGCTTAAGTTGACTGTCAATAGCTGTCATCAACGCTTGATTTGGATCCCTAAGTACTTGTTCGGCCTTGCCTTTAATATTTACAGCTTTAAGAACCATTTTAGTGGCAAATCCAGCCTTTTCCTGAACATCTAGACTTACTAATCTTAATTTTCCAGGCACTGAATCATTTCCTAAAACAAGGTTAATTCCTATTTCTGCTTTTACGGGTTTCTCAACTAAAACCCTTCCGTCAATCTTACCTTGCTGATTTCCAATTCGAACGTCCATAGTTGGAACACTTGCCTTGACTTTTTCTTGACCCGTGAGCAGACTGCCGACTACCCCCCTCATAATGTCTGCTAATTCGGAATCCTTTAATTCCCGTTGAAAAGAACCCCTTTCTTTTATCTCACTTGCAGCTTGATCTAAAATAGGAACTTCAACTTTAGGAACTTCAATTCCTTCTGCCATTTATTCTCACCCCCGTTTCCAGATCAGCGGAGGGTACAGGATGTACAACTTCGCTGTAGTATAGTGCACTTCGTTTGCACTATAAACGAACCCGTTCCCTAAGGGCGGAGGAGGTGGGATTCGAACCCACGCGAGCCTTACGGCTCAGGGGATTAGCAATCCCCCGCAATGGACCAACTATGCGACTCCTCCAGTACTGCTGTATTTTACCAGAATCTTGACCTCTACCCAAGCGCAACGGCCAAACCCCAAACTTCTTTGGCGCCTGCTTTTTTCAGAACTCGACAACACTCGGCCATCGTTGCTCCACTGGTATAAACATCGTCAACAAGCAAAATATCTTTGTCTAATAATTTAGATCCTGAATCAAGTTCAGGATGACGAGAGGAACGTATGGCAAATGCTCCTTTGACATTTTCCTTCCTTTTGTCTCTTTTTAAACCAACCTGCGTTGCTGTTTCCCTTACTCGTACCAGGACATCTGCAAACGGCACCGCGAAAGATTTCGCGAGTGACTTGGCCAAAATTTCGGCCTGATTAAATCCCCGCCACCTCTTACGCTTTAATGAGAGAGGAACTGGTACTAAAATCAACTCTTTTGGCAAATCAAACCGCCAGAGATTATCAGTCAACAACTCCACAAAAACTTTCTCAATGTCGTAAATCCATTTGTACTTAACCTGAATAGTCGCGCGCGCGACAGGACCCCAGTATCGACAAGCTAGTACCAAGCCATCCAAGCGATACCGATTCCTGCACCCCGGATGCGTCCTGCCACCAACAGCTTGCCGCTGACAAATAGGACAAACCGGTTTTTCTATAAATTCAATTTTGGAAAAGCAATCGCTGCAAATATAGGCACCAAATCGCCAGCAAGAAACACAACGTTTCGGAAAAATAAAATCGAGAAG
>JBBTZR010000026.1:0-3232 GCA_038078475.1 Patescibacteria group bacterium
GTTCGAAGATCGTTCCATAGACCCGACAACATATAGAGAAAAGTCCACCAGGAATTTCTACTCTATTTTTGGTAACTATTGCCCCAAAAAATTGCTTCAGAAAAAATAATTGAGAAGATATTGGGCATTGTGATACAATTCACAGCCACAAAATCACTTAACAAAAATTTGATGTCAAAAGAAATTTCAAGAAGAACATTGTTAAAAGCTGCTGTTCGGGGGGGCACAGGGTTAGTAATAGCAGTTTTTCTCGGATGTGAAGAAGAACAAAAAATTCAGACTAAAATACCAAGTCCAACTCCTCAAGAAACCACCGAATTAACCCAATTACCAACTCCAAAACTTGAAACTCCAACTCCAATTGTTGGAACAAAAACCCCAACACCACAACTTGTTTTAACTGATACACCCAAACCAGCCGTAGAATCTCCTACTCCAAAACCTTTAATAACTCCAACCCCCAGACTTGAAGCAACACCAACTTCTACTCCTGAAGTGAGATCAATACTAACTCCAGGGATTACATACAGCTTTGACCATGGAGTGTCTGCCGAGGACCGGAAGTATATCCTTGAAGCGGACAGGCTTAGCAGGGAATTTCTTGTTGCCAATCTGGGGACAGATATAACAGGGCATTATTCAGTATACGTGAGGGCAGCCACCAGTTTTAGCAATAGTTCTAGAATAGCTAGGGCCATATCAAGATATGAGGTTGAGATTTACACCTTGCACCCTAAGTGGGCAGAGTACAAGCCTTTCGAGCGCACAAAGATAATGTGCCATGAGCGCTTCCATCTTGTGCAGTATGAGCTAAGCGACCAGTTCCCGGTACCAGGCCCTACGTGGCTCTCAGAAGGCAGTGCCGAGTATGTGGCTTACCAAGCTGTCATTAACGAAGGGCTTACCACAAATGATGAGGCAAAGGCATTTCACATAGGGAAATCTAAATCCTCACAACAAGCACTGCCAACCTTGCAGTCATTGGAGACAGACAAGGCGTGGGAACAAACGCCTGCTTACAGCCTAGCTTACATCGCCGTAGAGCTTCTTGTATCCGGCAATGCCATGTCTTTGCGCACATACTTTGAAGCCTTTGCCAAAAAAAGTGATTGGCGGTCTGCATTCAAGGCAGCGTTCGGAATGAGCTCAGATTCGTTTTACCAGAAATTCGAAGAATACCGCCAGAGATTATAATGTGTTGACCATGGGTTATTGACTGCGACTTTTGTTTTTGGTAAGATTTGCGTGCAGTCGAAAGGCTGCTATCAACAGCCGAAATCCGCCTACGGGCGGGTTTTTGGCATTTTGGACACTCTTAAAATTTTCTTTCTAAGTTTATAAATATCCTGGTATAGGTCTGCACTTTCAATTAGCTCCCTTGCTATGTGCCATCTTGTTGAGATGACAATAGTTTTCTTGTTTTTATTATTTAAATAATCCAAAAGATAGGCAAAGTCGCTATCACCTGAAAATAAAATGAAGGTCTCGAAATTGTTTATTGAATCTAATGAGTCCACGCTAATCTCAACATCAAAATTTGCTTTTCTTTGAATTAAGTTACCTTGACGATCTTTTATTTCTTTTACTGGTTTTGTTTTGATTTCGTAACCATGAGACCTTAGAAATAGTAGGAAGTCGTTGTGGCTTTTAGTTCCAAAGGAAGCAGTATAAAAAGATAGCCCTTTGAGTTTACAGCTTCTTTTAAAATAGCTAGCCAATTTTTTGTAATCAACTCGCCATCCTAAGTTTTTGGCAATTCTTTTATTAACATCTCTTGGGTCGACGGGTAGATCTTGAGCGGATTTTTCAATATTTGCCGCGTCTATTGCTATAAAAACTCTGCCTTTTATAAACTTGTCGAGCATGATTTTTATTGTATCAGAACACGTGATCTACGCTTAGTGTTTGTTGAAGCCAAATTGTTCGAAGATCCCTTCGATTTTCTCAGGACAGGCGTCCAATATTGTCGACTAGTTTAACTTTCTGGGTTCTCTGGACAAGTCACGGAAAAATTGTATAAGAGGGCTTGTTTCTCGATTACTCGAAATAGGTTGAACGGTTTATTTTGAACAAAGCTGAGAAATGGGTCTTTTTTGGCAAGTTCGGCCTTGCAATCACTGTTGTTGGTAAAAACTATGCTTGTCGGAATAGAAGTGACAATTATGCTTTTTGTCGTCCAGCCATCGTACACCATTTGATTTTTATAGAAAAAATATATCTCCCTCCACACTTTCTGTGTTTGAAAAGAGACTGTTACTGGTTGAAGGCATGAATTTCGGCTAAAACAGACGTTATTGCTGTTTTTAATCTGCCAGCTTGTAGCATCTGGAAATTTCTCTATGTTTTGAGCAGTTTCTTGAGCTTGCAGGCTCGGAGATTTTGAGTATTTTTTAAATAACGCATAAATTGTGCCCGATAAGATTGCTAAAGCTAGAATAAATATGATTCCCGTCTTCATTAATTAATTTTAGCAAAAATTGATCAATTGTAAATATTTGTGCCAAAATGATTCTGTGGTCAGTTTTAAGTTTATCCAAGTCAATATTTATAAAGGTAAGTATTTGGATGCGCTTTTGGAGTTTTTAAAGTCTGAAAATCCCGACTTTATCTCTATGCAGGAAGTAACTACTGGAGCCGCTAATTTTTATGAAGATAAAGGGGCAAATCTTTTCGATCTCTTAGCGAAAAAGCTAAATTACCGTGGCGTTTTTCATTTTGATACAAAATTTTCAGATGCGGCAAATTCATTTTTTGGTAATGCAGTTTTTTCCAAATGGCCAATTGTCAAATCGCAGGTTGTGGAGCTTAAAACTTTTGGACCAATAACACTTTTTGAATTTAACAACAATGTAAACAAGATATGGGAGAATATTGCAAGACACATGCTGGACGCGACAGTAGCGTTAGGTGATCTAAAGATCCATGCTATTTCAATCCACGGTCGCAGAACTGCGCCGCCTGTTGATGACGCTGAAAATATTAGACAAGCTAAACTTGTGGCTACTTACCTTAGGTCTTTGAAAGATAAGCCTTTCGTGGTTGGTGGCGACTTCAACATGCCACAAGGATCTCAAGTAATTAAGATTGTTTCTGAAGTTTCGAATAATTTAATGGCAGACGTAAAAATTACACAAACATTGAATCCAAAAGTCCATGAGCTTGGGGAAAAAGGTTATCTTGTGGATTTTATTTTTACCTCGAGGCACTTCAAAAAGATTTCTATTGAGGTTCC
>JBBTZR010000027.1:0-2589 GCA_038078475.1 Patescibacteria group bacterium
TCGCTTGTGGAGCGAATGGTTGGGGGTTCGATTCCCCTCGGCCTCCCAGATTTGTTCAGGCTCAAAGTGGCAAATTTCTTATTAGGTCTTTAGAGTTCTTGTAGACCACTTTATATTTATAAGGATGGTAAAGGAAAATGGCCGGTAAATCGTCCATTAAAGCTTGTTGGAATTCTTCATAAAGTGGTTTACGGTCTTCCTCTTTTTGAAGAGTCCGCCCGTCCTCTAAGAGTTTGTCCACTTTAACATTTTTCAACTTAGTCAAATTGGTTTTTATTTGGGTAGAGTGCCAAAGGGCGTACTGATCGGGATCTCGTGGCAGTCTATTCAAGGCCAAGAGAGCTTGAAAATCTTGTGGGATCTCTTTTTCCTCTTTGATTTCGACATCGACGCCTAAGTCGTGCCAGTCATTCTTAATACTCTCTGCAAGTTCAAGGTAGCCACTTGTAACTGATAGAACTATCCGGGGATTTAAAACTTGCGATTTTGAAAGCAGCTCTTTGGCACGGCCCGTATTATATTCGTATTTTTTAGTATTGCCAGAGTAAGCCCAGTTGTTCTTGGAAAGAGGTGAGGTAGCTATTTCTCCGTCGAAGCCGGATCTATTGATCGCATAGGCTAAGGCCTGCCTAAACTCCCTGGAAGAGAGAAGTGAGTCCTGGGTATTAAAGAAGATAGTTATTAACTCATCTCTATCTGTTTGTTTTTCGACTTCTAAGTTCGGCCAGCGCGCAAGAGTCGCGGCGTTGGCAACTGAGGCAAATTTGACCTCGCCGATTTTTATGGCTTCTTGGAGCTGATTTTCTGTTTGGTAAAACCGTATGTCTACTCTGGGCAAGCCTTTTTTGTCTGCTGCCAGGCTAATATTTTTGATTATTCCGTTGCGACTGTCAATGTCGGTCATGCGATACTCCCCCACCCCATAAAAAGTCTTGGTTTTGAAGACTGGTTTATCGAGAATTGTGGGGAATGAGCTAATGGGGCTGGCGAGTTTAAATTCGATGGCTTTATTGTTGAGACCGGTAACTTTGACGTTTTCAATGGCAATGGTGATATTTCTGGCATCAACAGCAGATCCATCGTGCCACGTGAGATTGTCTTTGAGAAAGACAACGTAGGTTTTGCCATCGTCCGAGATGGTCCAATGACTGGAAAGAGCGCTTTGGGGTCGTCCGGTGTCATCAACACGAACTAATGAATCAGTAACGAGTGTTAGCACACTAGTGGGAATGTTCTCAATCGAATAGTTGCCGACGTAGCCGATGGTGACCACGTTGGCTCTGATGATAAGGGGCATCAATTTTACAAATATAAAGGTGGCGCCAGCCAGCAAGAGGACAACTGCGGCCGCTATTTTTGTGTACCTTTCTAAGTAGGCCGATATTAAGTGAAGCCAGAATTTGAAGCGTCTAATCTTGCTGGATAGCATTTAGGCGATAATTGAGGCGACTGATAGCACTAAGAAAAGGCCGGCCAAGATGATTGTGAGGGTGACGAACATTTTCTCGACTCCCCTCTTTGATCTATAAAAGCTGCCTTCGCCGCCAAAGACCGTGGAAAGGCCTGAACCTTTGGCCTGAAGCAAGATCACCACTATTAAAAGAATCGAGACTGCGATTTGGGCCAGTAGAATAGCTGTTTTCATTTGGTTATACGTTGAATCACTTCGGCAATTTTTTGACTGTCATGATAGATGGGCAAATCAGCTTTAATAAAATCCCCTTCTACAACTTTGGTGCGATACTCGCTTCTGTTTTTAATGTCGTTTTCAACATATCGATATTTTAACCCTTTTGGTATTTTAATCCGAAGGTTTGTGTTGACAATTATTTTATCAAAAATATCCTGTCCGAGGTGGTTGGCGATTGTTTTAAGATAGTCATAGGCGGAGAAACCTGTAGTTTCAAATGGCTTGTTGGCAATGTTGACGATCAAAACTTTTGTGGCCTTTGCAGTCTTGAGCAGTTTTTTAATCTGAGGGACTATAAGAACCGGTAAAACGGTTGAGAAAAGATCTCCTGGGCCAACTATAATAGTGTCTGCCGAGCTGATAGCTAAAAGAGCCGGTTTGTAGGCTTTGACATCTGGTGGATCGAGATACAACTGTGCCAGTGTTTGCCCATTCCTGTATTTGCCCAGATCGATATTTTCTTCACCATAAACTTTTTTGCCGTTTTTTGTTTTAGCCCAAATGTTAACGTCACCTAAAGTTGCCGGAATCACTCGACCGCGAGACGAAATGATTTTAGAAAACTCCTCCAGCGCTTTGTTGTTATCTCCTTTATAGATATCGGTCAGAGCTGCAAAGATGAGATTACCAAGTTTCTGGCCACCCAAATCGGTATCGCGTCCATAACGCTGGCCAGCAAACCTATAGACAAAAAGTTGTCGAAGGGTTGATTCTTCATCGGATAGAGCTGCCAGACAGTTCACCAGATCGCCTGGTGGAAGGATTTGGAAAGCGCGTCTGAGTCTGCCGGCCGAGCCTCCATCGTCTGCCATAGAAACGATAGCCGTTAAATCTATAGGATAATTTCGCAGACCCTTTAAAACTTGAGAGGTGCCGACTCCACCTCCGAGACAGGTGAT
>JBBTZR010000027.1:2689-32609 GCA_038078475.1 Patescibacteria group bacterium
AAAATGAGGTGGAGGATTTTTTGGACGACGATAATTATAGTAGCCGCGGCCAGAATTGTAGCGATTTGTGTAAGTCTGGCCGCGGGAACTATGAAGCCGCCAATGTTAGCACCGGGAAAATCGTACGGAGCAATACTAAAGGCCGGTAAAAACTGAATGAGGGCAAAAATCAGGGCAACATTCAAAATAAAGGCCACAAGTCCAAAAGTTAGAAAATTGATCGGCAGGAGAATTATGGAAAAGATCGGTTGGATTATTAGGGATACCAAGAGTATACCGCCGATGGTAATTAGGATATTTTTGGGGTTCTGTCCGACACTAACTGTGGGAATTAGTGTATAGGCAGTGTAAAAAGCAATGGCGGCAATTATTAGTTGTTTTAAGTAGTGACGCATGGGCAGTTTTGTATCAAGTATCTAGTATTTAGTATCTAGTATCAAGGCATTATTTTGCAACTTGCGCCAGCAAGTTTTTCGATTTAAGGAGACGATGATAGGTTATGGCAAATCTGTGGGCCTCGTCGCGGATTTGTTGGGCTAGCAGACGTGCAGGGCTTTCTTTTGGAAGGCTGATTGGTAAGACTCTGTTTTGGGAGTAAATTTGGTCAAATCTTTTGGCGAGCGCGACCACAAATGTATTCACTTTATTCGAAGAAAAGCTTTGCTTATATTTGGTAACTTGCGACAGGGCGGCATTTAATTGTCCTCTGCCACCATCGATGATCATAAGGTCGGGTACTGGCCAATCGTTTTTGGCGCGTCGGGCGATGACTTCTCTGATCATCTGGTAATCATTTGGCTTGTTTTCGAATTTTATTTTGAATTTCCGATACTCACCTTTGTCGGGTAGGCCGTTTGTAAAAACAACCATTGATCCGGTGGCCAGATTACCTTGGATGTTGGAAATGTCGTAGCACTCGATCCGTCTGGGGATAATGGCAAGTCCGAGGGTAGACTCAAGAGCCCTCAGTTTAGCTCGCGTCAAATCGTCAACGAGCGTTGGTTGTTCTAAAAACTCGGGAGGTGTGTGATAAGTCGTAGTTAAATACTGCAGCTTTTCTATTTGTTTTTTGACAACCCCCGCTTGCTCATAGTTTTGGATTTTTGCCCAAGAGACCATCTCTTTCGAAAGTTGCGTTATCAGGTTTTTAATTTGACCGGAAAGTAATTTTTTAATCTTAACTATCGTTTCTTGGTAAGGGTCTGGCGATTCTTTTTTTCGATATGGAAATGGGCAAAGCCCGAGGTGTACATAAAGACAGGGTTTTTGGGGATTTTTGTGATGACAGTAAGGAAAGATACGCCTTATCATCCTGAGGATTTCTCTGGCCACTTTGGCTGAAGGGAAAGGGCCTTTGGAGAACTGAGCGGCCACGAGATTGCGTTTTCGTTCCAGAGTAATGAGGGGAATTTGATCATTTGTAACTTTGATATAGATTGGACTTTTGTCATCTTTGGCAATAGAGTTGAAGAAAGGTTGATTGGTCCTAATGAGTTGGGCTTCAAGAAGCAGGGCTTCGAATTCTGAGAAAACTTTGATGTGAGAAACGGTGGCAATTTTCGAGACTAAAAGATCGGTTTTAGCTCCGAGATTTTTACTTCTAAAGTAAGAAGCGACTCTTTTTTTAATAGAGACTGATTTTCCCACATAGAGAAGTTTTCTCTCTTTGTCATAAAATTGATAGATTCCCGGCGAGTCCGGTAATTTCTTGACTTGATCCTTAAGTATCATTTGAGAGGTATTTTACCCCTTTTCGCCAAGCCTTAGGGTAAACTAGATTTGGGGATTTTTGACCTTGGGTGTATGGAATCTAATGTAAAGCAAAAAGCCCAGGATTATGATCCCCGCCGATAGAGATAGCCCCAAGACAAAATTCGGGGTAACAAAGAGATAGTAAATAGGAATGATCTCTACCGTTTTTTCTACTCTCTCGTCGGCTGCTGTTAGTGTGAGTTTGCCTTGAGTTCTGGTAAGAAGGTGCCCCGCTTGGAACCCAAAGTCTGTAACTCTACTTGAGTTTGGGGGCAAGATTCCTAGATCGAGAGCAGTGGGATGGGTAGCGGTGAGATTTTCAGAGCTAATTTCCAGCGTAGTACCAAATATTGAAGCGTTCCCTAAATTTTCTACTTTGGTGCGAACCTTAAGCGGGATACCGGCGATAATTTTGTCGGGAGTTGAAATGGCCAACTTTATGTTTTCAAAGGTCTCTGGGACTTCTTCGGTGAATGAGACAAAAACACTCTTCTTTCCCTGGTCTTCTGGCCTTTTGTAAGCACCGGCTGGATAGGGATCGGTTGAGGAGATTCCTCTTTGAATGAAAGTTATATGGTTGAAGTCGAGTTTCTTAAAATAATCGAGTCCTCCAGAGGTCGAACCCCAAGTCGGGTCGATTTGAATCCATCCCGAGTTGTCGTCCCAATATTCTGGCCAGGCATGAAGTATATCACCGGTTGTCAGGGCAAGAGACAAGGGTCTTAGACGCTCGTTTTGGGTGTAAGCATAGCCTTGGACTTCGCGAGTGGGAATGCCGGCTGCGCGGGCGATGGCGATAAAGAGGTCGGTAAATTCCATGCAGACGGAGTCGCCAGGAGTAATGATGGCGCTGGCCGCGCCTTTTCTGGTGATGTCTTCTCGGGATAATCTTTCCTGGCTATAGGAGAGAAAATTGGTGACGAATTCATAGATTTTGTCAGCAGTTTTGAGCTCACTTGCCTTATCACGTATAAACCCATTGTCTGTTTCCCAATATCTTTGGGGTTGAGTATAAAGATTTTTTTCTTCCTCGGTCAGGGGTTGGTAGATGTTTCTTGTGGGAAAGCTTCTGACTTCGACAGCTCCTGAAACCTCTACATCTAATTGTTGTTTCGGTGGGAGTTTATACTGGGCTTGGAAATTTCCGTCGCGGTCGACAATCACGTTTTGTGGCGGGGGATTAATCTTTTCCAGAATTACTCTCTGGTAATTGTTGTCGGGTGGTAGCGTAATCTGGGAAAGCCTTGGGGTCAGATTATTATTTTCCAGGTAATAATCGAGGATAAATGTAAAGATTTGCTTTTCGCCAAAGGAAAGGGCAATGCCAGTTTGTGAGAGTTGGGACTTATCAAATGTAAATTCCTGAACTGTGATATCTTTGTGAGAAGTTTTAGGCCCAGGTACAGCAAAAGCGATAGGCCCAAAAGTCGCCGGTACTTGGACTTTGACGTCGTAGGTACCGATATCGGCAATTGAAGCTATTCTTGGAATGGAGACTTCCCAGATTTGACCGGATTTGGTAGTCAGCTCGTTTGAGGTGTAGGAAAGTGTCCAGGGAAGTTCCTTGTCGATTCCGATGACTCTTTGATTAAATTTAACGGTGATTGTAGTAATGTTCCTTTCAAATTTGACATCGACCTCTAATGGTCCAACAGAGTCCAAGGCCTTGACGTTTTCTACTTTGGTTGAGCCGATTTTCAGCTCAAATTTGTCGGCGTAATAGTTGACGGTTTTATTTTTAAGCAAAATTGCCTGAGTAACATTGGTGGGACCTGCTGGTTCAACTTGATAGGTGATGTTGTAATTGGTTTCGAATTCACCGTCTGCATAAGCAGCAGTAGTAAGTAGTAAGTAGTAAGTAGTAAGGATGGAGAAAGTTAGAAAAAGGCGGGCGGCAAAACGCATTAAGGATAGTATCTAGTATTTGCTATTTGGTATCAAGTGCGATTTGAAAATTCCTTAGCTAGAAATTGGCCCCTCGACTTTGCTCAGGGTCAGTTTTTAGCAAATTCACGAGCCAAAAATTGGCCGGTGTATGAAGTTTTGATTTTGGCGACGTCTTGTGGTGTTCCGGTTGCGACGAGTTGTCCCCCACCGTCGCCGCCTTCCGGGCCCAGGTCAATGATCCAATCTGTGTTTTTAATAACATCCATATTGTGTTCGATGATGATGACTGTGTTGCCGCCAGTAACGAGCCTTCTGAGGATCAACAAGAGTCTTTCAATGTCGGCGAAATGAAGACCAGTTGTAGGCTCGTCAAGAATGTAAAGAGTCCTGCCGGTTGCTCGCTTGGCAAGTTCTGTTGCCAATTTAACCCTTTGGGCTTCCCCACCGGATAATGTTGGAGCCGGCTGACCAAGTCTGATGTAGCCTAATCCGACATCGTAGATTGTTTGTAGCTTTTGTCTTATTTGAGGAATATTTTCGAAGAAGTTTAGAGCCACTTCGACGGTCATGTCTAAAACCTCTGATATATTTTTATTATTGTAGTGGATTTCCAGTGCTTCTTCATTGTAACGTTTACCGCCACAAACTTCGCAGTCAACATAAACATCCGGCAAAAATTGCATCTCTATTTTAACTTGGCCTTCGCCTTCACATGCTTCACAACGTCCGCCACGAACGTTGAAAGAGAATCTGCCCGGTTTGTAACCGCGAATTCTAGCGTCTGTAGTTTTAGAGAACAATTCCCGGATGAATGTAAAAACACCGGTATAGGTTGCCGGATTGCTTCTGGGAGTTCTGCCAATTGGTGATTGGTCGATTAAAACCACCTTATCGAGATTTTCTATTCCTAAGATGCCTTTGTGTTTGCCGGCTCTTTGCCTTGAACCGTAAATTTCGTAGGCGAGAGCGTTATAGAGAATATCGTGGATAAGAGTGGATTTTCCGGAACCTGACACGCCGGTTATGCAAATAAATTTTCCAAGCGGGAATCCTACATCGATATTTTTGAGATTGTGCTCTTTAGCACCGAGAAGAGTTAAATGGTTATCGGTTAACGGTTCACGGTTCACGGATTTATTAAAACTGTCAACTGTAAACTGTGAACTATTAACTACTACTTTCTTTTTCCCCGAAAGGTATTTTCCTGTTAGTGAATTTTTGCTCTTGATAATTTGTGTAGGTGTTCCTTGAGCGACAATCTGCCCGCCGTGCTCCCCTGCTGCCGGCCCAAAGTCTAGGATTTCATCAGATGCAAGCATCATGTCTCGATCATGTTCGACTACGATGACTGTATTTTCGAGGTCTCTTAACCTTTTCAAGGTAGAAATTAGACGATTATTATCTCGTTGGTGAAGGCCAATTGATGGTTCATCGAGAACGTATAAAACGCCGGAGAGGCCTGAACCTATTTGGCTGGCAAGCCTGATTCTTTGGGCTTCTCCTCCAGCTAGCGTGTTTGCTGGTCTTTCAATTGTTAAGTACTCAAGTCCTACATCAATTAAGAACTGGACTCGGGTGGTTAGTTCCTTAAGAATAGGTTTGGCGATTATTTTCTCGCGCTGTGAGAGAATAATAGAGTCAGCGCTAAATATTCCCTTTAACCAAACTTGCAAGTCATTTATGCTTTTGGCGGAAAGAGCGGCAATTGATTTTTTATCTACGGTTACGGATAGAGATTCTGGCTTGAGTCTTGATCCGCTGCACTGCTCACAGGCGTCGATTCTCATGAATTTCTCAATTTCACCTCTAACATACTGTGAATCTGTCTGGCTATAACGCCTTTCCAGGGAGGTAATTACTCCTTCGAATGTCGTATCCCAGCTAATTATTTTGCCAAATCTGTTTGGTCCGCGGACGGTATAAATTCCATTTTCTGATCCATACAAAATAATGTCTTTTTCTTTTTGGGAGAGTTCTCTTGCTGGTTTGTTTAAGTTGATTCCATTTTCGCGGCTAACCTGCTCAAGAACTCTCCAACTCCAGGTATCTGTCCCGACAATTCTGGCCCAAGGCAAAATTGCGCCTTCAGCAATTGTTAAATTAGGATTTAAAACCAGCTCGGGATCGACTTTTCTCAGGGCCCCGAGTCCATTGCAGTTTGGGCATGCCCCATGTGGAGAGTTAAAAGAAAACGTCCTCGGTTCGATTTCTGGAAGCGAGACATTGTCGACTGGACATGCAAATTTTTCGCTGAATAGGTGATCTTTTAAATCGCGTGGGTATTGGGGGATTTCGAAGCTTTTATCAAGAATTTCGGCAACGATTAAATTACCTTCTCCGTATTTGAGTCCCTGCTCTACCGCTTCTCTTAATCTTGTTTTTTCTGCCGGCAGCGTCAGTCTGTCGACTACAGCTTCTATAGAGTGTTTGTTTGTTTTAATAAGGACGAAATCGCTATCGATGCTTTTTATTTGCGAGTCCACTCTGACATACCTATATCCCCGTTTAGCAATATCACGAAAAAGATCTTTGAACTCACCCTTACGATCTTTGACTATCGGGGAAAGTATGAGAACTCTTGTGCCTCGGCCATGTGATGATGACAATTTTTGAATTTCCTCGACAATTTGTTCCTTTGATTGATGCGAGATTTCGCGACCACAAATTGGGCAATGAGGATGGCCGACGCGGGCAAACAGCAATCTCAAGTAGTCGTATATTTCTGTGACTGTTCCGACTGTTGATCGAGGGTTATGAGAGGCAGATTTTTGATCAATTGAGATTGCTGGTGAGAGACCCTCGATTGCATCGACGTCCGGTTTATCCATAATTCCCAAAAATTGTCGAGCGTATGATGAGAGAGATTCGACATAGCGACGTTGCCCTTCCGCATAGATTGTGTCAAAGGCAAGAGATGATTTGCCGGAGCCAGAAATCCCCGTAAAAACCACAAGCTTGTTTTTGGGAATTTCGACATTAATATTTTTGAGGTTGTGCTCTCTGGCGCCTTTGATAATGATTTTATCCATGGTATCGCAGAACTTAAAATTTTATCACCAAAATCAATACTCGAGCAAGGGTTATGGTTGAAGTGATGGAGACTTTAGTTCGATGATCTGGTCTCGCAAGACTGCCGCTTTTTCAAAGTCAAGGGTGCGAGCGGCGTCTTTCATCTCGCGAGTAAGAACTTTGATAAGTTTTAGCTTATCATCTACAAGGAGCGATCCTTCCTTGGCTCGGACAAGAGCTGACTCAATGACAGAGTCTCTAAAAAGTTGCTTTTTCTCTTCATAAATCTTTTCTCGATCAACCAGCTTCTCACGTATGGGTTTTTCGATTGTTGTTGGTAAGATGGCGTGTTTTTTATTGTAATCGAGTTGGATTTTCCGACGTCTTTCCACCTCATCAATTGCCCTCTGCATTGATCCGGTGACATTGTCCGCATAAAGAATAACTTGACCTTCAACATGGCGCGCCGCTCGGCCCATTGTTTGGACGAGTGAGGTTTCTGAGCGAAGGAATCCTTCTTTATCTGCGTCAAGAATGGCTACAAGTGATACTTCGGGAAGGTCCAAGCCTTCTCTGAGTAAATTTATACCTACAAGAACATCATAATTACCCAATCGAAGATCGTCTAGAATATCTGTGCGGTCAAGTGTCAGGATTTCCGAGTGTAAATAGTGAACTTTCAAGCCTTTTTCTTCTAGGTAGTTTGAAAGCTCCTCGGCCATTCTTTTCGTGAGTGTAGTTACCAGCGTTCTTTGATTAATCTTCGCCCTTTTTTCAATTTCCGTGATTAGGTCCTCTATTTGCCCCTTCGATTTCCTGATTGAAATCTTAGGGTCAATAAGACCTGTTGGCCGAACGAGTTGTTCGACCACTTGATTTGAAATGCTGATTTCATATTCATCTGGAGTTGCTGAGGTGTAGATTACTTGATTTATTTTTCTGGCGAATTCTTCGAATTTCAGCGGTCTGTTGTCAAAGGCAGACGGTAGCCTGAAACCAAAATCCACTAGCATTTGTTTTCTGGCCCGGTCTCCATTGAACATGCCGTGTATTTGCGGAATTGTCATGTGAGATTCATCAATTATTAATAAATAATCTTGCCCAAAATGGTCGAGAAGCGAGAACGGAGGCTCCCCTGGTGATCTGCCGTCAAAGTGTCTTGAATAATTCTCTATCCCCTTACAATAGCCAAAAGTTTTGATCATTTCTAAATCGTATTTTGTTCTTTGTTCGAGTCTATGAGCTTCAAGCATTTTGCCTGCAGCCTTGAGCTCCTTTAATCTTTTTTGTAGCTCAAGTTTGATAGATTCAATAGCAGAAAAGGTGGTTTCATCCGTGGCGATGTAATGTTTTGCCGGGTATAGGACTGCTGTTATTTTCTTTTCGATCGTAAGACCCGTGATTGGGTGAATCAACTCAATTTTCTTTAGAGTTTCGCCGATGAAACTTAATCTAATGCCATTATTTTCGTAAGCCGGCAGAATTTCGATATTTTCGCCTCTGACTCTGTATGTCCCCCGCACAAAATCTGTGTCATTCCTTTCGTATTGAAGTTTAGCAAAAGACCTGAGTAGATCAACACGTTGCCAAACCTGTCCGTTTTCAAGAATTAGCCTGGCGTTTTGATATTCTGCCGGCGAACCTAAATTATAGATGGCTGATACCGAAGCGACAACTATGACATCGCGTTTGGTGGCCAGAGCTGTCGTTGCTGCAAGCCTGAGTCTGTCGATTTCTTCGTTGACTTCCGTTTCTTTTTCAATATAGGTATCTGTGGCGGGCATATAGGCTTCCGGTTGATAGTAATCGTAGTAGGAGACAAAGTAGGAAACGGCGTTTTTAGGAAAAAATTCTCTAAATTCCTGGTAAAGCTGGGCAGCTAAAGTTTTGTTGTGAGAAATGACTAATGTCGGTTTTTGAATATTGTCAATAACATTAGCGATGGTGAAAGTTTTACCGGAACCGGTAACTCCCAGTACTGTTTGATGTTTAAAGCCATACCTTAAACCTTCGACAAGTTTTTCAATTGCTTGAGGTTGATCGCCTGCGGGTTTGTAAGATGATGTTAATTGGAAGTTCATGGTAAACCATTATTATAACTTTCGCAATGTAAATTGACTACTTGACACATTCGGGTTTTGTTTGGTAGGATTGTGATTGCCATGACAGTTACGCTTTACCGCAGACAAAAACAAATACTCGAATACCTCAATGACTATATCGGTAAGCATGGTTATGCCCCGACACTCGTTGAGATCGCGAAGAAGCTTGGTGTCAGATCGCTGGCGACTGTCCATGAGCATTTACAGACGCTCGAGAAGAAAGGCGTCATTAAAAGATCATCTGGCATATCTCGAGGAATTGAACTTATAGACCAAAAGATAGGTGAGGTAGTTCGTGGTGTCGAACTGCCACTTTTGGGATTTATTGCTGCCGGTTCCCCCATCGAACCTTATACTGACCCAAATGCTACTTTTGCTGTCACCCCCAATATGATTGCACCTCGTAAAAAAGCCTATGTTTTGCAAGTTAAAGGTGATTCTATGGTTGAAGATGGCATTTTAGACGGAGATTCAGTGGTAATTGAGGAAACGAATCAGGCCAGAGATGGTGATATCGTAGTGGCTATGATGGAAAATGGTGTGGTGACTTTAAAGAGATTTTTCAAAGAACCCGGTAGAGTAAGGCTTGAGCCTGCAAATTCTTCGATGCAGCCGATTTATGCCAAGAATGTGGCTATTCAAGGAAAATGTGTCGGGGTAATTAGGCGCTACCAATAAGAGAGCTTATTTCTCGCTTCGCTCAAAATAGTAACGTTTCCTAAAAATTTTAAGTTCCTGATATATCAGCCATTCACTTCAAGCTTTTGCTTGAAGGGGCTTCCTGATATATATCAGAGGAGCGCCATTCGGCCATTGGCCGAAGGCGACCTGCTGATATATACTAGGGTTATGAAGGACATCTTTCATAAGTTTGCTGTTTTAGTGTCAAATTTTGCCGGTTCGCCAATTGTTTTTGTTGGTGCAATTATTGTCATTTCTGTCTGGGCTTTCAGTGGCCCGACGTTTGGTTTTTCAGACACTTGGCAGTTAATCATTAATACCGGTACGACAATTGTTACCTTCTTGATGGTTTTTCTGATTCAGAATACTCAAAATCGCGACAATCGTGCTTTTCATTTAAAGCTGGATGAACTACTAAGAGGTGTCAAAGGGGCAAGAACACAACTCGTGGATCTTGAAGATCTCTCGGACGAAGAGCTGGGAAAGCTGCATGACGAATTTAAGAATCTGCATGAAACTTACTCAAAGGAACTGGCCAAAAGAGGTAAAAAACTTGCCTACCCTATACCTAGTAGCCACTCCCATCGGTAATTTGGGCGATATTACAATAAGGGCGATTGAGACTTTAAAGTCGGTTGACCTTATTGTCTGTGAGGATACCCGCGTTTTTGGCAAGCTTGCCAAGACCTACCAAATCGAGAAGAGACTACTGGCAATGAATGATTTCAATGAACAGTCAAGAATGCAGCAAGTTCTCTTAGAGCTCACGAGTGGCAAAAACGTTGCTCTGGTTTCCGACGCTGGAACACCTTTGATTTCCGACCCGGGATATAAATTGGTGCGCGAAGCGCAAGCATTAGGTATAAAAGTTGAATCGATCCCCGGGCCATCTTCGGTTATTAGCGCTTTGACCGTTTCTGGTTTACCTCCGGATAAATTTTTGTTTTTGGGGTATTTACCAAAAAAGGAAAACAAAAGGCGAGAAAGTTTGGCGAATCTAAAAAGAATAAAGGATTTGGCGAGTTTTACTGCTGTTGTTTTCGAGTCGCCTTATAGACTTTTAGCATTACTTATGGATATCAAAAGTATTTTTGGGGATATTGATATCGTCATTTGCCGCGAGTTGACAAAGCTTCATGAGGAGGTAAGGCGCGAGAAGCTTTCTGCTTCTTGCGAACATTTTTCTGCAGTATCCCCTAAGGGAGAATTTACAATATTATTCCAATAAATTACGTCCGGTAATTTGGGAAGGTTTGGGGATGTTCATCATGGCAAGAATCGTGGGGGCGACGTCGGCTAGGATACCGGCTTTTACCTGGATGTTTTTGCCTCGAAATTCGGCGGCTGTGATAATTAACGGTGCAGGGCTCGCCTGATGCTCGGTATCGATCTGTTGTGTTTGCGGGTTAATCATTTGTTCGGCATTACCGTGGTCTGCTGTAATCAAGAGTGCACCGCCACCGGAAAGTACAGTTTTGGAAATTACTCCAAGGTAAGTATCGACTGCTTGAATTCCTTTTACTGCTGCCTCAAAGTTACCAGTGTGTCCGAGCATATCGGCATTGGCGAAGTTAACAACCACAAAATCGTAATTACGGTCGCGAATACGCATTTGCAGATTTTTGGTAATTTCGCCGGCTGCCATTTGCGGTTTTTCAACATAAGTCTTGACTTTTGGAGAGTTGACCAAAAGCCGATCTTCTCCGGGAAACGGTGCCTCGCGGCCACCGTTAAAAAAATAGGTGACGTGGGCGTACTTTTCAGTTTCGGCAATATGAAATTGACGAAGGTTTCTCTCGGAGATCACACGGGCCAACGGCATAGGAACTTCTTCTGGTGCGAAGGCTACTTTAGTTACATCTAGGCCTTTTTCGTAAGATGTCATGGTCACTGTAAAAAGGCCGGAGATCTTCTCTCCTCGATCAAAAGTTTTGGCCTCTTCCCCTGACTCTGTTTTAATTCCTTTTAGGTTTTGGCGAACTAAGGCTTTGACAATTTGTCTTATCCTGTCCGGGCGAAAGTTAAAGAAAATGACTACGTCGTTTTCTTTTATTTTCCCGAGCGGCTGTCCACTTTCGTTTGTAAAAACTTTTGGTTCGATGAACTCATCTGTGACACCGGCAGCATAGGAGTCGTCTATAATTTTTACCGAGTTGTTCCCCGTACGTGCGCTTTGGCCTGTTAGAGCCATGTAGGCTTTTTGGGTACGATCCCAGCGATTGTCCCGATCCATGGCAAAGAAACGACCACTTATGGTTGCAACTTGTGCTAGTTTTTCCCGACTGATTTTTGCTGTGATTTGGGAGATCAGACTTTTGGCGCTTGTCGGAGGACTGTCGCGACCGTCCGTTATGAGATGTAATTTAATTTTGTCTTGCGGGACTTGTGCCTTTTGCAATAGTGCCAGGAGGGCAAATAAGTGGCTGATCTTTGAGTGTACCGTGCCTGTCGAGATGAGACCGATTAGATGTATATCGGAATTTTTCGAGTTTTGGAAATTAATTGCTTCCAGTAATGCTTCGTTTTCAAAAAAAGAGCCGTTTTCTATTGCTAAATCAATTCTGAGCTGATCTTGAAAAACAATCTTTCCTGCACCTAAATTTTCGTGGCCAACTTCGCTGTTACCGACTTCGCCTTCGGGCAGGCCAACCCAGCGACCATATGTAGTCAAATAGGTGTGAGGATAGGAGAACCAAAGGCCGTTAAAATTTATGGGATTGGCTCTTGTTACCGCATTACCTTTGGAGTCCGCTGCAATTCCCCAGCCATCAAGGATACAAAGGACAACGGGTTTAACTTTTTGGGTAATTTTGAGCATTGATGATGTTAGGACAGCTCATGTTCAATCTCCAAAAGTCGATTGTATTTGGCAACCCTTTCACCGCGAGCAGGAGCACCGAACTTGACATAATCGGCTCCTGATGCCACAGCAAAATCGGCAATAAAGTCGTCATTGGTTTCTCCGGATCGGTGAGATGTGACTATTTTGAAATTGGCCTCTTTTGCCTTCTTTACCACGTCCAGTGTCTCGGTGATGGTACCGATTTGGTTTGGCTTAATAACGATACTATTGCAGGCCTTCTGGGCAATTGAGCGTTCAAGTCTTTCCAAATTTGTAGCGATTAAGTCGTCGCCAACGATAAGCATCTCACCTCCGAGTTTTTGGGTAATTTGTTGCCACTCCTGCCAGTCATCTTCTGGGAGGGGATCTTCGAGGGATAACAAGTGATATTGTTCATTTAAGGTAATGTAAAAATCTATTAGGTCGCTGACTGTTAGGGGGACTGGTTTGTCTTTGAGCCTGAAGGTGCTGCCTTGTTGAATGTGACTAGCAGCAACATCGAGACTAAAGAAAACATCAAGCCCGGTTCTATAGCCGGCCCTGCCAACTGCCTCCTCCAGGATTTTTAGAGCGTCCATATTTGAATATAGTGTGGGTGCAAAGCCGCCTTCGTCGCCAACGAGAGTGACGGCGCTGTGAGCCTTGAGAACATCAGCCAGGGCCAGATAGCATTCAACTCCGATTCTCAAATTTTTGCTGTAGGCATTGGCTTTCGGTGGGACAATCATGAATTCTTGAAAATCAAGATTAAAGGAGGCATGTTTGCCGCCATTGAGGATGTTGAACATGGGAGTTGGTATTTGAAACTGACTGCTATTTTGGCCGGTAAGCTGGGCCAGGTACTGATAGAGGGGAATTTTTTGTGAAGTTGCTTGGGCTTTGGCGCAAGCGCCCGAAATGGCTAAGAGCGTGTTGGCTCCAAGGTTCGATTTATCTTTTGTGTTGTCTAGGGCAATCAGTATCTGATCTATCTGGCGTTGGTCAGAAGCCTCAATACCAATTAGATGTGGAGCAATATCCCTGGCAATTTTTTCGAGAGCTACTAAGACGCCTAGTCCACGATAGCGTTTCAGGTCGTGATCTCGCAGTTCGTGCGCTTCCGATTTACCGATTGAAATACCACTAGGAGAAGAAAAGATGCCGACTGAACCATCTGCAAGTTGGATAATTGCTTCGATGGTGGGACTGGCCCGACTATCTAGAATTTCTCTGGCAATTATTTTTTTAATTTTAGCCATGTTTTTGAACGAGTTTATGCTCTGCCTGGTAAATCAGTTCCCTTGTTGAATCAATCGCATCCGGATTGACTGAGATTGATGTGATACCCCAGGAAACTAATTTTTCCGTAAGCTCGGGATATACCGATGGCGCCTGTCCACAAATAGAGCTGGTCACATTAAATTTAGCACAGGTTTTGATGATTTTCTCAAGTGACCATAAAACGGCAGGACTCATCTCATTAAACTCTGTAGCAACCTCTTCGTTATCTCTATCGGTTCCCAAGATAAGCATTGTTAGATCATTGCTGCCAATGGAAACACCATCAATTCCAATGCCTATGAAATCCTCGAGCATAATGACGTTAACGGGAATTTCGGCCATCATCCAAAATTTGAAATCACGATCTTTTAGGAGGCCGGCGGCGTCAACTAATGTTTTAACGCTTTCGAGCTCCTGGACGCTTCGCACATACGGAATCATTAAATGGAGATTCTTGTGTTTAGCTCTAACAGTCTTGATTGCTTCCAGTTCTAATTTGAAAGCATCCGGGTCTTTGATAAAGCGGTAAGCACCTCGGTAGCCGAGCATAGGGTTGGGTTCGCGAGGCTCATACATGTCTCCGCCTTTAAGATTACGATATTCATTCGTCTTGAGATCCGTCGCTCTGTAAATAACCGGTCGCCTGCCAAAGTTTTTGGCAAAAACCGATAAGTTGTCGGCAAGCTTGTCTATGAATTCTTGTTGGCGACCAACTTTAATAAATTCTTTAGGATGGGTGCCAATTTGGCTCAAGATAAATTCGGCACGTAAGAGTCCAACCCCGTCAACGTTTCGGGCGGCGATTTGGGCAGCTAGTTCGGGTTGGGCTAAGTTTACATAAAGATGAGTAGCTGTTTTTATGCGTGATTTGGGAACTGTTACCTTTGGCATTGTCCCTTTGGCACGAGCGACGCGGCCTTTGTAAACGTAACCGCGGCTGCCATCAACAGTAACGATCATGCCGTCTTTGAGTTTTTTGGTGGCATGTGCGGTGCCGACAACGCAGGCGATCCCAAGCTCCCGGGAAACAATGGCGGCGTGTGAAGTCCGGCCACCCAAGTCTGTAACTATGGCGACGGCCCTTTTCATCGCAGGCACAAAGTCAGGACTTGTCATCTTGGTCACCAGAACATTGCCATTTTTGACTTTTGAGAGCTCTTTGGGGGAATTGATGATGACAACCGGACCCGTGCCAATGACCGGTGAAGCAGGTGCGCCCGTCAGGAGTAATTCGTAGTTTGCAGCCGGTAGGATAGGTTTTTGACTTTCGACTTTGGTGTTTCGACCTAGCGTTGTCACCGGTCGAGTTTGGACAATAAAAAGTTTGTCGGCTTCAAATGCCCATTCAAGATCTTGCGGAAAAAAATAATGGTCTTCTGTCGATTTGCCGATTTTGGCAAGTTCTACAATCTTATCGTCGGGCAGTTTTTGAAGTTTAGCAAAAGCGCGGGAAATAGGTGTGAGGGTGTTTTTGTCTTTTTTCCTGATGAGTTGTTTGGTTTGGATGACGATGTTTTTGGTTTTGATGGTAAATCCAATTTTATCGACTTCGTAATGGTCGGGAGTAACTTGGCCACCGACAATAAGCTCACCAAGCCCATAAATAGCCTCAATGACTATGGTGTTTTTATCACCTGTGACCGGGTCTGCTGTAAACATGACGCCGGAGACTTCGGAGTTGACCATGAGCTGGATGGGTACGGCGATGCCCACTTTGAAGTGATCAAAGTGTTTTTCTTGCCTGTAAAAGATTGCTCTGGGTTCAAAAAGTGAAGCCCAACACGCCAGGATGGCGCCGGTTAACTCTTTTTGACCTTTGACGTTTAAAAATGTCGCTTGTTGACCGGCAAAAGATGCAACGGGCAAGTCTTCGGCAGTTGCCGATGAGCGCACGGCTACGTAGGGATTTTTTTGACTGGCGAGCCGATGGTAATAACTCTTGATCGTTTTAGTGAGACTGTCTTCCAGCTCCATTTTGAGAATTTCGGCTTGGCAAGCTCTTGCTTTTTCCTCCAGTGCAAGAGGATCGTTGACATTAAGATTAAATAGCAGTCCTTTGATTCTGTCGAATGCCCCGGAGTTTTTGACAGACCTGGTGTAAGCTGCCGCGGTGATAATAAATCCATCAGGTACGGGAGCCCCGATTTTTAAAAGTTCTCCTAGGTTAGCTCCCTTACCGCCCACGAAGCGAACGTCATTTTTATCGACATCTTTAAACCAAACAACATCTTCCATAGGCAGTTAATTTAATTGTAGCAAACTCGGTGGGAATCTATTTGAGGTATTTTAAAAGTAGGACCGAAGTAAGAGTTGTGGGTGCGAGTGAGGTTTTGCCGGTTTTGATGAGGAAGTCGACTTTTAAGGCTCCGCCATAAAAATCCAGAAGGTTTGAGAGCGAAAATCGCAAGGCCTGGTCTTGCAATTTTCGCCATTGCCAAGACACGAGATTCATATGTAATAGATTTGAAGCTTCATTGGCACCAAAACCCGTTTTGACCAGAAGTAATAAAAATAGCCGATTTTGGAGGTGCCAAAGCAGATTCTTTTCATTTTGCTTTTTGGCTAGCTTGTGGGTTTTTTTTGAACCGGGAACCAAAGAGTCTAAAAATTCAAATAGGGTGGTCTTAAGATTGTGAAGTTCAACTATTGTACTTTTGGGCAGTTTTTTGATCTCGTTTGATAATACTGCCCGTTTTTCCCAAATAATAATATCTTTTTCTTCGGGTATCCTCACCTGTGTCGATATTAAATCTTCAAGAATGATTATTTCTTTTTGCGGAAAAAAACTTGATTCGTGTAATGTTTGAGACAGGACCTCTCTGGGAGTTGACTTGTCTAAATGGATTATTTTGTGTCCGGCGTATTTTGCCGCAATCTGGTTCAGTCGCCTGTAGGAAGATTCGTAGTCGTTACCATGCAACAGGTATATCATTGAAGCTTTACAACCTCGGAGTTTGTTTTGACAACGTTATCAGTTTTCAACCCAAATTCGTCGCGCGCTTTAGCGATATCAATATTGGCGTGTTCAATTTGCATCGAGGAGACCTCCTGAGTAAACTCACTGCCGTCCTTGGCAATAAGCTTAATTTTATCTCCGACTTTTAGATCTCCTTTAGCCAGTTTAATAACCGCAACGCCAATTTTGTCATAGAAGTGAGTAACTGTTCCGATTTTTTGGTCAGCCATCTGCTCTCACCCCACTTTCTTGGGAATTTTCGTTATTCTCTTTGAGGATTGTGGTAATTTTTGCGTTCGTTTCCATTAGTTTTGACTTACAAAGTTTGTGCAACTTTACTCCTTCTTCTAGGAGTTTTAGGCCTTCTTCCAAATCTAAATTAGGGTCTTCTAATTTATCGACGATTTCTTCTAACCTAGCGAGAGCTTTGTTGAAACTTATATCTTTTGTCATATTTTTGATTTAGATTTTACAACGGATTTGAGGTTGCCATCTGACAATCTTACTCCAATTGTACTACCGACGACAACGTTGGCGATCGTTCTAATAATTTTCCCCTGAAAATCAGTAGCGATTGAATAACCACGGTCTAACGTATTTTTCCAAGAAAGTAAAGCGAGAGATCTGTTTAGACTTTGCAGCTTTTGATTTTGACTTTGAATTTGGAACAAAAATCCTTTTTGGATTTGTTTTGCCAACTCGTTAACTCTCGTACTTGCGTCAATAATTAGGTGTTTTTCATGTCTTTTTAAAGATTCCCTAATGACTTGGAGCCTATATGGCATATCCTTAAAAGTGTTTTTTGCCAGTTTTAATCGAAAGTAAACAGAATCCAAAATTTGAGCAGTTTCCCTAAATAGTCTATCTAAACTCGTTTTCAAGCGGAATTGGTAATGGTCCAGTTTTTGTTGGATTTCTCGATAACCGCTTGTAACAATATTGGCGGCATCTGTTGGGGTAGAGGCTCTTCGATCAGCTACCAACTCCGCAAGCGAAACATTTAATTCGTGTCCGACTGCTACAATTTTTGGCGTTTCCATATTAAATATTGTTCTGGTTACTCTTTCGTCATTAAACACTTCCAGCAAAGTTTCTGATGCTCCACCACCTCTTGTTATAACGATGACATCAAATCCCATTTTGTCGATCTTTGGCAAAATATCTTGAAGTTGGGCAACGGCTCTGGGTCCCTCAACTCTAACATCGGCCGTATATAGTTCGATAATAGAAAATATGTCTATGGTGTGTGACTTAAAATCATTCCAGCCGGCTGATCCTTCAGAAGTAACAACGCAAACTTTTTTTGGGAGAGTAGGGATAGGTTTTTTGTTTTTCTCATCGAATAAGCCTTCTGACTTTAGCTTTTTGTATAGCTCTTCAAACTTTTTTTGGAGAATTCCAACACCTGCTTCTTCTATGGAGTAAGCTTCCAATTTGTATTGATTTTTTCTAAATAGGGTTAGTCGTCCATAAACCATTACTTTTTTCCCTTCATACGGTTTCCCCACGTTTTGTAATAAATTTGGTTTTAAAAAGCATGGAAGGGAGTTACTGTCGTCTGAGAGAGTAAAGAAGGAATTAAACCAGGCTGGGTTTTCTTCAAAAGAAGAGATTTCTCCCTCGACCCAAAAAACCATTTGTTCAAGGGTTTGCTTAGCGAAATGGTTGACTTCGGAGACTGTATAGATTTTCCGATTCTTGACTTGTTTCACTTAATTTAGCTGTATTTTAGGGTATTGACAAGAAATTTTACACGATATATAAATACTTTCGCTCGCAGTAATGCGGGCAACTTGAAAGGGCTTCTCGCAAGAGAGGCCTTTTCTTATAGCTTCATTTTCGAGTCTCTCGAGAAAATACGTTCTCATATTTTGGGGGGTTGACAAGTTTTTTGATAAGTATTATAAATACCGATGCTTATCGCAAGATAGGCAACTTGAAAGGGCTTCTCGCAAGAGAGGCCTTTTCTTTTGGTACTCCATTAAAAATATTTAAGGCTTTTAATCATCTCCTCTAAAGTTTGTATTCCAATACCTGCGTCGTCGTCTTTTGTCAGTTGTGTATATGTTAAGACCGTTGGTTTGCCGCTGGCGAAAATAAGAGAGCTTGTTTCTTGATAACTCGAAATTAGATAGGTAATTTTCGCAAGTCCCCTTTCTTGTTGCCCGTTACCTGTAGTTTGAGCCGTGATTTTTTTAATAGGATAGTAATCAATTTGAATGTTTTCAACTAAACTCACATTAACTAAATCATTAGGATTTTCGTAAAACTTTGTAACTGTGGGCCAGTCTTCGATTGTGACTATCTCAATCCTTATTGGAACCTGGAAATTTTCCGTGTCGGCAGGTAAGACAAAGGAGTACGGTGCAAAAAATAGACATTTTTGGTCCTCTAGGTTGTAGGTAGTAAACCAATCTTTGGGATAAGCAAGCTCAAACCCCTTCGCGGTATTTGAGCATAATCTGACATGAGATGGTGTAATTGTATGTGACTGAGTATCGGCAAATGGCACTGGTGATTCTACCGGTGAGCTTAGCTGATTTTGGCTTGAGGTGCCCTTAACTCGCATGAGTTCTTTTAAGTTTTGTGATTTGCCTAGTAAATATGCTCCCGCTCCATAGACGGATAAGCAAATGACAACAAGGACTATTTTTAGGTTGTTTTTAAAATTGGCAAGCGTCAAAATTTAACCCTAATTTACAGCATAGACTAAGCATGGACTAATTGTCCACGCTATTCTGTTCCTGGCAGGGATTATTTTTGCCCAAAGTCAACCTAGTACATAATGGGGATTAATTAGGCATTCTGGGAGCCCTCAGCTGGTCCTTGGTCACCGCCTTCGTCAGAAGGTGCAGGCGACGGAGGAGCAACTGGCGGTTCTGGTGACTCTTCTTGGCCGACGTCAGAACCTTCTGCCGGTTCTTTCGGTGGTTCGACAGGCGGAGTGCTGGGTATATCAGTTGCGCCGTTGCCTCCTGCTGATCCCGTATCGCCAGTGTTACCTGGTGGTCCTGGTTGGTTTTGATCATCTGGATCCATAAACTTTCCTCCTTTCTTTGTGTTATCTTAAATTTTAACAAATATTCGTAGGTAATTGTAAACCCCTTAAAATTTATGCGGATATTCTTGGGTTACCTCTTCTAATTTCGCGGCTAATGAATTTTGGGTTAGTCGGATGCTTGCCAAATCTTCAAGAGCCCTTTTAGTGTCAAAGATTGCGACGCGATTTTTGAAGTTTCTTTTCTATTTGGTACTCTTATCCTTTTATTTGAATTTAACAGGTTTACTTTCGAGGTGTAAAGAAGAGTGAAAAGATAAGGCCCGAAAGGAATCCGGCGGCGTGGGCAATGTAAGCAACTCCTCCGACGGAAGCCGTGGCCACGACTATCGAAGCAGCGCCACTGAAGGCTTGGGTTATAAACCAGTAAATAAGCATAAAAGAGGCCGGAATTGCCATAATGGTAGGAAATCCAAAAATGGGTATCAAAGTGTCGATTGTGCTTTTTGGGAAGAAATGCAAATAGGCTCCGAGAACTCCTGCAATCGCTCCCGAGGCGCCAAGCATGGGCAGAGCCGAGTTTGAGATAAATATGTGTTGGCCAAAACTTGCGGCTATACCACAAAAAAGATAAAAGACCAAGTATTTGACGTGCCCAAGCCTGGCTTCAACATTGTCTCCGAATATCCATAAAAACCACATGTTGGAAAGAATATGCAGAAATCCTGCGTGTAAAAACAGCGAAGTAATAAAAACAGTCAGAGTTTCTGGCCTTGAAAAATCGACATTTCGAGGAACTAAGGCGTAAGTATTTATATAAGAATTCAGATCAATAACAGTCAGTTCTTTGAAGAAGATATAGATATTAGTAAAAATCAAACCTAAATTTACAAAGGGAAATTTGCCAGAGGGGTGATGATCTTTGATAGGAAACATACGTCAGGTTCTTAGATTATCGGGTTACTAGGTTACTAGGATTGTGGGTAAGTTGCAAATGGGGATTGATTTTTGGGTTTTGTTCGGATATTATTGATGGCGGCTTTAATGATTGCACACTTAGATCTTGACGCTTTTTTTGCTTCTGTAGAGCAAAGAGATAATCCTTCCCTACGTGGTAAGCCAGTAGTTGTTGGTTTTGCTACCCCTCAAGGTAACTACTGTAATCGTGGGGTAGTTTCGGCAGCTTCTTATGAGGCGCGCGCTTATGGGGTTCATTCTGGTATGAGCCTTTGGGAAGCAAAGCGCCGATGTCCAAGGCTTATTATCATTGGCGGCAATTTTGCTAAATATCAGGAAGCTAGCGACAAAATGTATCACATAATCTCGCGCTATTCCCCTGCCATTGAGCCATTGTCGCTCGATGAAGTTTTTATCTCTTTTTACGAGTGTCGCGATTTATATCAAGATTTGCTCACGGTTTGCCAGAAAATGAAACGGGAGATTAAATCTGAAATTGGTATTACGGCATCGATTGGTTTGGCTAGCAATAAATTAGTAGCTAAGGTGGCTTCTGATTTTCAAAAACCTGACGGATTAACTCTAGTTGGCCCAGGTTATGAAAGAGAGTTTTTGGCTCCTTTGCCTTGCGTTAAACTTTACGGAATTGGTCCAGCCACGACGGCAAAACTTGCAAGACTTGGGATTAAAACCGTAGGAGAGCTAGCTCGCGTAGATAGATGGGTTTTGGTTTCTATTTTTGGTAAATACGGAGAGACGCTCTGGTACTCTGCCAATGGTCTTGGATCAACTAAGATAGCACCGCCGCGACCTGCCAAATCGGTTAGCAGATCAACCACCTTCCCTGTAGACTCGAGAGACTATGACTACTTGGTTAAAAATTTAGTTTATTTATCAGAAAAAGTGGTAGCAACGATACTTGCGGAGCAAGTAGAAGGTTATTGTCTAATCTTAACTTTAAGGGATAAGGATTTTAAAACATGGTCTCACCAGAGAGTTTTGAGAACGGCTATTTCAACTGCTGACCAAATTCTATATTTTGCTAAAAAATTGCTTTTGGAAGCATGGAATCAAATTACTCCTTTAAGACTGCTAGGAATTACTATTTCTCACCTCGCGCCTGTTTCTTCTCAATTGTCACTTCTTGGGAGTAAAGATTTGCAAGAAGCCACTTTCGAAATTAGGAAGAAGTTTGGTTTTTGGTCTATTCGCCCCGCTTCGATTTTAAATTTAACTTTAATCAATAAATCTTCTCCCTAGCCCTATGCAACTGGCCAGAAACCTCAAGGATGGGCTGCTGCAGCGTATAAAGCAATCACGACGACCTAATTCGTAAATACTTGAGTTATCATCTTGCCGTAGACTCCACCATCGATAACACCAATGCCAACTTTGGCAAACGCTGGGTCGAGGATATTTCGACGGTGGCCTGGGCTATTCATTAGTCCTGTGTGGGCGCGATCGACATTAGGGGCAAGCGCCAAGTTCTCTCCGGCGAAAGTGTAATATATGCCTGCACTCTCCAGTCTATCGCCGACATCTTCTCCCTCCGGAGAAAAATGGGAAAAATATCCCCGCTCGAACATGTCGCGGCTGTGAGCTCTGGCAACTTCGACAAGCCGACTGTCAAATTCTAAGGCTTTTACGCTGGCTTCGGCTCTTTCTTCGTTAACTCTAGCAAGCATCTGTTGTTCACTCTGGAGATCGATTGTATATTCAGTTTGGGTGAACTCGAGATCGATCGTGCCTTTTTCTTCCGGAGTAATTGTTAAGAAGGTTAGACTTTGTTTAGCAATGGGGCCGAAGATACTCCTGAATGGTTTTTCCGCAATGGAAGCGGATTCAATGAGAAAGGCTCCGACTTTCGAATCATAGATATCCTTTTTAATATCGGGTCTTATGGGAATCGAAGCGACAAACAACAGGATGAAGGCTGTAAAAAGGAGCGCATTAAAAATTCCCGGTATGAAACCAAGGAATTTATTGGCAGGACTTTGCAGGCGAGGTATAACTATTTTTCTAAAAAGCGGTGAGAGGGTAGTAAAAAATATGGTTTCGGCAATAAGCCAAATTATGAGAAATCCGATCGGATTGGCAGCAATTTTAGGTAGGTCGAATAGTTTGACCAATAAATCTGCTCCCAGGGGATAAAAATTTAATGAGGCGAGAAGTGCTACACTAAATCCTAATAAGTCGAAGAGTTGAACAAATAGACCTCTTTGTAACCCTTCTTGGGCAAAGAAGAAAACAACAATAAGAACAATAAAATCAACCCAATTCATAAATTAGTGCATAGATTATATTCGCTTCGCTCATGTAATTTCTTCTAAATTATAGAGGATAGAGTATAAGGGAGACAAAATTGGTGGGGGCACAGGGACTCGAACCCTGAACCAATCGCTTAAAAGGCGATTGCTCTGCCAATTGAGCTATACCCCCCCTGAATGTCAAATTATACCTAATTTTGGCCGTACCCATCAACTTCCAGCACAGCATTTACTTGATTTTTTCACGCTAAGGTAATTAACTAGAATTAGTGGGAAATTTTAAGCGAAGGGGGGTGAGAAGAAGATGAGCATGGAGGATCTTTCGATTGCCGTCTCTTCTGTGGTTTTAAACGCTGTTGCAAACTTCGTAAATTTCATTCCATCTCTCGTAGGAGGAGTAATAGTTCTGGTAATCGGCCTGGTAATTGCAGCAGTAGTTTATCGGGTAGTAATGGGAGTTTTGAAGGCTATACAGGTCGAGAAATACTTGGCTAAGTATGGCATTACGCGCGTTGACGGGCACGAACTTGAGTGGTCGGAGATTCTGGCTGAGATTGCCAGGTGGTCGATTATAGTTGTATTTCTAATTCCGACATTTTCGGCATGGGGTCTTGGTGCTTTGAATTCGGTTTTGAACCGGGTCGTCTTGTACATCCCAAATGTAATAGTTGCGGTTGTTCTGGCTATTGTCGGCTTGGTTTTTGCTAAGTTAGCCTTCAGGATTGCTTACAGTGCTGCCAGACACTTGGGGACTCATTTGGCTCATACCGTAGCTTTTGTAGCTCAATGGTCGATTACAACTTTTGTCGGCTTTTTAGTTTTGCACCAGCTTGGAGTGGCACAAGAGCTTTTGAGGATTCTTTTTGCTGGTCTTGTGGCGATGCTTGCTATTGCCGGAGGACTGGCTTTTGGTCTAGGTGGTCAGGGCGTGGCTAAGACTTTGCTTGAGGCAGTAGTTGCCAGATTTAGAAAGTAGCTTGATCTCTTCTTTCGGACTGGGCCAATGCTCGATATCAGTATTTGTCGAGTGTAGTTTTTTTTGGTAAAATTTCTTGGTAAATATGGCGCCATCGTCTAGTGGTTAGGACGGCAGGCTTTCAATCTGCTAACAGGGGTTCGAGTCCCCTTGGCGCCACACTGACTCTTCGGGCTCCCGTGGCATTTTTCTACTCCACAATAAACTTCCCCATCATGCTTTTAGCATACAGGATCTTGTGGCTGATATTTTTGGTCAAAGGTACTATACTAGATGTATGGTTGAGGTAGCCGTAGGTGTTGAACTTGAGGGTGAGCGCAGTAAGCAGCGTTCATACTGTGATCCGGAAATGACCCGGCCGCACCATTGGATTATTGAATCCGCTAATGGGCTTACTTCGTCAGGAAAATGTAAGCTTTGCGATGAAGTAAGGTCGTTTAAGAATAGTGATATAGCTGATTGGCGGTTTGGTCGCTCAGAAAAGTTAATAAATCTTCCGTTTGACTTTCAATTTGAACGCGACGACGATGTCTAAGATTACACTGTATACAACCAGAACTTGCCCGTTTTGCAAGATTCAGAAGGACTATTTTCAAGAAAAAAATGTTCAGTATCTGGAAATTTTAGTTGATGAAAACCCAGAGGAAGCGCAGAAAATGATTGAGATTTCCGGACAAATGGGTGTGCCTTTTACGGTTATCGATCGTGATGATGGACAAAGAGTGACTATTCTTGGATTTGACCGGCCAAGGATTGACGAGGCCTTGGGAATTGCTTCAACTTCTTCTCTTAACTCTTAACTTTTAACTCTATTGCCTATTTTTTAGAAAAAATATCGCTCGCGAGACGAGTAAGATATATACTAAAATTATGCGCTTAACTTTTTTGGGAGCGGCGAGAGAGGTAACCGGTGCCAGCATCTTAGTGGAGGCCCTCGGCAAAAAAATCCTTCTTGATTGCGGATTTTTTCAGGGGTCAAAAGAGGCAGAGGAGCGAAATTATGCTCCTTTTGCATTCGAACCTAAGCTTATCGATGCCCTGGTAGTCTGTCACGCACATCTTGATCATGTTGGTCGAATTCCTAAGCTTGTAAGGGAAGGCTTTCGCGGCAGAATTTACTGTACTGCCCCCACAAAGGAACTTGCATATTTGGTCATGGAAGACAATGCCAAGCTAATGCGTGAGGAGGCAAAGAAGGATAATCACCCGCCTTTATACTTGGACGAAGATATCGCTGTCGCCATGCAGCTTTTTGAAACTTACCACTTGGATGAGCAAATTGAAATAGTACCAAGATTTGTGCTAAATCTTAAAAATGCTGGCCATATTTTGGGTTCTGCGATCGCCGTTTTGAGGGTTGAGGAAAAGACTCTTGTTTACACAAGTGATTTAGGTAACACTCCATCTGAACTACTGCCGCCACCAGCAAAAATTAACGAGGCAGACTATGTCATTTGCGAGAGCACGTATGGAGGTAGAATCCATGAAGATTCTGCCAAGAGGCATGAGGTGCTGACACAAATAATAAATTCAACTACTGCTCAAAATGGGGTACTTTTGATCCCGACATTTGCAGTTGAGAGAACCCAAGAACTTTTACATGATATTGAGCATTTCTGCACAGAGTTTAACTGTGAAATCCCAACATTTTATCTGGATAGCCCTTTGGCTCAAAAGGTAACGAGGGTCTTTGACAAATATCCCGAATATTTAAATAAAGAACTAACAAAAATCCACAAGAGCCGAGACATATTTGGGCTCGCGAGGCTTAGGATAACGTCAACCGCTCATGAATCGCAACAAATTGATCTTGCACCCAGCCCCAAGATAATAATTGCCGGATCGGGGATGATGAATGGTGGAAGAATCCTTTACCATTTGCAAAATTATATTGGTGATCCTAAAAATACACTTCTTATTGTGGGTTACCAAGCGAAAGGAACTTTAGGCAGGCGACTTTTGGATGGAGAGAAAACAATCAAGATTTTCGGCAAGCGCTATGAGGTGGCAGCTGCGGTTCGTGCTATCTCATCATATAGTGCGCATGCGGATGCGCCGCAAATTGTGGAGTGGATAAGTGGGATAGATGGAGTCAGAAAAGTCTTTTTAGTGCATGGCGAGACTGATCAGTCACTTGCTCTGTCACGAGCCTTAAAGAGTAAGACGGGTGCGGAGATAATGATTCCGCAGCAAGAAGAACAATATACTCTAAACGAGGTTTATCCTCGAGGGCAGTCGCCTGTATGGCTATCATAGTTCCGGGAATTTTGACTAACAATGAGCAAGATTATGAAAAGAGATTGGCACGCGCCGAGCATGTAGCAGATTTAGTTCAGATTGATTTGGTGGACGGAAAATTCTCGCCAAACATTACTGTCGGCGCTCATGTTATTGCTAAATATCCACCTGCATGTATGCTTGAAGTTCAGCTGATGGTTGTCTACCCAATAAATTACACTGATGATCTCTCTCGACTTGAGTATGTGTCTCGCATAATTTTCCCATTTGAAATACCCGGAGACGTTGCTAATGTAATTTACACAATTAGAAAATTCGGCAAGCAGGTGGGCCTTTCTTTAAATCCTGAAACACCGGTAGCGGCAGCTGGGCACTTTTTTGACGATATTGATCTCTTGCTCCTCTTAACAGGGAGACCCGGATATTCCGGCCAAAAACTAAGTGAGGCTACGTATGCTCGAATCAAACAAGCTAAGAATCTTAATCGGGAGCTTCCGGTAGAGATTGATATTGGGGTTGATTACCAAAACGCGCGTAAACTGGCGCACTCTGGTGCAGATTTTTTGGTGTCAAGTAGCGCTCTTTACAATGCGCCCGATTTTAGAGTTGCTTACGAGAAGATGTCCAAATTGGCAGCATAGCGAGGATAAAGTGCGCGAAATATGATTAAATTGAGTTAGGATGCCCAAAATTGAACGGGTTACCTTTTTGGGGTATGACGATGCCAAGGAAGGCGACGATCTTTTTAAGTCAGCTTTTGAGGTTGCCAAGCTTTGTGCGCAGAAGGGGTATATTGTTGTTAATGGTGCAGGCCCGGGTGTGATGAAAGCGGCAACACTAGGAGCCAAAAGCGCGGGAGGCAAAACAATTGGTATCACGTTTTATCCAAAAGATTTGATGTTATTTGAAGGCAGAGACGAGAGCAATCCTGTCGATGAACTTATTGTCGAAGATAACTACGTTACAAGAACCCTGAAACTGTTGGAGGTTGGACAGACTTTTATACTCTTTAATGGAGGAACCGGGACTATTTCTGAATTTGCGATGGCCTGGGGTTTGGCAAGACTTTATTATGGGCACCACAAACCTTTAATTTTATATGGGGACTTTTGGCATGAGATTATTTTTGCTTTTACCAAAAGTATGTATATTAGACCGGAGGAAAGACAGGTTTTTAAGGTTGTTAATAAGCCGGAAAAGGCAATAGCGGCAATTGTGGAGCTTGAGGCGCGAATTTCTGAGGAAGAACACAAGCACAGAGGCCCTTTTTCGATATGAGTTTTACACTGCCCCATGGAAAATAAGCAAAGCTTTTCTACGAATAAGCAAAGCTTTTCTACGAATAAGAACCTGAGCTACGCTCAGAACCTTGATTCTCGCGATACTCGAATTAAGCAAAGCTTTTCTGTGAATAAACAAAATTTTTCTACGAATACTTTTGATTTGATCACGATTGGCGATTCGACAATTGATACATTTATCAAGATTCATGATGCGACGGTCGAATGTGATATTAACCGAGAAACGTGTAGGATTTGCGTCGAATATGGAAGCAAAATTCCGGTAGATAGCATTGCTTATAGCGTCGCTGGAAACGCGGCCAATGTGGCAGTCGGCGCTGTCAAACTGGGACTCGCGAGCGCAATCTACACCAATCTTGGCGACGATGATCAAGGAGAATCCATTAAACTTGCTCTTGAGAGGGCAGGAATTTCCCAGGATTATGTAAAGGTTAATGCGGGCAAAAACTCCAATCTTTCGGTAGTTTTAACCTTTGCCGGAGAGCGGACGATTTTTGTTTATCATCAGGACTGGTTTTATAAACTGCCGGACCTGGCTTCCTCAAAATGGGTTTATCTAACTTCAATGGCAGAGACCTTTACGAACTCAAATATCATGGATGAGGTGACTCGCTATGTTGAAAAAACTAGGGCAAAATTGGTCTTCGGCCCAGGAACGTATCAGCTAAAAGCCGGTATAAAAAGATTCCCAAAACTCTTAGAGAAATGTGAACTTCTGATAGTCAACATGGAGGAGGCAAAGAAGATTTTGGGGATTGATCCGGCAGAACGAGTCGAACCGGGTGACGTTTTGTCAAGGCTAACACTTCTCGGGCCCAAAATTGTGGTGGTGACAGATGGAGCTAGCGGCTCATATGCCACTGATTCCCAAAAGAATCTTCGCGCTTTTATTTTTCCAACACAAATTGTCGAAAAAACCGGTGCCGGCGATGCCTACTCAGCGGGGCTTATTGCAGCTTTGGCGAACGGTGAAGGTCTGGAGGAGGCAATGATTTGGGGCGCAATTAATGCGTCTCATGTTATACAAGAGGTAGGTCCTCAAAAGGGACTACTGGATAAGGAAGAACTTTTAAGACACAGGCAGACGGTCCCTGAACTCGTGGCTAGTAAATTTTAATTATGGGAAGCATTTACATCACCAGAAAAATTCCGGATTTGGCCCGTAGAATGCTTTCCAAAAAAGGGTTCAAGGTTGTGGTAAACGGTCAGGCTAAAAATTTGACAAAACAACAGTTGATTGATGTTTTTGGTGAGTATGATGGAGTATTAACGATGATGACTGATAAGATAAGCGAGGAAATTATTGCCGCGTCTTCGGGAAAATTAAAAATTATCTCCAATTATGCGGTTGGAGTTGATAATATAGATGTAATGAGCGCAAAACATCGGGGTATTGCGGTGACAAATACTCCGGCAGTTGCAGGGGAATCGGTTGCGGAACATACTTTTGCTTTGATTCTAGCTCTTAAAAAAAGACTCTTGGAAGCTGATAGATTTGTGCGGCTTGGAAAATATGGACAGTGGGATCCAATGATGTTTTTATCAAATCAGTTGTGGGGGATGACAATTGGGATTATTGGCTTAGGACGAATTGGAACACACGTGGGTTATATAGCTGCTAACGGCTACAAAATGAAAATTCTTTATCATGATATTGTCAGATCCGAAGATTTTGAAATGTTAACCGAGGCACGTGCGGTAACTTTCACGCATTTGCTTAAGGAAACAGACGTGGTAACACTTCATGTACCACTGACACTAGCAACAGTTCACTTGATTGGTAAGAAGGAGCTTAAGCTTATGAAAAATACGGCAATACTTATCAATACCTCAAGAGGCGCAATAGTTGATGAAAAAGCTTTAGTCTGGGCTCTTGAGAACGACGAAATTGCCGCCGCCGGACTGGACGTTTTTGAGAGGGAACCGCTTGTTTCTAGGGAACTTGTGACTTCTTCGAAGGTAATTTTGACTCCTCACATTGCATCGGCTACCTTTGAAACTCGCGAGGCGATGGCGCGAATTGCAGCCCAAAATATTATTGATGTTTTTGAAGGCAAAACTCCGCTAGGACTAGTTAAGGTTGATTAAAGCAGGTACTGCTGGGCTTGTGCGAAGTCTATGAGGTTGCGCGTTGTTTTTTTATTTAGGTGGTACTCTTGTGCTAGAAGTTCAACATTCCATAATAGGTACTTTTTAACCCAACTTGGATTACCTAGTCTATTTTCGATGATTCTAGATTCATTTTTTAAACGTTGGACTAAATCGGTAGCTCTTATCGCCATTCCTTGGGCAGTTCTAAAAGTTTTCCTTAAACTCTCTTCCACTTCCGTCATACTCATGGCAAGAGAACCGCTTTCAACGTTGAGGTGCGCTTCCTGGGCCATTGAAACACCTTGATCCTCCCTCCAGATTAAAGCTCCTGAAAGAAAAGGTTCCATTGCTCTCTCATACCACCACCTGCTTACTCTATTTGATCTCTCATAATCAGAGATTTGCACAGGTCTGCGTTTTCTCCTGGCAAGAGTTCTGCTGCCTGTTTCAAGGCCTATCTGAAGGACCGGTTCCCCTCTTTCGCCGGGCATACGTTTAAATTATATCAGCAGGTCGCCTCATCCACCAATTGGCGGATGAGGGCACTCCTCTGATATATCAGGTTCGCCGAAGGCGAAGGCTGATATACTCGGCTAGTCAAAA
>JBBTZR010000028.1:0-2526 GCA_038078475.1 Patescibacteria group bacterium
CTCGCATTACTAACATGTGCTGCAAACTCCACAATATCAGTTTTGGCGCGAACTCTGTAGGTTTTTTGCCCGACCGGCAGTGGCAAGTTCCCGGAAACTTTAACAACTGCCGTGCCTATATTGTTCGAAACCTGACTCTCAATATACCCAGTCTTATCAGAGACATTATACAACTGAGCGTAAGCGGCTCCGTTACCTCCCTCAACCCAGATCGAGGTCTCGAAAACCACAGACTGGATATTGGCATATTTGGAGGTGTCAATTGTCACATCTGTACTGGTTAAGTCTGCAAAATCATGACTTTTAGTGGATCCTGAACCCATGGGGATGAAAATCTCCTTCTGCGCTGTTTGCACAATAGTTTGGGTTTCTTTCGTAACTACCGTCTTGGTCTCAACAGTTTTAGCTTCCTCAGCAGGCTTTCCCTCCGTAGCCCTTCGGGTCTGAGCCTCAGGGTCGAAGACTTCAGCGGAGGAGGGCGTTGGGCTAGGGGAAGCCACATCAGTCTCCAGTGTTGGCGAAGCCGCGACAGTCTCTTTTTTGACACTTTTGTGAGAGAGAACCAGCCAGTTCAGATAGAGTAAATCCAAAAGAGCAACAATAATAATCGCCAGTGAGATTTTAGCCAGAATTTTCCCCAGGAGAGATTGTTCCACATAAGTAATATACCATGATAAACTGGATGTGGGACCATGTCCTACATTCATTAGATGGCTTTCAAAAGACCCTCCAAACATCAAAAAAAGAAGCTTCAAAAGTTCCTGGGGCGCGATGAGGAACCCATTATTGTTACCTCAGTCGGTGATCGCTACTTTTGGATAAACTTTTTAATACTTTTCCCACTGGCCCTGATTTTTATTGGTATACCTAAACTCAGCCACCTTATTCGTATGCGCCAATCATATCACTACATCTTAACTACCCGCCGCTTTTTGATAATCAGAGGCATATTCTCCAGAAAAATCGTCACGGCGCCTCTTTCGGCTATTACCCACGTCACCATCGAGCAGTCTTTTGCCCAGCGTTATCTATTTAACACTGGCCACTTAGTAATCATTACAGCCGGTTTTGACCAGCGAGAGATTGTCATTGAGCACGTAGGCAATCCTGTAGCCTTCAAAGTATTAATAGAAGAGCTTACCGATAAATTGGACCAAGAGTCAGAGGAGGAAGCTCCTCGGCTTCGATCTCTGGCACCGTAGCTTGCGGCAGTAGGTTATCTGGATTTACTGCCACCCCCTTATCATGAATCTCCAAGTGGACGTGCGCACCAGTGGTTCTACCTGAGAGACCAACGGTCCCAATTATCGTTTTTGAGCTCACCAAGTTACCCACACCAACTTGAATTTTACCCATGTGGGCGTAGAGTGACTTAAGACTGTCTCCATGGTCAACCACGACCATGTTACCCTTGCCGTCAGAAGTGAATCCAGCGTACTCAACCACGCCTGAACCAACAGGGTGAATTGCGGCGCCATATGCTGTAGCTATGTCGTGAGCTCGATGGTAGGATCTATAGCCTTGGGAAAGGTAGCCGTCAACCGGCTTGTTAAACTCAAAAGGCGAACGCTTAGTAGAAATAGCCTGGGAAATACCCTCGTCACCCTCAGTCTTGGCCTCGAGATTCTCTTGAGCTACCAAAACAGGCTGGCCGTTGATCTTAATCTCAGCCTCGCGAGGCTTGAGGTAGGCAACAGCCGTGCTTGAAGCTAAATAGATCAAGGCAAGAACAGGCAATGCCTTAGTAATTAGTCTCAAACGTGGTCTGATCTTAAGCTGTAATTGGGTAAAGATAAACGTGGCGCGGGCAAGCTCACGGACTTCAGCCTCGAGGATAGGAGCCAAGAGGTTCTTATATACATTCTCAAATCTAATTAGTTTTAGTTCAAGTTTTCGTATCTTGGTCATGTTTCTTTTCCCCACGATAACCCAATAGGAAAATTATTTCTGGGAGTATGGGCTATTGGCCCATAGTGGGGATTTACAAAGGCATATACTACCAAAAACTAACTAAAATGTCAAGTGTACAGACTAACCCATAGTAGTCACACCACCGTTGTCATCCCGCACTTGATGCGGGATCCAGTAAAGAAGGCGAAAGGTGGAACCTTAAGCGAGAAAATGGTAATTTAGAGGCAATGCCTTTTGGAATGCAACACGCAACACGCAACACGCAAAAAGTATTTGCCAGCAAGTTTGAGCTTTTGTCACTGGTTACTTGTCTCTTGTTACTTGTTACGCTTCTCTCTGCTTGCACCGTCATAGGCACAAACAAACCTGCCGCCCTGCAAATCACCTCAACTCCCGAAGCCTCAGTCTTTTTAGATGGCAAGCATATCGGTAAAACCCCTTATTCCTCAGATCAACTCAGGGCTCGCGAGTACTTAGTCAAGATCGCAGCGGGTGAGGCCACGTACGTCGAAAAAGTTAGCTTGCGCGAGGGCACTTTAACCGTTATCAATCGAGAACTTAATAACAATTTCTTAGCCCAATCCGGTGAAGTCTTGTGGCTGGAATCCGGCAAAA
>JBBTZR010000029.1:0-1825 GCA_038078475.1 Patescibacteria group bacterium
TGACTCTTTTCACTTGCGCTTCAAGCCCCTTAGTGTCAAACTCACCTTTTGCAGAAAAGCAAAGGTTATCGCTATAGCGAGTCCAGTTATCTATTCCAAGTTGGGGAGCGATGATGCCTAAATGATGATCCATTTCCGAGACGACGACGTTATAGGCATAGGCAGATGAAACGCAACCTTGAGGAGCTCGATCCTCGAAAGTAAGAAGATCGACCATAAGACTGAGGGGTTCTCCCTTAAGTTCAGGCTTGTAGAACCCAAACCAATGGTTGATTTTTTCTGCTGTTACCTGGTCGAAAGCATTTTTTAGATCACATACGAGGGCATAAGAATTTTGTCTGTGAGCTTCCAGGGCAGCTTTTACTCCAAGCCCTGTGTAACAATAATCTTTCCCTTGTGGGAGATTGTTTCTAATCCATCGAGATAAAGAATATTGGATAGTCCTTAGAGGTTCTGCAGCCGGAACTATTGTTCGCGCTCCGCCGCTTTTTTTGGGCCTTAAGAAAGGATTCTCAAATCGCTCAATTTTGGGAATTGCGACTGTTTTTTGGAGAAGCTCCAGGTAGATAGCAGCATATCGGGGATCCATTGGCTTGGTTAATTCCCACAGCTGGATTGTCGTGGAAGGTTCGGCTAGGTCTTGTCTTTCAGGGGCCATATTGACTGTTTCGGTTTTTCCAGCTTACGGCGAAGGTATTTTACACTTTTTAAAGCACGGGAACACTTCTTAAAAAATTCCAAAGATAATAAGCTGTATAATTCCCCCATGTCAGTCTCGTGTGGGATAGTTGGATTACCAAATAGTGGAAAATCGACTTTATTTAATGCACTTTTGAAAAAGCAGATTGCACAGGTGGCGGAATATCCGTACACCACAATTGAGCCTAATGTGGGGGTGGTGGAGGTTCCAGATGAAAGGCTGGATAAACTTGCAGAAGTTATCAGTGGAAATCCTTCGACCCATTCGGTTAACACTCAGGGTCGTACTGAGTGGAATCGAAGTACGACTTCGCTCAGGACGGATAAACCGAAAGTAGTACCGGCCGCCATTAAATTCATCGATATTGCCGGTTTAATAAAAGGTGCCCATCAGGGTGAAGGACTAGGTAATCAATTTTTGGCCCACATTCGTGAGGTTGACGCCATTTTACATGTGGTTCGGGCATTTGATCCAACGACTGCCTCAGGACAAGTAATCCCGCATGTTATGGGTGATATAGATCCGAATCGGGACGTTGAGATTGTCAATCTTGAGCTTGAACTTGGTGGAATAAAAAAGCCTGCCATTTATGTTTTGAATGTTGCGGAGAGTGAAATAAATAGAGATTTTAATCTGCCTTTTGCTTATATTAAAGTTTGCGCGAAGTTAGAATTCGAGCTTGCTGATTTATCAGATGCAGAGCAAAAGCAATATCAAAAAGCGCTAGGTGTAGAAAAGTTGGGACTTGAACAGGTGATAGGCAAATCTTATCAACTTCTAAATTTAATTACCTTTTTCACAATTGCGGGCGGTAAAATGGTTCAGGCTTGGCCGGTTAAGGCAGGGACAGAGATGATTGAGGTAGCAGGCATTGTGCATTCCGATATGGAGCGCGGGTTTATTGCGGCCGAGGTCTGTGATTGGCAAAAACTGACCGAAGTAGGTTCATGGTTAGCAGCCCGGGCATCGGGACTTATCAAAACTTGCGGTCGGGATGAGAAAGTTGTCGATGGCCTGGTAGTTGAGTTTAAGTTTAGCGTTTGATATCATTTCCTGCCATGTACGAACTCATGATTATTGGAAACCCAAAAGTCGATAGTGAGGCGATACTCTCCGTTGTCGACA
>JBBTZR010000029.1:1925-6790 GCA_038078475.1 Patescibacteria group bacterium
CGAGTCCAAGAGTCTGAAAGTCGAAGCGAGAGAAGAGATAGAAGAAACAGGCAAGGCAACTGGGCCGAAAACAGAGGGTGACAAGAAAAGAACAAAATCAAAAGTAAAAGTAAAAGTAAAAACTGCTCTCAAAAAGTAGTTGACAATTAACCCCCCTTCGCGATAGGCTAATGGACGGGTAAGTCAACTTAGATGGGTAGTCGCGCTTCCTTAAACAAGGTTCTCCTGATAGGTAATTTAACCCGCGATCCAGAGCTGAGATATACACCCTCTGGTGCTGCCGTTTGTACGTTTGGCATCGCTACTAACAGAACATATGTGTCCTCCGACGGCACCAAGAAAGAGGAGGCCGAATTTACGAGGATTGTGGCCTGGAATAAGCTCGGGGAGCTTTGTTCTCAACTTTTGACTAAGGGGCGTAAAGTTTACGTTGAAGGAAGACTCCAGACAAGAAGCTGGGAAACTCCTGACGGGGTGACACGTCAGACTACAGAAGTAGTGATTGACGACATGCGTATACTCGATTCGAGGCGCGATTTTGAAGCAGCGGGCGAGCAGGATTTAGCAAAAATTCCACCAACCTCCGAACCGGTCGAGAAGAGTGCGAGCGAGCAAAAAGAAGTATCCAAAAAGTCCACCGGCGCACGAGAGAAGAAGTCAGAGAAAAAGTCCGAGGTAGTTGAAGTGGCCGAGGAAGATGTAGATTTGTCGGATCTGCCATTTTAGAGGTGCTAAACGACTAAGGACGAACGACTAACGCTAAATTTTAGTGTTAGCAAGTCTTAGTCGATTTTTAAATTTGAGGGAAGAATATGCTAAGACCAACAAGAGGAAAACCAAGAAGCGCGAAAAATTGTCCACTTTGCGCCACAAATAGCCAAGTGGACTATAAAGATGTGATGTTCCTGCGGCGTTATATCTCCGAACGTGGTAAAATTTTAGGGCGAGTGCGAACTGGGGTTTGTGCCAAGCACCAAAGGCAGGTAAGACGCGCTATTTCAAGGGCTAGAATAATGGCCTTCTTGCCATTTAGTCAAACCTAATAATAAATTTCAAATTTAAAATTATCCGGATGCCCATTTTCCCACTACAGAAAAATCAAGATAGCCAGAATTACTCTTCAGGCATCCTCTCATTTGTAATCCAATTTGCAGTGGTCGCGGTTATCTTTTTTGCCATAGGCTTTGTCGTCGGGCAGAAAAAGATCGAGATAGAGCGCCGCGATTTTGTTCCCAAGATTACCTTTGAAAATAGAATTCCTCCCCAAGATCAAACTGTTGACTTCTCTCTCTTGTGGAAAGTTATGGAAACTTTACCGGAAAAGTATTTGGATAAAACCGCCATCGATTCCCAAAAACTTCTATATGGGGCAATTTCCGGTGCGGTTCGATCCCTAGGTGATCCATACACGGCGTTTTTAGATCCCAAGCAGAATCAGGCGGTGAAGGCGGAATTGGCAGGTTCTTATGAAGGGGTGGGTATTCAAATTGGTTTTAACAAAGAGAAGCGATTGGTAGTCATTGCTCCTCTTGCAGGCACGCCAGCGGAGAAGGCGGGGATTTTTCCCAAAGATCTAATTTTAAAGATAGACAGCCGCGAAACTTTTGATTTAACCCTACCGGAAGCTGTCGATTTGATAAGAGGCCAGGCTGGCACAAAGGTTAAGCTGATCCTGCAGCATGAGGGCGAGGATAAACCTTATGAGGTGGAGATTGCCAGAGAAAAGATTACCGTCAAGTCTGTCGATGTTGAATTTAAAGATACAGATCGCGGTCGGGTGGCAATAGTTCGCGTTTCTAGGTTTGGAGATACGACAGACTCTGAATGGGACTCGACGGTCAATCGGCTGCAATTGGAAAAAGCCGTGGGAGTTATAGTTGACATGAGAAACAATCCCGGAGGTCTTTTAACAAGTGCAGTGCATTTGGGCTCGGAATTTATAACCGGTACGATTGTCAAGCAGGAATTTGCAGACGGTACAGTTAGGTCGTTGTCAGCCGATCATCGTGGAGAACTCTTGTCGATTCCAATAGTCGTTTTAGTCAATGACGGGTCGGCTTCGGCCTCGGAAATTTTTGCCGGGGCAATTGCCGATAATCGCCGGGGCAAGGTTGTGGGCGAGCTAACTTTTGGTAAAGGAACAGTGCAGGATGCGGTTGATCTTGATGGGGGATCAGGACTACATATAACTGTTGCCAAGTGGTTAACCCCGAACGGTACTTCAATAAATGGTGAGGGCATTACTCCTGATATAATAGTCGAGCGTTCAAGCGATGATATTGCCTCCGGACGTGACCCGCAGTTGGACCGAGCACTGGCGGAGTTGTTAAAGTAAGAGAGCTTATTTCTCGAAGACTCGAAATAATGTTTTTTCGAAGAAAAACTTTGTTTATTGAAATTTTTAAATTCAAAAAATTGACTCTAGTTCTTTTGGTCGTAGCCTTATGGGTTGTCTCGGTCGTTGGGGTTTTTAGGTTTTTTGGCCGCGAGATACCCACCAGAAAACTGGAAGATGCGACGACAGAACAGCGACAAGTCATTGTTGAGGAAGAGTCAGTGGTAATCGATGTAGTCGAAAAAGTTTCACCATCGGTTGTTTCAATAGCGGTTGAGAGTCGACAGATGCTCGATCCGTTTTTCGGTCTGCCGCAGCGGGATAGACAGTCGGGGATCGGGACAGGGTTTGTGGTTTCCGGGGATGGGCTAATCTTGACCAACAAACATGTTGTTGCTAATACTCGCGAAAAATATATAGCGATTATCAGAGATAATGGTGGCAACGAGAAAAAACTGGAGATTGTCGAGATAAATCTTGACCCTTTTAATGATTTGGCACTCGTCAAGGTGGATGCTGGTGATCTTAAACCGGTGGAGATGGGTGATAGCGACAAGCTTAAAGTTGGGCAAAAAGTAATAGCTATCGGAAATGCTTTGGGGCGTTTTGAGAATACGGTGACAACTGGAGTGGTTTCGGGGTTGGGCCGAGGGGTGGCGCCTGTTGATCCGTCAACCGGAATTGCCGAGCGGCTTGAGGATCTAATTCAAACGGATGCAGCTATCAATCCGGGAAATTCCGGTGGACCATTGGTTAATACCGCTGGCCAAGTAATAGGCATCAATACTGCCGTTGCTTCTGCCGAAAATATCGGTTTTGCAATTAAGGTTAATATTGCCAAACAGTTGATTGACGATTTCCAAGCTTCCGGCGGTAAAATTTCAAGGCCGCTTTTGGGGATTCGCTACACCCACATATCTCGCGACGTAGCACTCTTAAATGAAGTTCCGGAAGGGGAGTTGGTTCGCGAAGTGATTGCCGATTCTGCTGCTGCTGATAGCGGAATTAAGGTTGGCGATATTATTACGCATCTTGATGGCGAAAAACTGACAGAGGAAAATAGTTTGGCCGTGATTATTAGGACTAAAAAGGTAGGAGACGCGCTTCGCGTGCGTGTATTTCGCGATGGAAAGACTATTGATCTGGCGGCAAAACTCGAGGAAGCCCCGACAGAGTAGTTTGACAAGGTGATGGTTAAGAGAACAAACTTAAAAGCTTTGTTAATACCTCTCCAAAAAACTTCCCGATAACAAAGTAGATATTTGCCCAGATGAAGGCGGCGATTGCTGTGTATACCCAGAATGTTTTATAAGAAACGTCAAATAGACCGGCAGTAAAAGGGGTTATGGTTCTTAGGCCGGGGATTAGTCGGCCAATAACAATGGCTGCTCCACCATATTTATCAAACCACTTTTCGACTTTTTTAGTTTTGTCGGGAGTAATCTTGATGTATTTGCCGTATTTAAGAAGAAGTTTGTGGCCGAATTTTTTGGCCAAAGTAAATAAAATTGTTGATCCCAAGATTGTGGCGACGGTGACAGTTGAGACTATTAAAATGTAGTTTGAGTTTGGCAGCGCTGATGTTGCAGCGATAAATAGATCTCCGGGAATTGGTAGGGGGATACCGGTTTCTTCCACGAAGAGAATTACAAAGAGGCCGAGATAAGAATATTTGTCAATTAGGTCCAAAGGAATCTATTATTTTTTCTATATTGCCGTCAAGGATAGAACCTAAATTTTTCCACGATTTAGCAATTCGGTGATCTGTTACTCTGTCCTGCGGAAAATTGTAGGTGCGGATTTTTTCGCTGCGATCACCAGTCCCGACTAGTTCTGCACGTTGGCCGGAAATTTCTGATTTATTTTTTTCTTCTTCCAGCTGGTAAATTTTTACCCTTAAAATCTGCATGGCAAGTTCGCGATTTTGAGCCTGCGATCTTTCGGTTTGAGATTTGACTACTATGCCGGTGGGTATGTGTTTAATGCGTACAGCAGTCGAGACTTTATTGACGTTTTGTCCTCCGTGGCCTCCGGAACGAAATGCTTCAAACTCGATATCGGCAGGGGCGACCACGACTTCTGTGGGACTGACTTCCGGTAAGACGGCAACTGTGGCGGTTGAGGTATGAATCCTGCCTGAACTTTCGGTTTTGGGAACACGCTGCACACGATGGACTCCCGATTCCCACTTAAGTTTACTGAAAACCTCGCGACCTGAAATTTTGGCGATGACTTCGCGAATATCGCCACGATCACCCTCGTTTCTGTCTAACTCTTCGACTCGCCATTTTTGAGAAGCAGCGTACTTGGTATACATGCGATAAAGATCGGCAGCAAAAAGACCGGCCTCATCACCGCCGGCTGCAGCACGAATCTCCAAGATGACAGTAGAGCTGTCATTGTTTACAGTTAACGATTCACGGTTCACTGAATTTTCTAGGACTGATTTTTGCTCTTTTAATTTTCTGATTTCTTCTTGCGCCAACTGGGCCATAGAAGGATCGGCAGCAATTAAATCTTGCGCTTCTTT